>CAUFMB010000088.1 GCA_959026535.1 uncultured Collinsella sp. | reverse complement strand
ATGGCACCGTGGGGACACATGTATGTCAATCCTGGTCTAACAGAGCCTTTTTTAAACGTTATATACGAATACTCTTGTTTGGTAAAGTGCAACGTGGTAGGGTCGTTACCACTTGATAGAGGCGCGGGCACGAAGAACCGCGGGCGAGCCGGCAGGCTTTGACCCCGTGGGGAGGCGAAACCCGCCGAACTGGGTTTTTCGGGCACGAACAACCTGGTGGGCCTGCGGGAAACACCCGCAGGACTGTCTGCAGCAATGCGGGAGCGCTATCCGGACATGGGGTCCACGCTATGCGGATTCGATGCGCAGATGGCGCCGTCTGGATAGCGAGGTTTACGGGACATGGCATTGACCCCCAACGAAGCGTATGCGGCCAAGCAGCCGTTTGTGGACAAGGAGACGCTCGAGCATATCGTCGAGCAGTTCCCCACGCCATTTCATCTATACGACGAGGCAGGCATCCGCCGCAACATGCAAGAAGTGCGCGACGCCTTTGCATGGAACCCGGGCTTTAAGGAATACTTTGCCGTCAAGGCCAATCCCAACCCAGCGCTCATCTCCATTCTCAACGAATACGGCTGCGGCTGCGATTGCTCGAGCTATACCGAGCTCATGATCGCCCGCTCACTGGGCATCGCGGGACACGACATCATGTTCTCGTCCAACGACACGCCGGCGGCGGATTTTGCCCTTGCAGATAAACTGGGTGCCATCGTCAACTTTGACGACATCAGTCACATCGAGTTCTTTGAGCGCGTCGCGGGCCCCATCCCCAAGACGGTAAGCTGCCGTTTTAACCCAGGCGGCCTGTTCCAGCTCTCTAACGGCATTATGGACAACCCCGGCGACTCCAAGTACGGCATGACCACCGAGCAGCTCTTTGAGGCTTTCCGCATGCTCAAGGCCAAGGGCGCCGAGAATTTTGGCATCCATGCCTTCCTTGCCAGCAACACCGTCACCAACGACTACTACCCCAAGCTCGCGCGCATCCTCTTTGAGCTTGCCGTGCGCCTGGAGCGTGAGACCGGCTCACATGTCGCCTTTATCAATCTGTCCGGCGGTGTGGGCATCCCCTACTTGCCCGAGCAACAGGCCAACGACATTCACGCCATCGGCGAGGGGGTACACGCGGCCTACGACGAGATCCTGGTTCCCGCCGGCATGGGCGATGTGGCGATCTGCACCGAGATGGGCCGCTTTATGATGGGGCCCTACGGCTGCCTGGTCACCAAGGCCATCCACGAGAAGCAGATCTACAAGGACTATATCGGTGTCGACGCAAGCGCCGTCGATCTGATCCGCCCTGCCATGTATGGCGCCTACCACCACATTACGGTAATGGGTCAGCCGGGCGGCCCCGACAAGACCGCAGCACCGGTCACGAACACCTACGACATCACGGGCAATCTGTGCGAGAACAACGACAAGTTCGCCATCGATCGCGAGCTGCCGCATGTCGACATGGGCGACCTGCTTGTGATCCACGATACCGGCGCACACGGCTACTCCATGGGCTACAACTACAACGGACGTCTGCGCTCCGCCGAGGTCCTGCTGCGCCCCGACGGCTCGGCCGACCTCATCCGCCGTGCCGAGCGCCCGGGCGATTACTTTGCCACGCTCGACGTGCTGCCGAGCGGCCGAGAGCTGCTGGCCAAGTCGCGCGCCGAAAGTGCCCGTCGTCGCGCCCAAGACGAGCGCCTGGCAGTCGCCGCCCAATGGAACAAACGCATCCAGATCGCGGACGCGAAGGAGAAGAACATGGACATCCGCAATCTCGAGGGCTCAATCGTCGCGCTCGTCACGCCGTTTAAAAAGGACGGCAGCGTCGACTTTGACGCACTCGAGCACCTTGTCGATTTCCACCTGCAAAACGGCACCGACGCCATCCTCACCCTGGGCACCACCGGCGAGAGCGCCACGATGACCGATGACGAGGACAACTCCGTCGTCGCCGCCGTGGTCAAGCAGGTTGCAGGACGCGTCCCCGTCATCGCCGGCTCGGGCTCCAACTCCACGCAGACGATGCTCACCAAATCGCTCACCTACCAGGGCTTGGGCGCCGATGGTCTGCTGCTCATTACCCCCTACTACAACAAGTCCAATGAAGAGGGTATCTATCAGCACTTTAAGACCGTCGCCGATGCTGTGGACATCCCCTGCATCCTGTACAACATCCCCGGCCGCTGCGGCTGCGGCATCAGCGAGCGCAACGTAGAGCGCTTGGCCGCGCACCCCAACATCATGGGTATTAAGGAAGCCTCGGGCAACGTCGCCTACGCGGCCAAGATTGCCCACCTGTTGTCCGACGACTTCCGCATGTACTCGGGCGAGGACGCGCTCACCGTGCCGCTCATGAGCCTGGGTGCCTCGGGCACCATCAGTGTGTGGGCCGACGTTCAGCCGCAGCTCGTGCATGACATGTGCCGCGCCTATCTGGACGGCGACGTGGTACGTGCCCGCGATATTCAAATTGCCGGCCAGCCGCTCATCAACGCCCTCTTTAGTGAGGTCAATCCCATCCCCGTTAAAGAAGCGCTCGCCCAGATGGGTATGATCGAGGCAAACTACCGCATGCCGCTGTGCCCCATGGCCAACGACACGCGCGCCGCAC
>CAUFMB010000087.1 GCA_959026535.1 uncultured Collinsella sp. | reverse complement strand
GCGGCGCGCTCGGCTTCTCGACGCCCGCGCGCGCCTTCAGGGCGATGCTCGGGGAGGACGCGGCGGCGCTGCTGGACGCCTACGGCGTGGAGGACGTGGCGCTCGTCGACCTCGACCTGACGCCGGGGCTCATCGAGAGGGCGCGCGCCGAGAGGGGCGATGCCCCGCTGGCCTAGCCTAGAAGGAAAAACGGAATAGACGGACCGACCGTCCGGCTGAGTCTGGGAAGAGGTGCCGGGCGGCGGGCGGAGCATGGCCACCGGACCCATCGAAACACATCTCCACCGTTCCTTCAACTGGGAAAACGGCGCCCCCGGACCCCAGGAGGGGCCGCGGGGGCGTTCGGCTAACTGCGGGAGCGAGCCATCAGCTCAATGTGTTCGGTTGAGATCAGAAATCAACCATCGGCGTAATTATCCAGCACGAAGGCGGCGATCACCGGTGTACGACAACGGGCAATGAACCCACCGTTGTTGTAGGATTCAACATGTTGCCCGCCCCGTCGAAAGGTACACTGTGCCCCAGGTTCATCCGATCAACAACCCCATCATTGACGCCGCAAAGCGCGAACTTACGGATCGGGCCCGGACGGCAGCTCCCCTACACACCGCAAAAGATGCCTACAACGGGCCTGCCCGCATCGTCTCAATCAACACGTCGGAGCACAAAGGCACGCATAAGTCACCCGTCGCCGACGGGCACGACACCGTCATCGAGCAGTTTGGCCTCGCCTCCGATGCGCACGCCGGGCATTGGCACCGCCAGATTTCCTTTTTAGCTGCAGAGTCTATCCAGACGGCGCAGGCGCGCGGGCTCGATGTGCACGAGGGCGACTTTGGCGAGAACTTCACCACCCAGGGCATCAACCTGCTCTCACTCCCCTTGGGCACGCAGCTCAAACTCGGTAGCGAAGTGCTCGTCGAAATCAGCCAGATCGGCAAAGTCTGTCACACACGCTGTGCCATCTACTATCTCGCCGGCGACTGTATCTTCCCCCACGAGGGCATTTTTGGCGTCGTGCTGCAGGGCGGAGAAGTCCATGTCGGTGACGACGTCCAGGTGGTCAGGCTCGGCGACGGCACCTGTTCCTTCACTCCCGCCGAGGCACTCAAAGAGGTGGAGCGGGCTCGTCGCGAAGGAACCCTGTAGTTGCAAAACCCCACGTTAAGGTAGCTTTTACAGCCAAAAATCCCGTTGCAACAGGGTGCCGTAACGTTAAAGTTTAACTCTATGGTTTCTCAACAATTCACCATTCCCGCAGGTCAAGGCTAAAGCCTCAAGTTTAACTTGACCCTTTAGAACCTTTAAGGTTCAAGTTGAGGTCGAAAGCAGTAGTAGAATACACCTCGACCAATAACCTACGATTGATTGCAGAGGGACTGGATGCAGCATTCGAACCATCGCACCGCAGCGCTCGTCGCGTCGAAGCCGGCTCGTATCATCACGAGCGCCGCGCTCGCCGTCGCGCTGACGGCCACGCCGATGCTCTCCCCCGTCGCGGCCTATGCCGCCTCGCAGGCAACGCAGGATCAGCTTTCCGCCGCCCAGAAAAAAATCGAGGACGCTACGAGCGCCTACAACGACGCCCGAACCAAGCTCGAGGATCTGCAAAAGCAGATCGACTCCAATGAGGCGAACATCGATAAGATTGAGGCCGAGCTGCCCGAGCAGCAGGCCAAGGCAAGCTCCGCCATGCGCGATCTGTATAAGTACCAGAAGGGCACCAGCCCCATCGTGAGCTTCCTGGTGAACACGCAGAGCTTGGGCGACTTTATCACCACCTGCAAATACACCAACCAGATTACGAGCTCGAGCGTCGACGAGATCGAAGAGCTTAACAAGATGCAGACCGAGCTCGAGCAGAACAAAACCGAGCTCGATCAGGCCAAGTCTCAACTTGAGGGCGAGCAGAAAAATGCCGAGGATGCACTGGCGCAGGCTCAGCAGCTCCGCAGCGAGGCGCAAGCGAAGGCCGAACAGGAAAACGCTGCCGAGCTGGCAAAGCTCGAGGCCGACAAGGCCGCTGCCGCCGAGAAGATCTCGGGCGAGGGCGTAAGCGGCAACAACTCCAACAGCCAGGCCAACAACGCCAACACCACCATCGACACCACGGTGAACAGCTCGAATAGCGGTAACTCCGATTACGACTCGTTCATTAACGAGTGGACGAGCCGCATCGATAACTACCTTGCCGGCTCCCCTATGGCAGGCCAGGGCTACAACTTTGCCGTCGCCGCCTGGAATACCGGCGTCGATCCCCGTTGGTCCCCCGCCATCGCCTGCATCGAGAGCAGCAAGGGCCTTTATTGCGCCGGCTCCTATAACGCCTGGGGCTGGAGTGCCCGCGGCGGTGGTTGGCGTAGCTTTGGTAGCTGGAGCGAGGGTGTCTCCGCCCACGTTGCCTACCTGGGCGCCAACTATGGTTCCACACTTACCCCGGCAGCCGCCAAGAAGTACTGCCCGCCCACGTGGCAGGACTGGTACAACAAGGTCGCCAATCAAATGAACCGTATTTAAGTGCAACTGCAAAGGGGCCCCAAACGGGGCCCTTTTCGATTATCTAAGAGACGACACCGGTCGCGTTGCCGATAACAACGACGACACACATGACGGCAAACATAAACCCGAGCGCCTTGAACCATAGTTCGACAAAAGCACTCCCCCGATACCGATCGAGCGCGGGAAAACGACGTCGAAGCCTACGCCGGTCGAGCATTCCGAATGTAATGAGCAGCACCAGGCCATCGACCATAAAGAAATACTCAAGTGCCAAAAACCACGTTGGATAGTTTCGGTTTGGCTCTGTTAGACCAGGATTGACATACATGTGTCCCCACGGTGCCATATCT
>CAUFMB010000086.1 GCA_959026535.1 uncultured Collinsella sp. | reverse complement strand
ACACATGTATGTCAATCCTGGTCTAACAGAGCCTTTTTTAATCCCCGTCCCAGAATAATCATTCCCGGGCGCGTTGCTACTAGCGTGCTTTAGTACTGGCTCTCGTGCTTGCTGAAGAAGTCGAAGCGCGGGGGCAGCGGCTTCACGCGGTGGTCGCCGGGCTTCTCGCCCAGGCTCTCTACGAACTCGTCCGTGGAGGCAAAGATGTTATCCCAGCTAAAGAAGGCGACCGGATCGACGTCGAAGTACTCGCAGATGAGCTCGCAGCCGGCCGGGACGATGCCGTGCATGAGCACGGTCGCCACGCGCAGCTCGGTAAAGGCGTCGACGAGGGCCTGCGTCATTGCGGCGTTTGCCGGCTCGCCCTCGAGCTTGTTGGCGGCCTTGGAGGCATCGCTCCAGCGCTTGTTGGCGGCACGCAGGTAGTCGTCGCACACGGCGAGTGCGCGGTGCGTCTCGAACTTGTACATGGCCTGCTCAAAGGCGAGGGCTGCCTGCTCGGCGGCTTCGACCACGGTGGTGGAGGCAGCACCGGCGGGGATGCAGCCGTTGCGGTACGGGCTCCCGTCGCCCTCCTTGACGGCGACGCCGTAGAAGCAGCTGCGGGCCAGGCGGTTGAAGACGCCGGTCAAAAGGGCGCTCTCCTTAAGGGCCGGATCGATAACGCGCTTGTCGTCGCAGGCGCGTACCTCGTTGCCGTCCTTGTCCTTGCTGGTCACGCGGGTGTCGTATGCCTTGGGGCTAAAGCTCACCGGCTTCTCGGACAGGCCGAGCGACAGCCAATGCGCGCGCATCTGCTCGCAGGTGTAGTGGTTGAGCAGGTCGTCTGCCGGCGGGGGAGGCGTCTGCGAGGACGAGCTGGCCTTTTTGCCCATGTAGAGCAGGTGGTAGCAGGCGCTGACGGTGCTCTGCGTAAGGTCCCAACCCAGGGCCTCCCACATGGCGGTCTGCGCGATGCAGTAGAAATAGATGTTGTCCTGACCGATGAACTGGTAGATCTGAGCGTCGTCAGAGCACCACCAGTCGCGCCAGTCGAGCGAGCTGTGCTGGTAGGTGGGCGCGGGGACCTGCGTGGAATCGGCGGCGGGCTCGCCCATGAGGGCGGCATCCTGGGCTGCGACGCCCTCGGTCACGCCGGCGGCCTTGGCATCGCGTGCGAGCACGGTGCGGGTGTAGCTGATGGGCGCCCACAGGCTCTCGGGCCAGCACCAGCAGGTGACGTCGTTCACGCCGTCGACCTCGGGCACCGGAACGCCCCAGTCGATGTTGCCGGTGATGCGGAAGGGCACGAGCGCCTTGCCGCTACGGAAGCGCACGCCGCCGTTGGCGAGCACCGCGTGGGCGTCGTCGCGCTCCTTCCAGCTGGGGAAGGTGACGGTAAAGCTGCTCTTGTTGCCCTCGGGCTCCAGCACGGTGTGCTCGGGCAGCTGGTCCTCGACGGCGTCGAAGGCCTCACGGAACTTGTTCTGGATGTAGAGCTGTGCCGGCAGCAGCCACTCTTCCATGGTCTTGGAGACCACGGAGCGAACCTGCGGGTTCTGGGCGAGCTTGGCGGTGTAGGTCTTCATAAAGTCGAGGTAGGCCGGCAGGTCGAAGTAGAGGTTGTCGACCGGGCGCAGCTCGGGCACCTCGCCGGTGAGCTGGCTCTTGGGCGCGATGAGCTCCTCGGGCTCAAACTGGTGACCTAGGTCGCACTCGTCGGCATAGGCCTTCTCGGACTTGCAGCCCTGGATGGGGCAGCGGCCAATCACCTGGCGGCCGTTGAGGAACGTGCCGGCCTTGGCGTCGTAGAACTGCAGCGTGGAGCGTTTGGAGATGGTGCCCTGCTCGTGCAGGCGCTCGATAATCTCGGCGGTCACCTCGTTGTGAATCTGGGCCGCCGGCTCAAGGCCCGAGCCGCCGTAGATGTCGCAGCTGATGTTGTAGTTGTTGAGGGTCGTGGCCTGGCGGGAGTGGTTGGACTCGACGTACTCGCTAATGGACTTGTCGTAGCCCTCGTTCTCCTTGAGCTTGCGGTAGCTCTCCATGATGGGCGATCCGTAGCAGTCGGTTCCCGAGGTGAAGATGACATTCTCGCGGCCCAGGCGGTCGCGCAGGAAGCGGGCGAAGAAGTCGGCCGGGACAAAGACGCCGCCGACGTGGCCAAAGTGAAGGCCCTTGTTGCCGTAGGGCTCGCCGGCGGTAACGATGGCGCGGCGAGGCCATCTGGGACGGTCGTTCATGGAGTATTTGGATGCCATGGGACTCCTTCGCATATGGTAAGGGCGCGGCTGGGCGCAAGGCCTGGCGACGCGGTGGTCAATTCGTGCATATCGTTCGACATTATCGCACATGCGGACGGGTACGTGGCAGGGGCGCTATCCTAAGATGCTATGAATGAGATTTCCAACATACATGCGTTTGAGGACGAGGATTTTCTGCACGCCTGCTTTGTGTGGGGGGTGGCCGTGCTCGGCGCATTTGCCGTGTGCCTGGTGCCGGTGTTTATGCTGCTGGGTGGTCCTGCGGACTTGGATGCGGCTGACGCGGGCGGCTGGACCACGGTCTTGGGCTGGATAGTCGGCTTGGCTGCGGTTTCGGCGGCGTCATTTGCCGTGCACGAGTTGGTGCACGGCGTGTTTTTTAAGCTGCTGGCGCCTGCGGGCGCGCAGGTGACCTTTGGGGCAAATCGCGAGACGGCGATGATATATGCCTGCGCCGAGGGCGTGGTGTATTCGCGCCGGCGGTACGTGGCGGTTTGCCTGGCGCCGACGGTTGTTGTGACGGCGGCGTTTGCCCTAGGGTTTGCGCTCTCGGGCTATCCGCTGCTGTGCTACCTGGCGGCTGGTCTGCACTTGTCGGGCTGTGTGGGCGACTGGTATTACGTGCGAACCATTCTGCGCGACCGCCGCATTGTCGCCTGCGAGGACACGTCCTTTGGCGTGCGCTTTTTCGCAAGGTAGTCTTTTTGGGATGATTTTTCTGGGACGGGGATTAAAAAAGGCTCTGTTAGACCAGGATTGACATACATGTGT
>CAUFMB010000085.1 GCA_959026535.1 uncultured Collinsella sp. | reverse complement strand
CGAGCGGGGGCTCCTATCTTTTCAGTGCCCTCGGATTGGGTCATAGTGTCTGTCGTTGCCAAGACATCGGCGTTGCCTTGGTCGCAAGTAGTCATTGGGGACGTTCTTTAATGACTAGTCGTTTAAGAACGTCCCCAACGACTACTTTTGGGCGCTTACCGTTAAGCGGAAGGGGTGTTATCGGCGGCCTTCTTTTGGGCATACAATTGTTATTGGCTTGCTGCGGTGAAGGCCCGTCCGCTCCGCAGCTTTTTTCTACGGTTAAAGGAGTATGTATGTCCGTTGAGGTCATGAGGTCTGTGATCGAGGCCGCCGAGGGTCGCGTGCCCGTCGACACGCTGTTTGCCAACGCGCAGATCGTCGATGTGTACGGCCAACGCGTAGCGCCCGGTAGTGTTGCCGTCAAGGATGGCGTGATCGTCGGTGTGCTCTACGATGGTCGCGACGATGCCGCCGGTACGTATGAGGCTACCGAGGTCATCGATTGCCAGGGCCGCTATCTTGCCCCCGGTTTTATTGACGGACACTTGCATATCGAGTCTTCGAACATCCGCCCTGCCGAGTATGCGCGCATGGCGGCGACGCGCGGTACCACTACTGCCATTGCCGACAGCCACGAGATTGCCAACGTGGCGGGGCTCGACGGCCTGCGCTTTATGATCGAGGACGGTCGTCGCGCTCCTATTTCCATCAAGTACATGATGCCCTCGTGCGTGCCCGCACTGCCCGACGAGCAGGCCGGTGCCGTCATCACCGCTGCCGATATGCAGGCGTTTTTTGCCGAATATCCGGGTGATGTCTTTGGTCTGGGCGAAATGATGAACCTGCCGGGCGTCTTTATGGCCGACCCCGAGACCTGTGCTCGCATCGATGCTGCCAACCAGACGCCGTCCAAGCAGGTTGACGGCCACGCGCCGCTCGTTGCCGGTAAGGACCTCAATGCCTATGCCGCAGCGGGCATTATCGCCGACCACGAGTCGACGATTCCCGAGGAGGCACTCGACAAGCTATCTCGCGGCATGTATGTGATGCTGCGTGAAGGCACGTGCAGCCATGACCTGGCCAATCTATCGCCGATGCTGCTGGAGAATCCCGCGCGCGCCCGCCGCTGCTGCTTTGCGACCGACGACCGCGCTCCCTCCGATGCTCTTTCGACCGGCATGATCGACAATGCCTGCCGCGTGGCCATCGAGGTCGGCGTCGACCCGGTGGTCGCCATCTCCATGGCGTCCCTTTCCACGGCTGAGGCATTTGGCCTGGACCACGGCTGCCGCGACCCGCACGAGCTCTGCGGCGCAATCGCCCCGGGCAAGCGTGCCGACCTGCTGGTGCTCAATGACCTGACGTTTGCCACGGCTCCGCATCGCGTATATGCCGCCGGTGCTCTGGTGGCGCAGGACGGCACCTTTGTGGGCGAGATCGCACCCGAGATGGCCGAGGTCGCGGCCCTTGCCGACGAGCTGCGCGCTTCCGTTAAGCTGCCGAAGCTATCGCTCGACGTGTTCGACTATGCCTTTAAGCCGGGCGAGGCTGTGATTGACGTGGTGCCGGGTAAGGCCATCACGGGTATGGTCCGTCCCGAGACTGACGAGGACTTGCGTCGCATTATGCTGATTGAGCGCCATGGCCGCGGCGTGTCGCTGCAGGCCGAGGGCGTCGATGGCGATGGCCCCGCTGGCCTGAGCCTGGTCGGCAAGCACATCGGTCGAGGCTGGGTGCGCGGTTTCACTATCACGGGCGGCGCCATTGCCTCCACGATCGGCCACGACTCGCACAACGTGTGCGTGGTGGGCGACAACGCCGCCGATATGATGGCCGCTGTTGAGGCCGTGGGCCAGGGTGGTCACGTGCTAGTGCGCAACGGCGAGGTCGTGGCGCGCATTCCGCTGGCGCTCGGTGGCCTGATGAGCGAAGGCACGGCCGAGGACGTTGCCGCGCAGCACGACGACTTTATGGTCAAGGCACGTGCCATGGGTATTGAGCCGCCGCTCGATCCCATCATGGGCATCATCTTCCTGCCCCTGCCGGTCATCCCGACGCTCCGCATCCGCCCCGAGGGCATGTTCGACGTCACGACCTTCACCTACGCGGACTAGTCATCGGGGACGTTCTTAAACGACTGGTCGTTGGGGTGACGTGTCGCCTGGCGCCGCGACCGTAGGACCTCTGGCATGTGTGAGCTATTTGCCAGGTCCTTGTAACGTTTACGCCCGCGGAGTCTTATTTGAGCTCCCTTTGGGTACGGTGATTTTGGATATACGTCCGATTCCATCAAGCCCGAAGGGAGCTTTTCTATGTTTAAACTGATTGCATCCGATATGGACGGCACACTGCTTGACGAAAACGGCCAGGTGCCTCCCGAGACCTACGAACTGATTCTGGCGCTACACGAGCATGGCGTGCATTTCGCCGCATCGTCAGGTCGTCGCTACGATCGCCTGTGCGAGTTCTTTGCGCCCGTTCGCGACAAGATGGACTTTGTCGCCGCTAACGGCGCCCAGGTCTACGCCGACGGTAAGATGGTAGACCGTGAGGTGTATTCCCACCTGGCGATTCGAAGGCTCGCCCAAGCCGTCAGGACGTTCCCCAATCTGCATCTTGCGCTCTTTGACCGAACCAAGTCCTTCCTGCTCGATGACGAGTGCAAGTTCGTGCGTGAGGTCGATAAGGACCTTCCCAATGCCGAGCGTATTTGGGAGCTGCCCGATCCCAGCGTAAATATTATCAAAGCGAGTATCTTTTGCGATGACAGTGCGGTTATGGACAGTGCGTACGTGCTACAGCGCGAACTTGGTCAGCTCTTTACTTTTGCGCCTTCGGGCAACGCGTGGATCGATGCCATGCAGCCTGGTGTGTCGAAGGCCTCGGGTATCGCGCAGCTCGCGGAGCATTACGGCATTGGTCGCGACGAGGTCATGGCGTTTGGCGACTCGATGAACGACTACGAGATCATTCGCTTTGTCGGCACGGGCTGCGCGATGGAAAACGCGCGTCCTGCGCTCAAGGCGGTTGCCGACCGCATCGTGGGCTGCAACCGCGACCACGCCGTCCAGCAGGAGCTCCGTCGCGTGCTGGAGAGTCTCTCCTAATCCGGCAGATGGGGACGTTCCTTTTAATATGAGCAGGACATTGTCAAGAGGCAAAATCGGGCCTGGCCCCA
>CAUFMB010000084.1 GCA_959026535.1 uncultured Collinsella sp. | reverse complement strand
CTGCCATAACATCGGCGTTTCTTTGGTTGTCGATGTAGTCATTGGGGACGTTCTTGTTCGACTAGTCGTTTAAGAACGTCCCCAATGACTACCTTGCATCAATCTAATAAGTTGCGGTGAGATAGTTCTTGAATTTGCCTTTTTGAAGGCTAAATAGGAACTATCTCACCGCAACTGCGTTGGGGCGTTTTTGGAAGCTGGTTTACTTGCTCGCGAACAGCCAGATTGCGATAATCACTAGGATTGCGGCGATGATGCAGACGATGGCGCCGGTGAATTTGATGCGTGAGTCGCGGGTACGCTCGCGCACCGCGTCCTCGGTGGCCTCGAGCTGGGCGACTTCTCGCTCGGTCTCGGCGTGTTCGGCTTTGTCTCGGGCCAAGGACCCTGCAAGCGACTCAGTGATCTCTGGGTGGTCGTGTACCTCGGTCGCCTGTTCGATAATCGACTGCGCATGCGCGGCATCTGCTTGGGCGTTGGCGATGCTCTGCTCTTGGTCGCGGCGTGCCTTGTCCTCGGCAGCGATCTTCTCGCGCAGTTCGCGCTGGCGCGTCGCGGCGGCAGTCTTCGCCGTCTGCAGCTCGTCGCGCGCGGCATCAGCCTCAGTCGTCACGGCTTGGTGCGCGCGTTTGGCTTCGGCAATGGGGGCTTGAGCCTGCTCGACGGCCTGCTCGGCTGCGGCAAGCGAGTGCTCAAGGTCGGCGGTGATGCGCGGGACATCTTCTTCGGCTTTACGCAGGGCATCTGCCGTGTCGGAGATCTGCATCGAGAGCTCGCTGGTGCGCACCGTATAGCTGGCGGGATTTGCCGAGGGATTGCGTTGCAGCTCGGCATACTCATGACGCAGCGTCTCGAGCTGGGCGCGCGTGGCGTCGACGGTTTGTTGTGCGGCGGCAATGCCGGCGTCTCGCTCGGCCTTCACCTTGTCGCGGATGCGCTTGGAATCCTCAAGACGTCGAACGAGGCGGTTGCCGGTCTCGCGAGAGCTCGCCTCGCGGGCCTCCACGGCGTCGAGCGCGGCCTTCAGGCGGAGCTCAGTCGCGTCATCCTCTGTCTTCATTTGTTCGAACTGACCCTTGAGCTCTGTCGCTTTGGCGGCGTGGGCATCACGGTCAATCTCGGCGGCCGCTGCAGTCTTTTGGGCCGTGGCAATCGCCTGGCGCTGGTCGGCGACGATCTGGTCGTAGCGGCCTGCGATATCCTGGCGCGTCTCGAGTTCCTCGGCCTGATCGGCAATGCGCTGCTCAAGTTCGGCCAGGTGGGCGCGGGCATCGGCAAGTGCCTTTTTCGCGGCGTTCATCTCGCGCATGGCCGAGGCGCCCTGGGCGATAAAGGTGCCCACGGCGTTCGCGGTGTTCGAGACAGCGGTCCCCAGATCGCGGTTCGCGGCAGGGGAGTGCGAGGCGGTCGGGCGAGCGGTGTCAGCAGCATCCGCATCGGCAGCCTGCGGCACGGAGATGTTGCCGGTGCCGCCCTCGACCACAGAAAAGCCTGCTGCGTGCGGGTCGACCGCATCGGCGCCAATCGTGGGGTGCTCGAGCTGCAGAAACGAGGGCATGGTGCTGCCCTGGTCGGCAACCGGAGTCTCGCCGGGTACAAAGGTCGAGGCCGCCTCGGCAGCCTCCTCTTCCTCGGCCTCAACGTCAGCGTCGGCCACGGCGTCTTTCATCGCTTTGACGGCATCCATCATGGAGTCCATGACGGCATCGAGCTCTTCTTCCGAAGACACCTCGATGGGGCCCGCTGCTTGCGGGGCGGGGTCCGTGTCAGGTTCGGCATCGCTCGGCTCCGGCTGCTCGCTTTCATCATGCTCGACAGTATCGTCTGTGTCTGTTGCCTTATCCGCACCGGCGTGCGCATCTGCGGTGGCGGGCGCATCGGTGGAGGCGTCGACGCAGGTAGGAGTATCGCAGTCGTCGACGGCGTCTTCGGAATGATCAATATGCTGCTGAGTCTGGGGGTCCAGCTCGTCTGTCATAGGCATGTGCTCCTCATCGTTGTTTGTCACCCTATGATAAAGTCTCGCGCCGACATCCCACGCGCTGCAGCAAAGTTTCAAAACGTGTTCGATGGCTCGATCTGATAACGATAACTCGGCCGCTTTATCCAGTTTGTACTTGACAATCCCTTCGCCGAACGACGTGGTGCCGTTCGCCTACCGCGGTCTTTTATTTTCGCTTGAACACGCTAAAGTTGCATCTCAGCTTTTGGCGCGTGAAGTTGGATACGCGCAGTCGGCGGGCGTGCCCGTCGCGATTTGAAAGGACTTTGTATGGGACTTTTCACTGGTAAGACCGTGATCGTCACCGGCGGCGGCAAGGCCACGCTTAAGGACGGTTCCGCTGGCTCCATCGGCTACGGCATCGATATCGCATTTGCCAAGGAGGGCGCGAACCTCGTCATCACCGGCCGCAACGTCGCCAAGCTCGAGGCCGCCAAGGAGTCTCTCGAGGCCGAGTACGGTGTCAAGGTTCTGCCTGTTCAGGCCGATGTCTCGGCTGGCCAGGATAACGAGGCCGTTGTCCAGAACGTCATCGACAAGGCCATTGAGGAGTTCGGCCGCATCGACGCCGTCGTCAACAATGCTCAGGCCAGCGCCTCGGGTGTGACCATCGCCGATCACACCATGGATCAGTTTAACCTGGCCATTTACTCCGGTCTGTATGCTACCTATCTGTACATGCAGAAGGCCTATCCGCACCTGAAGGAGACCAAGGGCTCCGTGGTCAACTTTGCCTCGGGCGCCGGCCTGTTTGGCAACTATGGCCAGTGCAGCTATGCTGCCGCCAAGGAGGGCATCCGCGGCCTGACCCGCGTTGCCGCCAACGAGTGGGGCAAGGACGGCATCAACGTCAATATCGTTTGCCCGCTTGCTTGGACCGCTGCGCTCGAGAACTTCCAGGATGCTTACCCCGAGGCTTTCAAGGCCAACGTCCACATGCCGCCGGCAGGCCACTACGGCGACGTCGAGAAGGAGATCGGCCGCGTGGTCGTTCAGCTCTGCGGTCCCGACTTTAAGTACATGAACGGCGAGACCGTCACCCTCGAGGGTGGCATGGGCCAGCGGCCTTAGGGGTGACGCGGTTTTACCAAACCGCGTAACCAGTTGCCGCTGCAAACCCGCCAGCGCGGCAATCTGCCTTTCAACTTCGGCGGCATGACCAG
>CAUFMB010000083.1 GCA_959026535.1 uncultured Collinsella sp. | reverse complement strand
GCCGAATGCTCGCCATCGAAATTTATCGATGGCCTATTTCAGACTGTAATGGGGCGAAGTCTGTCCCCTTGTACCACCCGCCCTCCTGTACCGACTATTTGCCGGCGGCGCGCAGGGCTACGTAGGCGGCACCGATGATACCGGCGTCGTTTCCGAGCGAAGCGACCTTAATGGGCGTCTCGCGCGAGGCGGAAAGCGCGTACTGCTTAAAGTGCTCGCGAACCTTGTCGAGGTAGACATCGGCCGAGGCGGAGGCGCCGCCGCCGATGAGGAACATCTCGGGATCAACCACGTTGGCAATAAGCGCCAGTGCGCGGCCGAGATAGTCGGCCATGGTATCGGCCGCGGCAAGCGCGAGCTTGTCACCCTCGCGGCAGGCCTGGAACACGTCCTTGGAATCTGAGGGGCCGGTGAGCTCGATGGGCTCGACACCCGCCTTCTTGCACTCGGCAAGGTAGTTGCTCACCACACCGGTGGCGCTAGAATACTGCTCCAGGTGGCCATGGCCGCCGCAGCCGCAGGTACGCTCCTCAGCCGGATTCAGGCACATGTGGCCAATCTCGCCGCCGGCGCCCACAACGCCCGATACCACGTCACCGTTAACGATAACACCGCCGCCCACGCCGGTACCAATGGTGACCATCACCACGTTCTGTACGCCCTTGGCAGAGCCGAGCCAGGCCTCGCCCATGGCAGCGGCGTTGGCATCGTTCTCGTACTTAACGACCGCGTCGGGGCAGTGCTCCTGAATGGCGACTCTCAGCTCGGGCAGGTTAATGGCAATGTTGGCCTTGACCTTGGCATCGCCCGATGCCGGGATGGGGCACGGAACGGCCAGGCCAATACCCGCCACAAAGGCGCGCGGAATCTGGGCCTTGGCGACCACCTGGTCGATAGCCTCGGTCACCGCGGCAAAGCCCGCAGCGTCAACGATGGGAGGCGTGGGCACGCTGGCCTTGGCAAGCAGGTTTCCGTCCTCATCGAACAGACCCTCCTTGACCGAGGTGCCGCCGACGTCGATGCCGATGTAATACTGCTTAGGTTCCATGGGAGCCCGCCTTTCTCGTTTAAACATTGCCTGTATGGTACCGCTCCCAAGGCAAAAACCTACCAAAAAGGACAGGTTTGTTTTGGCAGGTTTTATCTGGGGAAGCGCAGAGTACGAGATTCGGTTCGCTGGGTGTTATATCGGTTCGGCCCCGTCCTCGGACCGATCATTTCTCAACACGACACTACTCAGATGTTTATCATTTAAAACGCTCTAATTTTACAAGCGGGGCGACTTTTAATTTTATCTTTCTCGAACTTTTCAATAACTCAATAGAGATACTTAGGTGTTGACTATACTTTCTTTTATTCTCAATCAAGTTGGAAAGGAGGTTCCTTGATTCCCAAATACGAGGCGATAGCTGCAGATATCCGTCGAAGCATCGAGGACGGCGCCCTTAAGCCGGGCGATAAGTTGCCCACCGTCGTTGAGTTCTGTGAGCTCTATAGCGTTTCCAAAATCACCGTCAAACGAGCGATTGAGCAGATCACCGAGGAAGGTCTTATTACCAGCCGTCGTGGATCGGGTACCTACGTTAAGGACACGGCGGGGCTTCCCGGCCAGGCGTTTTTCCAGGGCAAAAACGACCGTGCCCAGGGTTTTTCGTATGAGCACCGCGGGGAGAAGGTGACCTCGGTGGTCTACGATTTCTCGATTGTTAATCCACCAGCGGACATCGCAGCCCAGCTGGGAATTGCCGAGGATGACTTTGCCTATCACATCGTGCGCGTGCGTCAGGCCGATGAGAAGCCCATCGTTATCGAGTACACCTACATGCCGCTCGAGCTGATTCCAGGCCTTAAAAAGAAGGACCTGTACGGATCGGTCTACCGCTTTATCCGCGAGCAATGCGGGCTGAAGATTTCGAGCTTCCACCGCACCATTCGCGCCGTGGCAGCAACCGAGGAAGAAGCCGATCGCCTGGACACCAAACCTGGCTCTCCCCTGCTCGAGCTCACCCAGATTGGCTTTTTGGACAGCGGCGCGGCCTTTGAGTATTCGGTCTCGCGCAACGTTGGCGACCGCTTTGAGTTGCACAACGTAACGTTGGCATAGGTTTTTGTAGTCATCCGGGCGCTCGCTTTGAACAGTTTTACGCAGCGCCCGCGCAACACAATGGGGGTATGAACATGTCCGATTTGATTAAGCTGATGCCGATCTTCCACGAGAAGATCTGGGGCGGACGCCAGCTCGAAACCGTATTTGGCTACGACATTCCCGATGGCCCCATCGGTGAGTGCTGGGCCATCTCGGCCCACCCCAACGGCGACTGCCAGATTGCGGAGGGCCCGTATGCCGGCCACACGCTGTCGTGGCTGTGGGCCGAGCATCGCGAGCTCTTTGGCAACTGCGAGGGCAAGGAGTTCCCGCTGCTCATTAAGATTCTGGACGCCAAGGACGACCTTTCGATCCAGATTCATCCCAACGACGAGTACGCTGCCGAGCACGAGAACGGTAGCCTGGGCAAAACCGAGTGTTGGTATGTGCTGGACTGCGAGCCCGGTGCCACGATCATTGTCGGCCAGCGCGCGCACGACCGCGCCGAGGCCGCACAAATGATCGAGGAAGGACGTTGGGACGACATGCTCAACGTGTTGCCGATTCACAAGGGCGACTTTTTCCAGATTGATTCCGGTACCGTGCACGCCATCAAGACCGGCACGCTCATTTTGGAGACGCAGCAGTCGAGCGACGTGACGTATCGTCTGTACGACTACGACCGTCCCGGCACCGACGGCAACCTGCGCCCGCTGCACATTGAGCAGAGCCTCGACTGCATCGACTTTGATGCTCAGGCTCCGACCGACGGCACGGTGACCGCGCCCGAGGTGGACGGCGTGACCGAGCTCGAGTCCAACCCCTGCTACACCGTCGATCGCGTGCGCGTCGACGGCAGCAAAACCATCGACCAGCGCTGGCCCTTCATGTGCCTGTCGGTCATCGACGGCGAAGGCACCGTCTGCGGCGACCCCGTCCACAAGGGAAGCCACCTGCTGGCCCCGAACACCGTCAGCTCCATCGACCTCGAAGGCAAGATGGAACTGATCGTCTCGCATCTGTAGATCGCACCAACAACCCAAACGCAACAAGGGGCTCCCCCGTCCACCAACGGGGGAGCCCCTTGTCCATATATATCAGCCCACCCGGCTCTCCAGATCAAAAAGCGAACGAGCAGAGCGACGTTCGCAAGCAGCGTTACCCAAGGACCTGGGCGGGCGTATGGGGCAACATCGATCGCGAGTTCCGCAATCAGAACCACCCTTAAAAAGGGTGGTTTGCTCTTAGGGTATAACCCACGGG
>CAUFMB010000082.1 GCA_959026535.1 uncultured Collinsella sp. | reverse complement strand
CTGTTGGGCGGCTTTCCCAAAACCTATGGCTACGGTTATACCGGCTCCGTACCGGCCATCCTTATGGAGTGGATTGAGGGCCTGCCCCTTCGCGATGCCGTGGCAGAGCTAACCGACCCCGCCGAGGGCGGCCGCATTCCCGCAAACACCGTCGCCGCGATTGGAAAACGCCTGGGAGAGATCCTCCTGAGTGCCCAAATGCTCGATGTACCTTTTGTGCACCGTGATATCTCCTTGCGCAACATCATTATTCGCACGACGCGCCGGCCCCTTGCCCAGCAGATTGCACACTGCAGTTTTGACCTTTGCCTGGTCGATCTGGGCAGCTCGAGCATCAAGCGCTCGGACCCCTCTTTTACCATGTCGACTGGCATCTGGCGCAACGGCACCCCTGAGTTCGCCCCGCCCGAGATGCTCTCCAACGACATCCCCGAGCTGGCGCCGCTTCGCACGTCGCCCAGCATCGATACATATGAGCTCTGCAGCGTGCTCTACACGCTCTATGCCGGTCACACGCCATATCGCCTAAACGAGCATATGGACCAGTCGCCCTACCTGTACAAGATCGAGCACGAGCCCGAGCCGCTCGAGGCGCGCTTTCCCGGCGACCAAAAGCTCGTCGATGTCATTATGAGCGGCATCCATAACGAGCAGTCCCAGCGCGCGCCGCTGTCTACGATTGTCGGCAAAATCGATGCCTGGATTAAGGACATCGATTTTGAGCCGCGCACGCCGCTGCCCGCACCTGTCGACTTTAGCCAGCAACCGAAGCCTTCCGGCTCCGACAAGGCTCAGACGCGCCACCCGCTCATCTCGCGTCGCGCTGCGCTCGCGCTCGGCGGCGTCTGCGTTGCCGGCATCGCAGCTTCTGCCCTTGCCACGGGGTGCTGGGGGCTCATCGACCTGTCGCATGGCATCAAGCCGTCACTCGACGATTACACCTGGGAAGAACTCGCCCTGATCTCCCGCAAAATCCAAGAGACATCTTCCAACAAAAAGGCGCTCGAGATTGCCGAAACCTACCACCTGGTAAACAGCAAGCAGTCGCTCGAAAACGAGAACACCAAGACCGTCAGGCTTTCCGACGGGATCACCAAGGCACAAGTCCAGATCGCGGGCTTTAAGGCAGACACGCTCACCGATGACGGCCTCCCCGCGGGCATCACCTTTATGTTCCGTACCCCCATCGCCATGCGCGCCGTAAATGACAGCGCCGCTACGGGCGGTTGGGAGCAATCGTCGCTTCGCGAATGGTTGGCGGACAAGGGCATGGCTACGCTGCCCGACGATCTCCGTAATCAGATCCGCCCGGTGCGAAAGCTTACCAACAACACCGGCGCCACTAAAGACGTCTCCAGCATCACCGCCACCGACGACATGCTCTGGCTGCCGTCCATGAGCGAGCTGTGCGGCTACCAAGCGCCCGAAACGTTCACAGAAGGCTGCGAGTACCTTTCTGACCTCTACAACGGAGAAGGCGAGCAGTACCAGCTCTATCGCGAGCAGAGTGTGAGCGGTCTGACCACCAATGATGCCATGATCCGCACCGTCGCCGGCCAAAAGATCTGCTACTGGGAGCGCACCCCCAGCGCCGACTGCAGCGAAGGCGCTGACTCGACGTACTTTAACCGCGTTGGGAAAGACGGCGACGTGTTTAGCTGGGCAACGCCCGGAAATAAACCGGACCAAATGACCTATGTCCTGCCCGGCTTTTGCATCTAACACCTTCCCCGGATACCAGAAAGGAGCCTTGCATCATGCGTGCGGAAACACCTTCCGAGGTGCTCTTTGATTTCCTTAAGTGCGACCTGCAGATCAATAATCGCGAAGCGGCGCGCATCTTGATTTCGGACAAGCCGATGGGCTCCAAACCGGCCCCAAGGTTTCGCATTACCGAAAAGACGTTCCTATCGCGACGCGTGGTGCACGTCGTTCCGGGCACCGACAAGATCGACCCCGAGATGTTTGCCGATTTTTCGCAGAGCGTCCAGAACTTGGCTGCCGCTGTAAATATCGGCAGCGGCAGCGGTCCAGCGGCCGCCAACGCTCGCCAGCAAGCCATTACGGCGCATGCCCTCGAGCGCATGGCAACGTCGCTCGAACACTGGGAGCTCGATGGTTCCATCCTGCGCAATATCTTTGACCGCATCGCCGTCATGCCGGGCCTCAAGCAAAGCGACCGGTGCCTTTTGGAGCTCCTTGCGCTAACGGTCTGTGGATGCCTGGCCAATCCCAATGCCGCCGCCTCCGAGGTCAAAGACTTTGCCATAACGCAGCTAGCCCAGACCTTTGGCACGCTCGAGACCACCGAGGTCGTCCAGGCGCAGGATACCAACCACAAGGTCAACGAACCTCCTGCAAAACTGGGGCTGCTCAGGCTTGCAAAAGACGGCTCGGCCTTACCGCCAATCTATCCCTTGAGCCTCGATCCCGAGGGTACGGTTCTAGGCTCATTCGCACACGACCGAAACGCCATCACCAACGTAGGACCCGATGTATCCCGCCGGCACCTGCGTGTAGCGTTTTCT
Source organism: uncultured Collinsella sp. (assembly GCA_959026535.1). Lineage (GTDB taxonomy): Bacteria > Actinomycetota > Coriobacteriia > Coriobacteriales > Coriobacteriaceae > Collinsella. The sequence goes on along the minus strand of CAUFMB010000082.1, from coordinate 919 downwards.
AACGGCACATGGCTCGCAAGCGGCCTTCATTCCACTAATGGAACGGTGTTGGTGACACGCAGCGGCGCGACCACCGTTATCGAAAAGCCGCGCTCGCTGCGCACCGCCGATGACGAGGGCAAGCAGATTCCTATCCACGACGGCGACCTGCTCAAGCTGGGCTCCTCGACCGAGTTTTTGGTGCTGAAGATCTCTTCGAACGTACGCGCGCTGGCCTAGGGCCGAGCTCGCCCAACAAGAATCAACGCAAAAGAGCGCCGCTGCACACATCGCAGCGGCGCTCTTTTATTTGCCGCGGATATCTATACACGGATGCAAGAGCTGACAATGCTCACGCAAGATAACTAAAACAAAAAAGCCGCGTGGGAGTCGGGTCCCCACGCGGCTAACAGGTTTGGGCTAATTAAGCCCGGAGGTAAACACTAGTAGAGATTAGTGCTCGCGACGCTTGGTCATGTACATGCCCACAGCGACAGCCACAGCGCCGGTAAGGGCGGCAGCGGAGGTCACAACAAAGGTCGGGTCACCAGTGGTAGGAAGGGCAGCGGCGTTCTTCTTGGCCTTAGCCTCGTCCTTCTTGTCAGCAGCAACCTGCTTCTTGCCCTCATCACCCTTCTTCAAAGGATCGGACTTGGGGGTCTTAGCGGTGAAGAAGGCGTAGACAGTGGTGTCCTCGGTGATAGGAGTAGAGAAGTCAAACTTCTTGAAGGACTCCTTGGAAGAAGACCAGCCGACAAAGTTGAAGCCATCAACGGAAGGATCGCTGGGCTGAGCAACAGTCTTGCCGTCCTCGACCTCAACAGTGGTGATGGAACCATTAACGTAGAAATTGACCTTGTGGGTCTGGACGGCAGGCGTCTCGTTCTTGGTCCACTGGGCGTAGAACGTCACGTGGTCGCCGCCGCCCTGGACGGGCTTG
>CAUFMB010000081.1 GCA_959026535.1 uncultured Collinsella sp. | reverse complement strand
AAAGATAATCGTGGCGGCGAGCGCATTGCCGCCGTTGCCATCGGTGATAAGCACAAAGAACGAGAGCGTGGACAGCATGGCGGCGCACGTCATGATGATATTCATATACGAGCGTCCGCGCAGGTCATACAGGGCGCCGGCAGCAAGCGCACTCACAACCAGCAGCAAGCGCGGCCAGTCACCCAGATCGATAGCGCCGGCGGCATGCGAGGTCGTAAGACCGGCATTGAGAGCCGCGAATACGCCGGTGAGGCAGGCGGTCGCCACCGTCAAGCGCACTACGGCACCCTGGAAGGCCGCCTTTGCCTCGGGATTATCGCGCCACTTGGCGCCATGCTCCGACGCATCGACCGATAGCTCGGCAATCTCGGCTTCGAACTCGGGCGCGGACTCATCGCGTAATTTAGCTCGGCGGGTACCGTGAAGCAGCCCAACCAGCGCAATCGCACAGGCAATAAGGACAAACTGTTGAGGAATGCCCGCAGGCATCACCATATGGTTGAGCACCTGTACCAAAATGCCCGCAGCATAAGAAACCGCCACGGCACGTGCCAGACAAGGCGTCTGCGCAAAACGCCGCGCCAGATTGGCATGAGCGGTCGATCCGCAGTAGCCCAGGGCGCAGCACGCCACCAGACCGCCCGCAATCACAACCTGAAACTGCGCCGCCATAATCAGCAGCAGCAATGCCGACACCAGCAGCACGCCCGTCATATCGCTCGTTGCATCGATTGTCTGGGGACGGCGATAGTACAGGAGAGGACGCACAAAATAGCCGATCACGCTCGCGCCGACGACGATGCTCTCGTAGATAACGACCTCGTTCGCCGGCACAAGCTCGGCCACGCGCACGTCAAAGAGGTACTCGCCGGCCAAAAACGTGAAAAAGAAAAGCGCCAGGCACAGAATCTCCCGTATGCCCCGGCGCAAATATGCGGTTGTGTCTCCCAGGTCCCTCATGGTAACCCCCACCCGCTTAGATGTCCGGAAAACCATTTTAATGGAGAACGGGTCTTACTACACACGCAATGCCGGAAGTATTACACATCAGACCTCAACCGCCCTCAACAGCAGTTGCGGTGGAATACGGACTGTTTACAGCCAAAAAGGCTGGATTTAGACCGTATTTCACCGCAACCAAAGGAGCCCTTCTCCGATCGCGCGCTCAGTTGCGGTGGAATAGTTCCTGTTTGTCCGGCTGAGGGCACTTTTTAGGAACTATTCCACCGCAACTTATTGAGGGACTGGGTTGCGTGCGATGGAGAAGGGGATGGAGGGATCAGAAGTGTTGGAGCTCGAGCGTTAGTGCTCGGGCGTCAGGATCACCAGGGCGTCGTGCTCAAAGGAATGCTGAGCCACGCGCACGGTGCCGTCGCCATTGTCGCGAACGGGCAGCTTGGCGATACGCTTGGCCTCCATGTCGAGGGCCGTCGCCGACCAGCCGCGCGCACTATCGAGCTTAAACGTAAGTGCCGTGGTGCGCGGCAGATAGGTGACGACACGCTCGCCAATACGCGCCACACGGATGGACTCGCGCGCGTCATCGAGCAGCTCCTGTGCCGGGATAACGGCGAGAGCGTCGTCGCTAGCCGTGGCACCCAGGCCGGCAAGCACGTGCTCGATGGCGGCAAAATCCCACACGCCCGCAAACTGCAGACACTCCTGCCAGCGGAACGGCATGTCAAAGCCCTCGCCCAGCACCGAACCCTGGCTGCGCGATGTCTGCCAGTTCCAAACGCCGTGGGCGCCGTAGGTCACGCCCGCGCTGGCGCCGGCAAGGATCGAAGACCACACGCTCGCGCGACAGTCCTGCGCGGTAAAACGCCAGTACACGTTGCGCGACGCACCCATCTGCTCGTAGCAGGGCTCGGAGTTGACCATCGGCTTTTTGGGATAGCTGGCGATAAAGTCCTGCGGCAGGTGCCAGGCCTCGGGCTGGCCTTCGTAGTTGTGGCCGGGCTGGAACATATAGAAGTCCAGGCGGTCCAAATACTGCGCGGGAATCGTGCGGTTACCGCGATTGATGTGCATGGTACGCAGGGCCTCGGGCGCGCGCTTCGCAACCTCGTCGAGCGCATCCTCGTAATAGGCAATCGCCTCGTCACCGGCAAAGTCCGTGTCGCCCGTCACCACATAGACGGGATCGAACTCGCCCAGGTTCTCGACGACGCGGACAACGTGGGCACGGACCTCCTCGCGCGGCATAACCTCGGCACCGCAACGCTCGGCGATCTTAGCGCCCCAGGTACCGGGCACATAGTTGCACCACATGAGCACGAGCGCCGGACGAATGCCGTGCTCGACGGCAGCGCGGCACATGGCGGCGGCGCGATCCCAATACGCCTGGTTGGGTTGAGACCAATCAAAGCGCACGCCATCCTCGCTGGCATAGGGCCAAATGCCCAGATCGGGGCAGCAGCGATCCCACTGCGGCAGCGTGTTAATCTGCAGCACGTTCATGCCCTGCTCGGCGCGGCGGGTCAGATAGTAGTCCCAGTCGGCCTCGGGGATGCTGGTAAACGCACTCCAGCACGTATCGGCAAACCAAAAGAACGGCTTGCCCTCGCACAAAAAACCGTCCTGACGACCGTTGACGGTCAGTTTTCCCAAACTCATCTGCATGTCCTTTCGCTCGATAAAGGAATTGCGAACCGGCAGAAGCTTTCGCGGTAACCCCTGATGCGAAAGCCCCCGCCGTTTAACAAACCCCTGCGGGCGGACACCACTTGCCCACTCCAGTCTACCTTGCAAGAAGGGCCCCGCCGGGCTTGCGCCTGACGGGGCCCTGTCGTGTAGGTAAGGTCGTATGCGACCGAATGGCTTGGCCTTAGGCCTCCATCTCGGCGAGCTCCTCCTTGGAGAAGCCGGCGACGAAGACGACGGCAGCGGCGATGACAAAGGAGATTGCCATACCGACGATAGCCCAGACGGTGTTCATCTGGCCACCCTGCAGGTAGTTGGTGAAGACCAGGAAGTTGGAGGCACCGCCAGCGAGGTAATAGGTAACGCCCATGAGGCCGGAGAACACAGCGCCGATGGCACCGCCGATGAACATACCGAACATGGTGCGACGGAAGCGCATGAGGATACCGAAGAGTGCGGGCTCGGTGACGCCGCCGGCGATGGCGGAGATGACGTAGCCCAGGGCAAGACCCTTCTCGTCGGGGTTCTTCATCTTGAGGAAGGCACCGAAGGCGCAGCCCCAGACAGCGGCCATAGCGCAGTTGGTGGAAACGAAGACGAAGGGATCGTAGCCGGCAGCGATGATCTGAACCTGAGCGAGCAGGATGACGGGCATGTGCATACCGCAGACCACGAAGAGCTGCCAGAAGGCGCCGAGGACGGCCATGACGAGCAGGATACCGATGCCACCCATGTCAGCGAGACCGAAGAGGGCGTTAGCGATGAGGCTGCCGATCTCGTTGCCGAGCGGGGCGAGGACGATGAAGGCGATGGGGATGGTAACGATCATGGTGCAGAACGGCGTGAAGACCGTGGAGAGCACGTCGGGCATGACCTTCTTAAAGAACTTCTCGACGAAGTAGAGGACAGGCACCGAAAGGATAATCGGCAGGACGGACTGCTGATAGTTGGCAGCGGCGATCTGAATGCCG
>CAUFMB010000080.1 GCA_959026535.1 uncultured Collinsella sp. | reverse complement strand
AGCTGCGGGAACGGCCTGTCCGCCTAATGTGTTCGGCTGAGATCGGAAATCAACCCCCCAATGTGCGCCGCACTTCGCACTTTTGCTACCGATCGCGTCACGTATATTTTCGCCAAGCAAAATTGCCCCGTCGAAAGGACCGTTATGGATACCAAACAGCAACTCGTCAATGCCCTCGCAGGCCTGGGTTCAACCATTACCGAAGCTATGGATGTCATCGAAGGCTTTGTCCCCTGCGGACATCCCGCCCTCACGGTTTCGAACGCCCTTGTTGCGCTGGACGCTGACGATGATGCAGCTCTCGCCCAGCAGCTTGAGACCGTCGAGGGCTTTATCGACCACGTGAGTGAAAACCGCGGCGTGGCCGCCTACCACGGCATCGAGGTCGAGCTCGCGGGTCCCAAAGCCGATCTGCTCGCAGCAATCCGCGAGGTAGGCGCCCTTATGCAGACTGCAGGCGTCAAGAACACCCAGGTCAACGAGTGGGTCTACCGCAGTCTGGCAGCACTCGACAGCTCCGACGAAAAGGCAGCCGAAAAGCTCGCAGAAAGCCCCGCCATTAAGGCCGAGCTTTTGTAAATAGCAGACGCGGGTCCCTTGGCGCATCGTCGTCCAAGAGGCCCGCAAACAGTTCGCGTCAACCGATAGCCGCGCCGCCGCGTTCGGCCAAAGCAAGAATCGGCATCATTTGACGCGGGGTCTTTGCTGCAAGATCGGCATGTTCGAGCAGCTTGCGATCGTTAGTTACCAAGTAATCGACCTGGGCGCGTTTGCATGCGGCGAGTACCAAGTTGTCCTCGTAATCGCGATGGAGCGCTAAGTATTTGTCGGCCAGCCAAAGGTCCGACGCATCTGCACCCACGGCCGTGGCGTTTTCGGTCATGTTCCGCACAAACACCAACGCCGCATCGCCAATCGCGCGGGCAGATGCCTCGTCGAGCGTTCCCCCGCTGGCAAGAACGCTACGCTTCAGCTCGTGTTGGACAACGTATAGCACGTCCTTAGCGATATGCACCGGAAAGAACAGCAACGCCCGCGTATCCGTCGCCTGCCCAATAAACGCACGCGCGGCAAGCGACTCGGCATGGTCGACGCAAAACGAATCAACCCATACGTTGGCGTCCACCATTATTTTGAGGGGAGCCCCGCTCACAGGATCATCCCCTTTTGGCGATAGCGCTCGTCCATGGCTTCGGAATAGATTGCGTCCCAATCGCGATCGTCGGACACGGACGACGTAGCGATGCCCAAATCTGCATAAAGCCGGTCGGCCGCTGCCCATGATACGGAGAACGGAGTATCGTGCGCGACGGTCTGTTGCCGACCATCAACGGCAGACAGCACTTCCTCACACTGCCCGCCACCCTGTGCGACCTTGGCCACGACCTTTTTGATGAGCTCGGGCAGTGACCTGCCCGAAAGCTGTAGCGCTTCCTCGGCGCGCTCTTTAACCGAGCGATCTACGCGAACATTCACCTGCGCCATGCCGCTAACAGCACCCACGTTGATCCCGCTCCCTTCAATTGCTAGCACCGCTATCAACACTATATAGAGAAGCTAGCAGATGGTCAAACGCAAAAGGCCTGCGCCCAGACGACACAGATGCCGTCTGGGCGCAGGCCAGATAACGTGAGCGAACACGTCTGCTAACGTAGGTAAGCCTTCGCGTTGCTCAGGCTGTAGGCGATCGTCGAGCCGTTGTGCAGGAGCGACGACGTCTGCGGAGTAATCATGCCGGTAATACCCAGTGCCAAGAGCGCTGAGTTAGTGAGCATCACCTTGGAATACGAGCTCGTCAGACGATCGATGAGTCCCTGGCTCATGCGGCGCAGGCGAACAATCGCGGCGAGATCCGTATCGGTCAGGATGATATCGGCGACCTCCTTGGCGATGTCGCTTCCACCGCCCATGGCCAGACCCACATCGGCCAAACCGAGCGCCGGCGAATCGTTGACGCCGTCACCCACCATGGCAACGTGGCGTCCCTCGCTCTTAATGCGCTCCACGTACGCGTATTTGTCCTCGGGCAGCAGCTCGGCCTTAAACTCGTCGACGCCCGCCTCGCGCGCAATGCGCTCGGCCGTGCGCTCGGAGTCGCCCGTAAGCATTACGACATGCTTGACGCCCAGCGCATGCAGGTCGGCGATGGCCTCACGCACACCAGGTTTGAGCGGATCCTCGATACCGAGCACGCCCACAACCGTGCCGTCGACCGCCAGATACAGCGGCGACAGGCCCTGCATCTGGAACTCAATTTGCTCCTTAATGTCGGACTCGAGCTGCGCGCTCTCGTCCTCAAACACAAAGTGTGCCGAGCCAATAATTGCGCGACGACCCTCGATGGACGAGGCAATGCCGTGTGCCACGATGTACTCGACCGCAGCGTGACGCTCGCGGTGCTCGAGCCCGCGCTCGCGGGCAGCGTTGACGACGGCGCGCGCTACCGGGTGGGGGAAATGCTCCTCCAAGCAAGCGGAAAGGCGCAGAACCTCGTCCTCGCTCCAGCCATCGGTCGTCAGTACGCAAGCCAGGCGCGGCTGCGCCTCGGTCAGCGTGCCGGTCTTATCAAACACAATGGTGTCGGCCTTGGCAAACGACTCAAAGTACTTCGCGCCCTTGACCATGACGCCCATCTTGGCAGCATCGCTCATGGCAGTCATGACGGCAACGGAACCCGTGAGCTTGAGCGCGCACGAGTAGTCGACCATCAGCGCCGCCGAGGTCTTGATAAGGCTGCGCGTGGTGAGCGCAACCAGGCCCGCGAGCAGGAAGTTCCACGGGACGATCTTGTTGGCAAGGTCCTCCATATGCGACTGGCCCTCGGACTTGAGCGAGTCGGCCGTCTGCACGAGCGAGACGATTGAACGCAGTTTGGTTTGCGCCGTATTGGCGCGCACACGCACCAAGATGCTGCCGTCTTCTACGACGGTGCCGGCGAATACATCGTCGCCCGCGCTGCGCTCGACGGCCAGCGGCTCGCCGGTCAGGGTCGCCTGGTTGACCATAGCGCTCCCCTGCTCGACAACACCGTCGATGCAAATGGACATGCCAGTGCGCACGGCGACCAGATCGCCGGGCTCAAGCTCGGTCGCGGCAACGCTTACCTCGGTGTCGTCGACGACCTTCTGAGCCTTGTCGGGCACATCGAGCAGCGAATTGATGAGCTCGTTTTCGCTCATGGCGCGCGTGTAGTCCTCGAGCAGTTCGCCCACGTTGAGCAGGAACATCGTCTGGCCCGCGGTGTCGACATCACGTTTGACGAACGAAATGCCGATGGCCGAAGCGTCAAGCACAGGAACGGTCAGACGCGGCTGCGCCAGCTCATGAAGGGCAGCGCGCAAAAATGCCATGTAACCGGCCACGACAAACACCGCGCGCAGAGGCGTAGGCAGGAACCAGCGGCGCGCGTAATGGGCACCGACGAGTGTCGCCAGGTCCATAACGAGTTTGTGCTTGCGCGGCTCGAGTTGCATCACGTAGCCCGACTTGGCATCGGCGATAGCTTGAGCATCGAGTGCGCCTAGGGCGTCGAGCACGCTTGCGCGGCGCGGCTCGTCATATTCGAGCGCCATCTGGCCAATGCGGCCATACACGCGCACCTTGTGCACGCCATCGATGTCGCCGCCAAGCTTAAGAAGTGCATCGAGATCGCTCTCTGGCACAGGACCCGCCAATTGAAGACGGGTCCTGCCGGGGATCTCGCTAATAATCGAGAATCTCATGGTTTGTGCCTGGGAGCGCTACTCGGCTGCGTTGCTCGCAGCGTCAGCCTCGCTCTGGGTGATGTAGGCAGCCTCGGCAACCATGTCGTCGACATTGGCCTTGGCCTGCTCGACCATGTCCTGGTAGCCGTTCTTGATGCGCATGCCGCACGCGATGCCCTGCACGCAGGCGTTCTTTACCGGAGCGCTGGTGAGCAGCTTGATGCCGGCCGTACCGAGCAGAAAACCGCCACCGACAAGCAGGGTGTTGAACGTGGACTTCTTCATGATGTCTCTCCCTTTTCCGCAACAACTGCGGCACGGTGCCTTAGCACCCGAGTTGATAAGTTTGCTCGAGCACACTTTTGGGAAAGAGTTTAGTTTATCTAACAAATCAGGTCAACAAAGGTTAATTTTTTGGAAACTACGGGCTCATAGCACCCAGTTTTCGGCGATCCGTTCGCCACGACACATACCTGTGACGCCAATGAGGAGGCCCTCACCTCTTCGGCAGATTGAAGTTGAATACTTTTCCGCGAAGTGAACGAGTGAAATCGGACCCCCGAAACATCCGCATTTTTCGGCAGCAAAATCGCAGGAAAATATCGACAAAACCGACGCTCCTATAAGTTGTCAAGAGGCAGTTTGCGGGAGCGCTCTCTC
>CAUFMB010000079.1 GCA_959026535.1 uncultured Collinsella sp. | reverse complement strand
CCCCACCCCCAGCCGCCACGGAGGTATCTCCCTCCTCCGTGGCGGCGCTTTTGTGCGTAGGCGAGAAGGGCTTGCCATGGAACCGGCCCATCTACTACGTTTAGTCCCTTACCCCCAACCATGCCAAAAAACGCGAAAACAAAACCGCAGGTAGAACGCCTGCGGTTTTGTTCAAAACGGGGGTATGGTTGGGGATGTCGGGTCAAACGTAGTAGATGGGCCGATTCCGTGGCGGGCGCCGTCAGCCGACCTCCGCGGGCGGAAGAAAACGGATCATTTTGGTTCCGCGAGGCCTGGGATGGTATCCGTGCGGGACTATCCGAACAAAACTATGTCGGTTTACTACGATGAATTCGACATTCCCGACCATGATTGCATTTTTCTAAATATCGCAAGCGTTCTACCTGCGGTTTTGCAAGCGCGCAATTTACCGTGGTCGAAGGTGGGCGATTCATCGTAGTAAACCGGCATAGTTTTGAGTTGATCCGTTGGGGACGGAGGAAAACGGATCATTTTTGGCTCTGTACGGCTTGCGGGGCGTCGGTATGTGACCCCACTGTTCCAAAACTATGTCGGTTTACGGGGCCGAATCGCGAACCCCCAACCATGCCGATAGTTGCAAGAATAAAACCGCAGGTAGATGAGCCGTCAATTTTCGAAAAAAGCAAGTATGGACGGGGTTCCTGGGTTTAGCCCCGTAAACCGGCATAGTTTTGAAATGGCATTAAAGCGGTAGCAGACATTTTGCTATGCCGGGGTGGTCGGCCGTTGGGCAACTACCCTCGCAGGTAGGCGATGGCGATCTGCGTGCGGTTGCGCAGGCCCATCTTTGCCAGGATCGAGCTGATGTGGTTGCGCACGGTGCCTTCGCCCATGTAGGCGGTGGCGGCGATCTCCTTGTTGTCGAGGCCGCGGGCGATGAGCTCGGCGACTTCGAACTCGCGGTCGGTCAGGCTGGCGAAGGCTGCGGGCCGGCGGGGCGTGCCCGCTTTGACGCCCGTTCCGTCAAAGTCGATGTCCTCGATCGCCTTGCCCTCGAGTATGCGTTTACCGTCCATGACCTGCGCCAACGCCGGCGGAATGGCGGCGACATCGGTCTTGATCAGGTAGCCGCGGGCGCCGAGCTTGAGCGCCGACACAATGTACTCGTCATCCGAGAATGTCGTCAGAAACACCACGTGCGCCGAAGGGTCGCGCTCAAGGATCTCGCGTGCCGCCGAAAGTCCGTCACGCCCCGGCATCTGAATGTCGAGCAGTGTGATATCGGGCGCGTGTTCGACATAGAGCGAAACCGCATCGTTACCGTTGGCACCGGTGCCCACCACTTCGATCTGCGGCTGGGCGCCCAGGATAATCTTGAGCGAATCGACCACCAAGCGGTCGTCGTCGACAACGATGAGCCTCATCGGCCCTCATCTCCTTGCTGTTTGGGAACGGTGGCAAACACGCGCCAGCCGCCGGCGCTGGCACGCGAGCCGGCGGTGAAGGTGCCGCCAAGCGCCTCGATGCGCTCGCGCATGGAGGCGAGCCCCATGCCCTCCGCGGCACCGCGGCTGCTTGCTCGGACCCCGCCCGCGCCATCGTCGGTAACGATGAGCTGGTAAAACGACGGATGCTTCATGCATCGTACGGTGACGGTCTGGGCGCAAGCGTGGCGCATGGTGTTGGAGAGCGCCTCGCGCAGGACCGCCGCAAAGTAGTTGGCGACGTTTGCGGGTGCATGCTCGGTCATAACTTCAAGCTCAATCTGCGGACCGCCGTCCGAGCGCGCGCCTTCAACAATGCGTTCGAGCTGCACGGAAAGGTCGACAGCGTTGTCGTTGAGCGCGTGGACGCTGGTGCGCACAAGCTGGAGTGCCTCGTCAACCGTGCGTTTAACGTCGGCGAAATCGGCGGCGACGCCGGGCTCGTCGGCGTGGACCACGCGCAGCGCTTCGGCCTGCAGCGAGGCGCGCGTGAGCTGGTGGCCCACATTGTCGTGGATCTCGCGCGCGATGCGGGCGCGTTCGGCGAGCGTCGCGAGCTCGACTTCGTAGTCCTGGCGATCGGCAAGATCGCGGTTGCATGCCTCGAGCGCGAGGGCTCGTTCCTGCAGCTCGTCGCGGGTACGGCGCATGCGCTGCTGCTCGCGCTCTAGCTGGGCGGTACGTAGCGATAACAAGGTGGCGGCAACCGAAAGGATGGCGGTCAGCAGGAGCGTTCGGGCGGTGAGCGCGTCGGTGCGAAGGTCCGCGACGAGCGCAAAGACAAAGGCGATGCCAATGCTCAGCACGACCCAGGCGTGCTCGCGGCGCACCCGCCGCGCAATGTCATAGAGGGCGAGAGGCGCAAACGGCACAAACGGCGGCACGAAGACGGCCGCGATGATGTAAGCGTAGCTCGCGGCCTCGCTTGTGCGGCACGTGCGATCCTTCTGCGCGAGCTCGGCCAGCGAGGTGGTAATAACGCCAAGGCAAAACGCCGCGACCAGGCGAGCGTCCACAGCAAGGCCCGTGGCGGCTGCGATACAGCACGCCAGCACGATCGATTTGTCGAAAAGCCTGTTCATACGGGTATTGTACGCGAAGTCGCGTGTGGTGGAGGGGCCGCCCGCGTGACCGTGACATTCCTCCCGCACGGTAAATTGGGAGCGCCGGCGGGCCACGCGGCCAAGCCCCGCATTCGTGACAAAGCTCACTGGCGCGCGCCGGCGGCTCCTGCGATGATGCAATCGTACCGGGCCGCAATCAACGGAAGGGCCGACTCATGACAGACATCGTCCACGTCGAAAACCTCGTCAAGCGCTACGACGATCTTATCGCGCTCGACCACTTTAACCTGAGCATCGCCCCCGGCGAGATCTTTGGTCTGCTGGGCCCCAACGGCTCGGGCAAGACCACGTCCATCAACTGCATTCTGCAGCTGCTCGCCTACGACAAAGGCGCCATCGAGCTGTTCGGCGAGCCCATGACGCCCGCCCGCTACGACCTCAAGCGCCGCATCGGCGTGGTGCCGCAGCAGGTGGCGGTGTTTGACGAGCTTACGGTGCGCGAGAACATCGACTATTTCTGCAGCCTTTACGTCAACGACCGCAAGCGCCGCCGCGCGCTGGTGGACGAGGCGATCGACTTTGTCGGGCTGGGCGACTTTACCAAGTTTCGCCCCGGCAAGCTCTCGGGCGGCCTGGCGCGTCGCCTCAACATCGCCTGCGGTATCGCGCACGAGCCCGAGCTCATCTTTTTTGACGAGCCCACGGTGGCGGTCGACCCGCAGAGCCGCAACGCCATCCTGGAGGGCATCTGCCGCCTGCGCGACGAGGGCGCCACAGTGGTGTATACCAGCCATTATATGGAGGAGGTCGAGCAGATTTGCAGCCGCATCATGATCATGGACGGTGGGCGCGTGCTGGCGCAGGGCACCAACGACGAGCTCAAGCGCATGATCCAGATGGGCGAGAAGATCGTGATCGAGGTCGGTGAGGTGCCGAGTGCGGCACTCGCTGCCGTTGCGAGCCTGCCGCATGTCCTGGACCTGGCGGCGACGGCGGGCCAGCTCACGTTCTCGTGCGAAGCGAGCCCGCATAACCTGACCGACATCCTCGACGCGCTGCGCTCGCATGACGTGGCGCTCGGCCGCATCTACTCCGAGCCGCCGACCCTCAATGACGTGTTCCTCGAGATCACCGGCCGCGAGCTGCGCGACTAGGGGGCAGCCATGTTCAACGCCATTATTATCACGGTCAAGACGCTGCTGCGCCGGCCGAGCACGTGGGTTTGGGGCGCGATCTTTCCCGTTGCGCTTTCCACGATGTTCATGTTTATGTTTGCGAACCTGAGCTCTGACGGCAGGGCCGACCCGGTACCGGTTGCCGTCGTGGCGGACGAGGCCTGGGATGCCTCGACCTTTAAGGATGTGGCAGCTTCGCTTGCCAAGGCAGGCGACGACCAGCTGCTCGATGTGAGCGAGTACGAAGACTTGGCTGTCGCGCGCAAAGCGCTCAAGGCCGGCGAGGTCGCGGGCATCTATACGGTTGATGCCGCGGGCACGCCCAGGCTCACGCTGCTGTCGAGTTACGACAGCTCGCGCGCCTCGTCGGTGCTCACCGACCGCAGCATCCTTGAAACGGTGGCAAGCTCGTATACGCAAAATGTCGAGCTCATGCGCCAGATTGCCCAGGACAACCCGGCGGCGCTCGCCGATCCGGCGGCGGTTGCGCACGCCCTGTCGCTCGAGGGCGGAACCCGCCGCGTGAGCCTGACTCGTGCCACGCCCGATGGCACGGTCATCTACTACTACGCGCTCTTTGGCCTGGTCGCGATGATGTCTGCCGAGTTTGCCGCCTTGAGCGTCGTCGATTTGCAGCCCAATCTGTCGGGCCTTGGCGCGCGCCGCTGCGTGGGCGGTCTTTCCAAGACGGCGTCGCTGGCCGGCATTTTTGTCGGCTCGTGGCTGGTTTCCTTTGCATCGATGGCGGTTGCGATCGGCTACGTGCGCCTGGTCGTGGGCGTCGACTTTGGCGGGCGCGAGGGGTTGTGCCTGCTGGGCGGGGCTGCATCCGCGCTTGCCGCCACGGGCCTGGGGCTTTTTGTGGGCACGCTTCCCGTTAAGGGCGGCAAGGCATCCAAGTCGGGCATCCTCACGGGCTTTGCCACCACGTGCGCCCTGTTCGCCGGCCTCTACGGCGAGCCGGCGATGGCGCTTGCCGACGACGTCGCCCGCGCTTGTCCGGTCGAGTGCTGGCTCAACCCCGTCAAGCTCATCTGCGACATGTTCAATCGCCTGTATTTCTTTGAGGACCTGGGGCCCTTCGCTCATATGACCCAATCCGCTGTCAAGAGCCACAATGGCCCCGCCGACCGCT
>CAUFMB010000078.1 GCA_959026535.1 uncultured Collinsella sp. | reverse complement strand
CGTTCTCCTACGGCACGCAGACCGAGCAGGCGCTTAAACATATCTCGCTCGGCGTGAACAGGGGAGATTTTATCGGCATTATCGGGCCTTCGGGCGCCGGCAAGTCCACACTTGCCGCCTGCCTGTCGGGAGCCGTACCCCACCATTACACCGGCACGTTCTTTGGCTCCGTCACTGTCGACGGCAACGACACCTGTGAAGTTTCGCTCACCGATGTGTCGCAGATCGTCGGCAGCGTGTTGCAGGACATCGACACGCAAATGGTCGCCTCGGTCGTCGAGGACGAGATGCTATTTGGCCTGGAGAACTTTGGCGTTCCCCACGACCAAATCGAGCAACGTGTGAGCGAAACGCTCGAAAACGTCGGCATCAGCGACCTGCGCGACCGCGAGATCGCCACCCTCTCAGGCGGCCAAAAGCAAAAGGTTGCCATCGCCGCCATCCTCGCCATGCGTCCGCGCGTGCTCGTGCTCGACGAACCCACCGCGGCGCTCGACCCTGCCAGCTCCACGCTGGTCTTCGAGACCCTGCGTGAGGCCAACCGTGCACTCGGCATCACCATCGTCGTCGTTGAGCAAAAAGTCGCCCTGCTTTCGGAGTATTGCAACCGCGTGCTCGTGCTCAATCATGGCGAAATCGCGCTACAGGGCGAGCCGCACGAGGTCTTCGCGCACGCCGATGAGCTCCGCGCCATCGGCGTTGATTGCCCGCGTGTCACGCGCATTTTCAACAGCCTCGAGGCCGACGGCCTGGCCAGCGGCACTCCCTGTTTGGATGTTGATGAGGCCGAGCGCCTGATTATGGGCATCGTCGACCCCGCACACGCAAGCAGCGACATTCAGGCACCCGCGGGCTCACCACACGCACCGTCGTTGCGCCCGCACGCCAAGGACGCCGAGCCCGTGCTCGCCTTCGATCACGTTGAGTTTGCCTATCCCAATGGCGGCGCCGCCGTCCACGACCTCAACCTGACCCTCTATCCCGGCGAGCTCGTGGGCATCGTCGGCCAAAACGGCGCCGGCAAGACCACGCTCACCAAGCTGCTTACAGGCCTGCTTAAGCCCGCCTCGGGCAGCGTGCGCGTCACGGGACTGGATACCGCAGCCGTTCCCACGAGCCGCATCGCCCGAGAAGTCGCAACCCTCTTCCAAAACCCCGACCGCCAGATCTGCAAGGACACCGTACTCGACGAGGTCGCCTTTGGCTTGGAGCTTGCCGGCATCGACCGTGCCGAGGCACTGCGTCGCGCCCAGCTCGTCATCGACCGCTTTGGCTTGCCGGCCGACGAGGCGCCCTTCTCGCTCTCGCGCGGTCAGCGCCAGATGGTGGCACTCGCCTCTGTCGTGGTCGTAGAACCCAAAATCGTGGTGCTCGACGAGCCCACGAGCGGCCTTGACTACCGCGAGTGCATGACCGTCATGGAAACCGTACGCACCATGGCCGAGCGCGGCTGCGCTGTAATCATGGTCTGCCACGACATGGAAGTCGTCTCCGACTTTGCCGAGCGCATCGTAGTCATGGCCGACGGCCGCATCCTCGAGCGCGGCTGCACGCACGAACTGTTCTCGAACATCGAGCTCATGCAGCGAGCCTATGTTGAGCCACCCCAGATCATAGAGCTTTCTCGTCGCCTGGCATCCTCCGTCTCTCCCGCCTTTGCACAGGTGAGCGAGGTCACCGATATCGTTCGCATTACCGAGGAGATGGTCCACCGTGGTTAACGTCATCGACTATATGCCGGGCGATACACTGCTGCACCGCTTGAACCCGGTCGTCAAACTGGGCCTTGCCGCAGCCATCATCATCGGCATCTTCTTGTCTGACACCTACGTGGCACTGTTGGGCTTTTTGGCGCTCACCCTTGCACTGGGCGCCTACGCCGGCGTCGCCGACCGTCTGCTCTCGCTACTCAAGCTGCTGATTCCGCTCGCGCTTATCATGCTGGTACTTCAGCTGGCTTTTATGCGCGATGGCAACATCGTGTGGGGCTTTATCACCGACACGGGCCTCATTACCGGATCGAAGGCCTGCCTACGCCTGTTGGGTGTGGCGCTGCCACTCATCCTCATGCTTATGGTAACCAAGCTCAACGACCTCGCCAACGCCTGCGTCGAGGTGCTGCACGTGCCATATCGCTATGCCTTCACCTTTACCACGGCGCTGCGCTTTGTGCCGGTATTTGGCCAGGAAATGAACGCCATCATGGAGGCACAGACTGCACGCGGCGTCGAATACGACACTAAGAATCCCGTCAAGAAACTCAAGCTCATGCTGCCGCTGTGCGTGCCACTGCTTATCTCGAGCGTGGGCAAGACCGATGCCACCGCGCTTGCCGCCGAGCAGCGCGGCTTCTACCTGCGCACGCGTGCGAGTTCGTATAAGCGCTACCCCATCAAAGGCCTGGATATCGCCGTACTTATCGTCAGCATCGCCCTTATCGCCATCGGTTTCCTGTTCTAGCAATCGCTGACAGCAACCGGCAAACGCAAAAGGCCTCGGCTCGCATCAAACGAGCCGAGGCCTTACTGTTTTCCCAGATAAAACCTACCAAAATAGACCTGTCCCTTTTTGGCAGGTCGAGGGCTACAGGCGGTAGGGGACGCCGCTGCGAATGATGGACTCGCGTACCAGGACATCCATCGCATCGAGGGTGATCTCGGGCATCTCGCGATACTTCTGCAACACCGAAAGTTCCGTGCAGGCCAGGATGACGCGGTCGCAGCCGCTACGGGCGAACTCCCACATCACGCGGTCGAACTTGTCCATATCGGGTTCGCGCCCGGCCTTCACATCGTCGTAGATGAGCGACATCACGTCGGCCTGACGCTTTTCGCTGGGATAGACGACCTCAACGCCCGCGGTCTCACATTCGCGTCCATAGACGTCTGCGCCCACGGTACCGTCGGTGCCCATGATGCCGATCTTGCGCACCGGCTCGGCCGGCATACTCAGGTTGGGGTCGAACTCGCACTCCCCCATCACCGCGCCGGCCAGAGCATAGCGCACCGACTCGCGCGGCATGTGGATAATCGGCACCTTGGTAAACGACTGAATCTGATCGTAGAAGTAGTGCGACGTGTTGCAGGGAATCGCTATGTGCGCGCAGCCCAGCGTCTCGAGCGCCTGAGCGCACTCCTTCATGGTCGCCAGCAGCTCGGCATGCTCGCCAGTCTTGATGGCCAGCGTACGGTCGGGCATGGTCGACTTGGAAAGTACCACCATGTCGATATGCTCCTGATCACAGGTAGCAGCCGTATGACGTACCACCTGGTCGTAGTAATACGACGTGGCCTCGGCGCCCATGCCGCCGATAACTCCCAGCTTTTCCATCGCCGCCTCCTTGGTGACGCCCACGCAATTGCGCGTATCATACCCGCGCCCGTCCGATGCAAACCGGGCGGGCGCCGCGCTCATCTACTTGTAATACGTCTTGAACAGCTTAAAGTGACGCAGCTTGGTGTGCCACATGCGCAACCAACGGTTAAAGACAAAATCACCCTTCACAAAAGAAGGATCGGCGGCCTTGCCCTCTTTGGCCAGACGATGTGCCTTCGCACGCAGCTCGGGGTCCTTGACATACTTGTCAACGACGCCCATAGGAACGACCATCCACAGCGCCTCGTCCTGCGCCGTCACAAACTCCGGCTCAAACGGACGGTTATAGACGTACTCATCTACCACGTATTTAGCAACGTTAAAGCCACTATTGGTGACATAGTAATTACTGCGGCCCTGACGCGTGTTGAAGTCGAAGAACTTAAACGAACCATCGCGCTGGTCGTACTTAACGTCGAAGTTGGAGAAGCCCGTAAACTTAAGGTCCTCAAGCAGCTTGCGCACGCCACCCATGAGCTCGTCGTTGGGCTCAGTGATGATGCAGGCGTGGTTGCCGACACCATGGGGCTGATGCTCCTCGAGCAGCACGTGGCCCAGGCACATCATGCGGACCTTGCCGTTGCGGTCGGAATAACTGGTGAGCACGCGCATGTACTCATCGTTGCCGGGCACGCGGTCCTGCAAGATGAGGTCATCGGTGTAGCCACTGGCGTACACATCGCGAATGACCTGCTCCAGCTCGGCGCGATCGGCAATCTCGTAGGCCTTCTTCTGACCCTCGAACTCGTGCTCCCACCACATGATGCCGTCAGAGGGCTTCAGAATCATCGGGAAGGGGAAGTCGATCTGGTCGAGCACCTCGGCGGGAGCCTCACCCTGAGCGTTGAGCATCGCCATGGTAAAGGTAAACGTATGCGGATACGGCACACCGTGCTTCTCGCACAGCTCGTAGAAGATCTCCTTCTTCTGGCACTGCTCGAGCATGCTGTAGGGTGCATAGGGCGCGATGACGTTCGAGGCAAGCGCGCCGGCGTCCTGAGCCTGCGCGGCAAGCGCGACATAGTTGTCGCCGCAGCCCATGAGAATAATCTTCTTATCAGGATTGGCCTGTGCGACGCCGTTAACGGTTTCGATCATGACCGGCATGGTATCGATATCCACGTTGGGCGTGTAATCGATAATTTGGCTGCGATACGCGGGGCCGGTCTGGTACTTGCCAAAGACTAGGCTCTTAACCTGATACTCCTCGTAGAAAGCGCGCGCCACCGAATACGCGTTGATGTCGCCGCCGAGCAGCACGGGGATAAACTCGCGCTCTGTAAACTGCAATGCCATGGAAACTTCCTATCTAGAACTGCCCACACGATGGGCGGTCTTTGTGCAACTGATTTATTTTAGCGTGCCGAGCCGCCGGCACCCAAAGCTCCACCGTATCTATGGCAATCGGCGTAATTACCTTGATTATCAACTTCATCCGAACACTTCCCACATTCATCCGCACATGTGCGGATGAATGTGGGAACCCGATACCCTGAGGGCCGGACCGGCCGGCCCCGGAAGATCGGAGGACGGCATGTCCGGAAAGAGGAAGAAGGGTTCCGCGAAAGCGGCCCCGAGGGCCTACGGAAGGCTCACGAGGCACGAGCGGGACACGGTCCAGAGGATGCTGGAGCGCGGGGCCTCGTGCAGGGAGATCGCGAGGGAGCTGGGCAGGTCGCCCTCGACGGTGAGCGCCGAGGTGGCGTCGCACAGGTTCGTGACGGCGCCGAAGTCCAGGCGCGGCGAGCGCGTGGGCGCCTCCGCCGACCTGTCGGCGGCCTGCCCGCG
>CAUFMB010000077.1 GCA_959026535.1 uncultured Collinsella sp. | reverse complement strand
GGCTCTCAATGTTTTTATGTCCTGCTCATATCGTCTATGCCGACAGCGGGGGACAGTCCTTGCAGCTTTTTGCGAAGAGTGTCCCCAACGACTAGTCATTTAAGAACATCCCCAGTGACTGGCCAATGACTAGGCGAGGGCGGCCATGATGGCGCGGGCGACGCCGTCGTGGTCGTTGTCGTATTCGGTGATGGCGTCGGCGGCGTCGCGGTCCTCGGGCTCGGCGTTGATCATGGCCATGCCGTGGCCCGCTGCCTGCAGCATGGGAATGTCGTTGATGTTGTCGCCGAACGCCCAGGCGTCGGCGAGACGCTCGCCCAGATGCTCACATAGCCACGTGAGGGCCGTTCCCTTGGTGGCGCCCTTACCCATGACCTCGATATTCATGGCGTACGAACGCGTGACCTCAATGCCTCCGAGCGTGTCGAGCTCTGCTGCGATGGCGTCGCGATCGGCCGGGTCGTGCCAGTACATGGCGATGCGTTCGAGCGTCTCGACCTCGTCGATCTTGCTGTCGATATCCATGTCGATCGGTGTTCGTGTGCGCTTGAGCGAAGCCGCGATGTGGGGGTCGCCGCCACAGAACTCATCCAGACGCCCGTATAACGAGCGGGGGAGGAAGCACTGCCCATCCGCGAAGATATCGAAGGTCACATCGTGGCCGGCGGCAATGCGATGGATGCGGTGGGCAATACCACGGTCGAGCGGACGGCTCAAGATGCACGTGGCGCGCGAGGCGTCGGTGGGCGTATCCTCGTCGAGCTGCCAGACGCTGGCGCCGTTGGCGCAGACCGCGTAGTGTACGGCGGGGTGGGCGAGGATGGGCTCAAAGATGCCTGACAGCGGGCGCCCCGTGCAGGGCACAAACTCAATCCCACGTCGAGCGAGTTCGTCGAGCATTGCCCAGGTGGCGTCGCTCATCTGCTTGTCACTCGTCAGCAGCGTTCCGTCCATATCGGAAAACACAATCATTTGATGCAGCCCTTTCTACTGGCATAAAAAGCGTGGCCGAAGGCGGCGATGCCCTGGCCACGCTCGAGTTCTATAACGGTCCGCGTCCTAGCGGTCGGCGAGTGGCTTGTACTCCAGCGGCTCGATCACCGGGCGGTAGGCGGGGCGGATGATGCGGTGCGCACAGAAGAGCTCTTCCATGCGGTGCGCCGACCAGCCGGCCATGCGGGCGACGGCGAATAGCGGCGTAAAGAGCGTCTCGGGCACGCCGAGCATCTTGTAGATAAAGCCCGTGTACAGGTCGATGTTGGCGCAGATGGGCTTGGTCATGCCGTGGTCGCGCATGACCTGGGGTGCCAGGCGCTCGATACGCTCGATGAGTGCGAACTCTTCGCCTAGGTCCTTCTTGGCGGCAAGCGTGCGCGCGTAACGGCGGCACACCTCGGCACGAGGGTCGCTCAGCGTATAGACGGCGTGGCCCATACCGTAGATGAGGCCCGTGCCGTCGAAGGCCTGCTTGTCGAGGATCTTGCCCAGGTAGGCCGCGACCTCGTCCTCGTCCTCCCAGTTGGAGACATGCGCGCGGATGTCCTCGTGCATAGACACGACCTTGGCATTGGCGCCGCCGTGGCGCGGGCCCTTGAGCGAGCCGATAGCCGCGGCGTAGGCGGAATACGGGTCGGTGGCCGAAGACGACAGCACGCGGCAAGCGAAGGTGGAGTTGTTGCCGCCGCCGTGCTCGGCATGCAGCATGAGCATAACGTCGAGCAGCATCGCCTCATCGCGGGTGAACGCCATGCCGCCGCGCAGGACCTGTAGGATGGTCTCGGCGGTGGAGAGGCCGGGCGTGGGGTGCGGCACGTGAACCTCGGAGCCGCGAAGCTTGGCGACCGAGGCCATGTGTGCGAAGGCGGCGATGCGCGGGAGACGTGCGAGCATGGAAATGGCGACGTCGATTTCGTGCTCGGGCGTGATCACGTCTGGTTCGGCATCGAAGGCGTAGAGCAGCAGCACGGCGCGCTGGAGCACGTTCATGATGCTCGACGACACCGTGGTCATAGGGAACTCTTTGACGTACTCGTCGCTCAGATGTCTAAAGGCGCCCAGGCGCTCGCAAAAGCCGTCGAGCTCTTCCTTGTTGGGCAGCGAACCCGTGATAAGCAGATAGGCGACTTCCTCGTAGCCGTAGCGATTCTCGGCCTGGGCATTGTTGACCAGGTCTTCGATGCTGTAGCCGCGAAGCGTGAGCTTGCCCTGATCGGGCACGACCTTTCCGTCGACCTTGTTGTAGCCGTGCACATCCGAGATGCGAGTGAGGCCCGCGACCACGCCCGAGCCGTCGGCATTGCGCAGGCCGCGCTTGACATTGTGCTCAACAAACAGGCCCTCGTCATAAGGGTCGGTCGGCAGGCCGTGGTAGAGGCTTTCGCTCTCAGGCGAAATCTGGCGGCTTGCTTCGTAATCCAGAACCAGGCGGCTCAAGTGGTCGTCGAAGCGGTAATAGATTTTCTTGGCGTCGTAGGCCATGCGCGCTCCTCTCCGGGCCGCATCGGGGTGACTTGCATGGGCATGCGCGCGTCAGGCTATCCCCAGCGGCTTGCTCGCTACAGGCGGTACATAAAGTTGAAGACGTCCTCGCGCTGGATGGACACGTTGACGCCCGAAAGCTCGCCGGCCTCGGCCAGCGCCTTCTGCAGCTCGGCGAAGTCGAGCTTGGACTCGGCGGTATCGGCCAGCATGGTCATGGTGAAGATGTCCTCGATAATGGACTGCGTGATGTCGCGGATGTCGACGTTGGCCTCGCCTAGGACACGGGTGACGCCGGCGACGATGCCGGGGCGGTTCTTGCCAAGGACGGTGATGACGATACGGGAGGACGAGATCTCGGCCATGGGAAACCCTTTCGCGTGATTGCGGCGCGCGCGGGGCGCTCCGCTACGGTACAGTGTTCATCATTGTACCTGTCTGGCGCAAAAAAGGCGCGCTCGCTGCGGCGTTACATGCCTGCAACATGAGCGTAAGGGGGAAGGCCGTACGGGGAAGAGCCGTCTGGCGCGTGTCCGGCTCGTGTTGGGTTGATTTCCGATCTCAGCCGAACACATTGAGCGGACAGGCCGTTCCCGCAGTCAGCCGAACGCCTCCGACGGCTGATTCCGAACTGGAAGCGGAGGGCATCCCCGCCCTTCGGTAGGGGATACCGCTCCGCGGCGCATGCCGCGGGCGGCGCCCCTATCGGACCACCGTGACCTCAGTTGGGATGGGCCCAGCACTGCCGCGTACTCGGTGAGCTAGAGCCAACTGTTCGTCTTCACGTCGCGTATGTCGATATTTCGGTCGTCCGGCTCGGTGATGCCGTAGCCGAACGCCTGGAGCGTCTCGATGGACTCCTGGATCCTCTGTTGGAACATGGGACCCGGATCGACCCTCGGCCCGAGGTGCCCGCGCCAAAGGCACGGCGTGGCGCGCAGCATGTTATGGATTTTGGAGATGGGCTCGATGTCGGCGTAGACGTTGAGCGTCGCCATGGCGTCCTTGTGGCCGAGGATCGATTGGAGCGCCTTGATATCGCCGCCTTGGCGGATCCACTGCGTTGCGAACGTGTGGCGAAGGCCGTGGAACGTGATCAACTCGTCGTTGGTGCCCATGAGGCCGTTGGTCTCCGAGAACGTCTTGAACGCCCTGCGGATATAGCTTGTCGTCGCGAAGGTCGCGCCCGGCTCCGACAGGATGTAGCAGTCCCCGATCTCGACCGCCCCGGTAAGGCCGCGCAAGCGCAGCTTTCCGCAGTCGATCTCGTGGGTCTCCTTCAGGAAGGGGAGTAGGCCGACCGGGTCGATGGGGATACCCCTGGCGTCATGGGTCTTGGTGTCCTTGATGAACGAGCCCATCCCCTTCGCGTATGCCACCGAGTGCCTGACCGAGATCAGACACGCCTCGAAATCCACATCGCACCACCGAAGGCCGCAGACCTCGCCGATTCGCATCCCCGTGTGCAGGGCGAGTACGACCGCCCTCTAATCCTCGGCGGACCAATCGAGTCCGAACTCCTTTCGGGCATCCTCTTCGCTCATGACTTCGAGAAGGTCTCCGGGTTGGCAACGAAGGGCGAGGCATAGCTGCTCGAGTGTGTTGAAGCGAATGCCGCGAATATGCCCTTTTTTAATACGGGACAGGTTCACGGGCGTGGTTCCAATCCTTTCGGCAAGTTCGTTCGAGGAAATCTTTCGCTCGGCCATGATCTTGTCGAGGCGAACAATTACGGGCATGGCGTTTCCTTACGCAATCTCGTCGGAGTCGAGGTACAGCTCTCGGGCGTACAAGAAGAGCTGGGAAAGCATGAACAGGACGATGCCGAGAACCAGAGAGGTCCAATCGAATGATGAAGCGATCTCTTGGGCGCCGACGGCCCCCTCGCCGCCAAACATCGAAACGGAGGTTTTGAGTGAGCCGGCGTAGAGGCTGGTGGCAGCTTGAACAACGAAGAGAATGCCGAGCACCTTCAAGCATGTCGCAGACCCTTTCTTGAAGGGGTCTCCGCTCTTGATCGTCCACACGAGAACGGCGCTGAGGATGGTCGTAGCGATACCGATGACGGCAGGGACCAATGTCGAGATCGCAAGGGCTGGATACGCGGGGGAGTCTGCAATTACAGGGTTGTCGAGCACTTCGATTGCTGGCTTTAAGGAGAACGCCACTTGTGCGATGGCGGTGGCGCAAAGGGTCGCAGAGGCTATCGCACATGCGATGCGGAAGGAATGAAGCCGGGGAGTGCGATTGTCGGAACTCATAATAACCTCCGAAGAATTTAAAAAACTCAGGTTACTTTTTAACAGTTTATGTTAAATTGACTTTGCCGGCAAGTAATCACAGCATGCTGCAACCGTAACCCCGCGCATCGGGCTGAATCGTGTTGAAACGAGCTGGTGATACGTATGTTCAAAATCTCGAAGGTGATCTTTAGGTCGCTCCTCTCCTCTAGGTCGCTCCGTGT
The DNA here is from genome assembly GCA_959026535.1 of uncultured Collinsella sp. GTDB lineage: Bacteria > Actinomycetota > Coriobacteriia > Coriobacteriales > Coriobacteriaceae > Collinsella. The sequence goes on along the minus strand of CAUFMB010000077.1, from coordinate 702 downwards.
TGCCGTTGCTGCGTTGATGGTTCTTTGTGCTTTGCCAGTCTTCAGGAGTGCGGCTGGCATCGACGGACGGGTTGAATACCTCGAGTCGGGAATAACCCGCGTTGAGCAGGAATTGTCAGCATCCTATGCGGACGCGCTTGTGAATGCGGGAGAGGAGGGCGTCTATACCTCTTCATCAAGCATGCCTGCACTTCTGTACCCTCTTGACACGGGGCGACTTATCTTGGCGCCGCTCTCTCCTCTGCTTCCGTTTCTGCAGATATCGGACGGAGGGTACTCCTTTTATGACGGATCGAAGGAATACTTGCTATGGGTCGCAACGGCCGTTGCCGTCTCGTTCCTTGCCGCGCGCCTTAACAAACGTGGAAAGCTCATCATCCAGGCACCGATGGGTGAGCCGGGTAGGCTTGTTGCATCGAGCGTATGGGCGAGTGCTTTTGCAATGCTTGCCGTCTTCGCCATCAATCTTCCAGGGATAATCGCCGCGCTCGTGAAGAATGGCCCGGGCTCGCCGTTCTATCCGATAGGCTACATTCAATTTGCGACTCCGGTTATCAAACCGGCTTGGCTGGTGTTCGCGCAGACGACCATCTTGCAATTCTTGATGGCGGCGTTCATTTCGCTCGTCGTTCACCTTGCCGTGAAGATTGCCAATAGCCCTACGCTTGGAATCGTGTTCGTATGTGCCCTGATGGGGGTGAC
>CAUFMB010000076.1 GCA_959026535.1 uncultured Collinsella sp. | reverse complement strand
AGATATGGCACCGTGGGGACACATGTATGTCAATCCTGGTCTAACAGAGCCAAACAAAATGGGAACACGCCCCGCAAGGAGTGTCCCCAAGTGCCGAGCCGCAGCTATAGCAGTCCAAAGTGCTTCGCAGCGTTGTAGATGCCGTCGTCGTCCACGGCAGTCGTCACATAGGTCGCCGCAGCTTTCACCGTGTCCTGTGCGTTACCCATGGCCACGCTCGTGCCCACGGCGGAAAACATCGATAGGTCGTTCTCGCCGTCGCCAAAGGCGATCGCCTCGCTCGCGTCGATATCCAGGCGCTCCAGCGTCGCCGCCACACCCAGGTCCTTGCCGCCGTTAGCGGGAATAATGTCGCAGAACAGGTCGCACCAGCGCGTGGTGAGCGAATGCGACACGGCATCGGTCACGACATGCTCGTCGGCCGGATCAACAAAGGCGCAAAACTGGTAGACCGGTGCGTCAAAGGCGTGCTCAAACGGCTCCTCGTGATAGACGATTCCCGCGTTGCTGCCAGCCGTCACCACGCGCTCGGACAGGCGGTTCACAAACGAGTTCTCGCCCTGCATGCACAGCGAGTCATAGCACCCCTGCGCCACCTGGTCCACGATCACCGCAACGTCGTCCGGATCGATCGGACAGCTGCGGTAAACCCCCTCGGCATCAAAGCAGTGCTGACCCGAAAGCGTAATGTACGCATCCCAACCCAGGTCGAACAGCCAATCCGGCATCTGGTAGGTCGGGCGACCCGTGGCGATTACGCACGCGATCCCCTGCTCGCGAAAGCTGTCGAGCACCCGCTGCGCCGACGCCGGAATCTGGTGGGTCTTAAAACTCAGCAGCGTGCCGTCGATATCGAAAAACGCGGCTTTGATCATCCTCGCCTACTCCTCGCCCTCGAGCTTTTCGCTCGCCTCGAGCCACGCCATCTCCAGCTCGTCCATGGCGGCGTGAGCCTCGTCGATCTTTGCCTGCTGCTCGCCGAGCGCCGTGTAGTTGGTGGGATCGACCTGGGCCATGGCGGCCTCGGCCTCCTCCACGCGGGCGCGCTGTGTCTCCATCTTGCGCTCGAGCGAGCTCACCTCGCGGCGGAGCTTCTGACGCTCGGCGTTGGAAAGGCCGTTGGGCTGACCGCTCGACTTGGGCTTGTCGGCAGCAGCCGCCGCACCGGTGTCGAACGTGCCGGTCTTAGCGCTCGGCGCGCCCACGGGCTCGCCCTCGGCGGTAGCGTTGCACAGGCGCAGGTACTGGTCCACGCCGCCGGGCATATGCGTCAGATGGCCATCGAGCAGTGCCCACTGTTGGTCGGTCACGCGCTCCATCAAAAAGCGATCGTGTGTCACCAGGATCAGCGTGCCGGGCCAGCCGTCCAGCAGGTCCTCGACAATCGCGAGCATGTCGGTATCCAGGTCGTTGCCCGGCTCGTCCAGGATGAGCACGTTGGGCTCGTCCAGAATCGTCAGCAACAGCGACAGGCGACGGCGCTGGCCGCCCGAAAGATCGCCGATGCGGCTCCAGAGCTGCTGCGTCGTAAAGCCCAGACGCTCGCAGAGCTTCTCGGGCGAAGTCTCCTTGCCGTCGATGACGTAGTACTTCTTATAGTTGCCGAGCACCTCGCGGATCGTGTCGCCCATGTAGGGTTCGAGCTCCTCGAGCTGCTGCGACAGCACGCCAAAGCGCACTGTCTGGCCAATCTTCACGCGGCCGCGCGTGGGTTCAATCTTGCCCTGGATCACGTCGAGCAGCGTCGACTTGCCGGCACCGTTCTCGCCCAGCAGGCCATAGCGGTCGCCCGCACCAATGAGCCAGGTCACGTCAGAGAGCACCTGCTTGGGCGCGCCATCGGTATCCGCATAGCCGGCGTCCACGTCGACCACATCGATAACCTGCTTGCCCAGGCGGCTCACGGCGAGGCGCTTGAGCTCCAGCTCGTCACGCACGGGCGGCACGTCGGCGATCAGCTCGCGAGCGGCATCAACGCGAAACTTGGGCTTGGTGGAACGCGCCTGGGCGCCGCGGCTCAGCCACGCGAGCTCCTTGCGCGCCATGTTGCGACGGCGTTCCTCGGTAACCGCGGCCATGCGGTCGCGCTCCACGCGCTGCAGGATATATGCGGAGTAGCCGCCCTCGAAGGGATCGACCTGGCCGTCGTGGACCTCCCACATGCTGGTGCAAACCTCGTCCAAGAACCAGCGATCGTGCGTGACCACGAGCATCGCGCCCTGACCGCGCTGCCAGCGAGCCTTAAGATGGCGTGCAAGCCAGTTGATGGTGCGCATGTCCAGATGGTTAGTGGGCTCGTCGAGCATGAGCACGTCGTAGTCGCCGATCAACAGGCGCGCGAGGTCCACGCGGCGGCGCTGGCCACCCGAAAGCTCGCCCACCGTGCCCTCCCAGGGCACATCGCTAATGAGACCGGCGAGGATCTGGCGCGTGCGGGGGCTCGACGCCCACTCATACTCGGGCGTGTCGCCCACGACGGCATGGTGCACGGTGTCGGTGTCGACAAGCTGGTCCTTTTGGCCGAGCAGGCCGATCGTGGTGCCGCGACGATGCGTCACGCGGCCGTCGTCGGGCTCCAGCGTGCCGGCGAGCACGCTCAGCAGCGTCGACTTGCCGTCGCCGTTTTTACCGACAATACCAATACGGTCGCCCTCGCCCACGCCGAGCGTCACGCTATCGAAAATATGCTTGGTGGGAAACTCTAGGCTGACGGAATCGCATCCCAAAAGAATCGCCATATGCCCTGCTCCTTCGTAGAAATTCAACGTTGTCCATAATAGCAGCGAAAAGGCGGGCCGCACACGACACAAAAAGGCGGGCCATCTCCCAAAAGAGATGACCCGCCTCTCCAATCAGTCCCGTGGCAACCGTGGCCGTCGCGGGCCTCAAGCATGTCCCGGACTAGGAGAACATGCCGGTGAGGTAATCATTCAGCCGCTTATCCTTGGGCCGTTGGAAAATCTCGTCAGTCTCGTCGTACTCGACCATATCGCCCATGTAGAAGAACGCCGTGCGGTTGGACACACGCGACGCCTGCTCCATGTTGTGCGTCACGATGACGATGGCGCGGTCGGCAACGATCGATGACATCAGGTCCTCGATCGCCAGCGTCGAGATGGGGTCGAGCGCCGAGCAGGGCTCGTCGAACAAGATCACGTCGGGGTTGAGCGCCAGCGTGCGCGCGATGCACAGGCGCTGCTGCTGACCGCCCGAAAGCGCATAGGCGCTCTTGTCGAGCTTGTCCTTGACCTCGTCCCACAGCGCCGCGCCGCGCAGGCTCTCCTCGACCATGCGGTCGAGTTCGTCGCGGTCGGTGATGCCGTGGCGCCTAGGCGCAAACGTGATGTTGTCGCGAATGGACTTGCGAAACGGGTTGGGCTGCTGGAACACCATGCCAATGGAGCGACGCAACTCGTAGGTGTTCTCGGTCTTGGTGTTCACGTTGCGCCCGCGATAGTTGATCTCGCCCTCCACGCGGCAGCCGCGAATCTCGCGATTCATCAGGTTGAGGCTACGCAAGAAGGTCGACTTACCGCAGCCCGAAGGCCCGATGAGCGCCGTGATCTCGCCCTTGTGAAAGTCGAGCGACGTGTCGTGCAGGGCATGGTGGTCGCCATAGTACACGTTGACGTCCTTGGTGGAGAGCACGACCTCGTCGCTCACGGCCTTGCCGCTCACGCGCACGCGCTTCTCGCTCTCCCCCACACTCGATAGAAAGTCCTGGGTGTCGGACGCGGCCGCTTCGGTTGCGGGCGTTGCATTTATCTCGCTCATTCGGCCGTCATCTTCCTTGCCAGTTGCTTGCCCACAATGCGGGCGATTACGTTAAACAGCAGCACGCAAATCATCAGCAGCGCCGCGGTGCCCCAGACGATCTGCTGAGCCTCGGGGCTGCCTTCGCCATAGATCTTGTAGATGTGCACGGCGAGCGACTCGCCGGGGCGGAACACGTTCCAGGCGCAGGTGGGGCTCGACAGGTTAAAGCTCAAGAAGTTCAGGCGAACCGGCGAGCTCATGCCCGAGGTAAAGAGCAGTGCTGCGGCCTCGCCAAACACACGGCCGGCCGAAAGCACGATGCCCGTCACGATAGCGGGCATGGCCTCGGGGATCAGGATGTGCAGCGTGGCCTCCCAGCGAGTGAGGCCCATGGCCAGGCACGCATCGCGCTGGGCCTGCGGCACGTCCTCGAGCGCCTGCTGGATCACGCGCACCAGGATGGGGATGTTGAACATGGTGAGCGCGACGGCGCCGGAGATGATGGAGTACTTCCAGCCCAGCTGCACCGAGAACACCAGAAAGCCGAACATGCCGACGACGATGGAAGGCAGCGAGGACAGCGTCTCGATGGCGGTAGAGGCGATGTCGCGGATAGGGCCGTTCGGCGCGTACTCAACCAGGAAGACCGCTCCGCCTAGGCTGATGGGCACCGAGATGATCAGAGTGATCAGCAGCAGGTAGAACGAGTCGAACAGCTGGTAGAGCACGCCGCCCTGCGTTCCGTTGGCGCGCGACGGCTCTGTGAGAAAGCCCGGCTGGAACAGCGTCGAGATGCCCTCGAACAGGATATAGGCCACCATGGAGATGACGATGAGCATGACGATGGCGACGATCGCCGTCAGCACGCCCGTGGCGATGCGATCCTGCTTTTGGACACGCCCGAGCCTCGCCTCGTCGATGTGGATGCGCGTGCTAGCCACGAGCCTTCGCCCCCTTGCGGCCAATGAGATGGATGATCAGGATGAAGATGAGGCTCATGCCCATCAGCAGCAGACCGAGTGCCCACAGGACGTCGTCCTGGGCCGAGCCCTCGGCGTAGACCGCCATGGACGTGGTGAGCGTGGTGGTGATGGTCGAAGCCGGCGACAGCAGCGACGTCGGCATGGCCTCGATGCCGCCGATGACCATGCGCACGGCGAGCGTCTCGCCAAAGGCGCGGGTCATGCCCAAGATAACCGCGGTCATGAGCGACGGCATGGCGGACTTGAGCACCACGTGCCAGATGGTCTGCCAGCGGGTGTAGCCCAGCGCGAGCGAGCCCTGTCGGTAGCCGTCGGGCACGGCGCGCAGGCCATCGACCGAAAGCGTGGTCATCGTCGGCAGAATCATGACCGCCAGCACGATGGCGCCGGGCAAGATGCCCAGGCCCGTGCTCACGTGGAAAACGCTCTTCATAAGACCGACGACCACGTGAAAGCCAATAAGGCCAAAGACGACCGAGGGAATACCGGTCAAAAGCTCAATAAGCGGCTGAAAGATCTTGGAACCAAACTTAGGGCTAATCTCGACCGCAAAGATGGCAGAGCCGATGGCGATGGGCAGCGCGATGAGCGTGGAGAGCACCATGACCGCAAACGAGGTGACGATCAGGGGCAGGGCGCCGGTGTAGGGCAGGCCGTTTTTGGCCGTGTTGGCCAGGTCCCACTTGGTGCCGGTGAAGAACTCGACGACCGAGACGCCGTCCTTGATAAAAGCCGAGAGGCCCTTTTGGGCGACCATAAAGATGAGCGCGGCAACGACAAGCGTCACGAGCGCAACGCACGCGCCCGTGACGCCCAGGCCCACGTTCTCAAGGTCGCGCTTTGGCAGCTGTTTTGCCATTGCAAACCTTTCCGGGGCGATTACTTATGGCTCTGTTAGACCAGGATTGACATACATGTGTCCCCACGGTGCCATATCT
>CAUFMB010000075.1 GCA_959026535.1 uncultured Collinsella sp. | reverse complement strand
CGGTATGCGTTGCGGCTCTTGCCCTGAGCATGGCCCTCATGGGCTGCAACGGCGGCACAAGCTCTTCCAGTGGCGGAAGCGCTTCCAAGGGCACTACCGAGCAAAAGGAGTCCAAGAAGCCCGCGGACAACCGTATCGACTTCACCTGGTTCAAGGCCTCTGTGCCCGAGGGCTATGACGTCTGGTCCGACAGCGGCGACGGCGGCTTCGTCGGCAGCATTTGCTTCAAGAATGTCGACGAGAGCGATAAGTCCATCTCCTTTGATGTTGAGTCCGACGACGCCGAGACGCTCGTTGCCGATGAAACCGAGAGCGACGGCTACGAAGCAGGTGAAGATATCACCATCGGCAAGTACACCTGGAAGACCGTCAACTTCACCTGGAACAAGACACCGAGCGTCGAACTGATCTCCGAGATTCCCGATACCGGCCAAAGCGTCGTTATCTACCTGTTCATGACGACTCCCGACGACCCCGCCGTCAAGGCATTCCTCGAGTCCCTCGAGTTCCCCGAGAACCTCGAAGAGGCGCATAACGAGGCCAAGAACATCAGCATTGCCGACCTCTGCAAGGAAAACGGCCTCACTGAGTACAAGCCGGGAAAGTAGCCCCGCAGTTCATTTGTGTACGACAGGCGTTGCTCCACACAACGGTCTGTAAGGAAAACGGAGAGGGTCGAGCAAGAAAGGGCGAGAACCCATGAAGATCACTAAGAAGCTATTGGCGGTATGCGTTGCGGCTCTTGCCCTGAGCATGGCCCTCATGGGCTGCAACGGCGGTAGCTCTGCAAAGCCTGCTGGCAGCGACGCCGGCAGCGCCCCCAAGCAGGCGACCGAAAAGAAGGAGTCCAAAAAGCCCGTCGACGACCGTATCGACTTTACGTGGTTCAAGGCTTACGCACCCGAGGGCTACGACGTATGGGCGCGCAGCGGAAGCGATGGCAATGTGTCTGAAATCCTCTTCAACGGCATCGAGGATAGCAACAAAGTCATCTCCTTTGGCGTAAGCTCCACGAAGGACGCCGAGACGGTTGTCACCAACGACTCGGCCCGCGATGGCTATGAGCGTGGAGAAGACGTGACCATCGGCCGGTATACCTGGAAGACCGTCAACTTTACGTGGCACAAGACACCGAGCATGCACCTCGCGACCGATATTCCCAACTCCGGAAGAAGCGTCGAGATCACTCTCTTTATGGCGACCACCGACGACCCCGCCTGCAAGGCATTCCTCGAGTCCATTGAGTTCTGCGAAGAAGATCTTGAGGAAAAGAAGCTTGAGGCCAAGGACATTAGCATCAAGGATCTCTGCGAGGAGAACGGACTTGTCATCTCCGGAACGAGAAAGTAGCGCCAAACCCGGCATGACGCCACGCGCAGAATAGCCCGCAGGGCAGCGCGAGCGCGCGAGCAGGGCCCGATTCCCGCTTCCCCCGGAATCGGGCCTCTTTTTGTTTTGGCCGTCTTCCGCGTCAAAACGTCGCAAGCCGCGCGCAAACAAAGGCGGCGGAGCCCCATGGCCCCGCCGCTCATCATGCGATATGTTTGCAAGAGACCTTACGCCTCGGGCTCGATCTTCTCGAGACCGCCCATGTAAGGACGCAGGACCTCGGGGATCGTGATGGTGCCGTCGGCGTTCTGGTAGTTCTCCAGAATGGCGGCCATGGTGCGGCCGGCCGGCAGGCCGGAACCGTTGAGAGTGTGCAGGTAGCGCGAACCCTTGAAGTTCTCGGGGTCGCGATACTTGATGTTGGCGCGGCGAGCCTGGAAATCGCCGCAGTTGGAGCAGGAGCTGATCTCCTTGTAGGCGTTGTAGCTCGGCAGCCAGACCTCGACGTCGTAGGTCTGACGGGCAGAGAAGCCCAAGTCGCCGGTGCACAGGCTAATCACGCGATACGGAAGGCCCAGCTGCTGCAGCAGATACTCGGCCTCGGCGGTCATGCTCTCGAGCTCCTCGTCGGACTCCTCCGGCTTAGCGAACTTGACCATCTCGACCTTGTCGAACTCGTGCTGACGGATGATGCCGCGGGTATCGCGACCGGCGGAACCGGCCTCCTCGCGGAAGCAGGGGGTGAAGGCGGTGTAGCGACGCGGCAGAGTGTCGGCATCGAGGACCTCGCCGGCGTGCAGGTTGGTAAGCACGACCTCGGCGGTGGGGATCAGGAAGTTGTCGCCCGAGACGTGATAGGCGTCGTCCTCGAACTTGGGCAGCTGACCCGTGCCAAACATGGTCTGACGCTTGACGACGATGGGCGGCCACCACTCCTTAAAGCCACGGCTGGTGTGCGTATCGAGGAAGAAGTTGATGAGGGCGCGCTCCAGGCGGGCGCCAGCGCCACCGAGAACGGTAAAACGGCTGCCGGAGAGTTTGTTGCCGCGCTCGAAGTCGAGGATGTCCAGATCGGTGCCCAGATCCCAATGCGGCTTAAAGTCGAAGTCGAACTCGCGCGGGGTGCCCCAACGACGGCGCTCAATATTCTCGTCCTCGTCCTTGCCGTACGGCGTGGCCTCGCAAGGAATGTTGGGCAGGTGAGCCATGAAGTCGTACTGCTCCTGCTCGAGAGCAGTACGGCGCTCGGCCAGACCGTCAATCTTCTCGTTGACGGCGCGCACGGCCTCCTTGGCGGCCTCGGCCTCGTCCTTCTTGCCCTCCTTCATCAGGGCGCCGATCTTCTTGGACTCGGCATTGCGCGTAGCCTGGAGCTCCTCGACCTCGGTGATGACGGCACGACGCTCGTCGTCGAGCTCAAAGAACTTCTCGCGATCCCAAGACGTCTGGCGGTTAGCCATGGCGACATCGATGGCATCGGGGTTCTCGCGAACAAACTTGATATCAAGCATTAGATCCTCCGGCGATATACATTCCATTTAGGTTGCAACCTTGTACATGTATGGGCAAGTATATACTTATGAGCGTTTACGACCCAACTCAACTACGCAAGAAGGCATCCAATGGACGCAGTTTTTTCCTTTTTGTTTGGCACCCGCACCGGTTTTGCCATCCTTTTCGCCGGCGGCATCCTGTTATTTGCGATTCTTGCCTTTGTAATGGAGAAGCGTACCCATAAGATGTACGTCGACCGCGGACCCAAGTCCGAGGATGAGGAAGACAGCTTCTGGGACTAACCTGCCAAAAAGGGACAGGTTTATTTTGGTCGGTATTATCTGGGCAAACGCAAGCGCCCCGCAACTGGAATTGAGCCAGTTGCGGGGCGCTTTTCGCACATACGACAAAACCGCAGGAAAAACCTGCCAAAATAAACCTGTCCCAAAATGGCAGATTTTACTGGAGAGTTGCGTCGATTGCCTTGACCAGGGCACTGCGCATGCCGGCGTCCTCGAGCGCAACGACGCCCTTGATGGTGGCGCCACCGGGCGAGCATACGGCATCCTTCATCGCCGCAGGATGCTGGCCAGTTGCAAGCTGCAGCTTTGCCGTACCCAACACCATCTGGCTCACGATGCGATACGCATCGGCGCGCGGAATGCCGTGCTTGACGGCCGCGTCGCCCAAGGCCTCGATCGCCATGGCGACAAATGCCGGCGCGCAACCGCCCACGGTACCGCCCACAAACAGCAGGCTCGTGTCGAGCTCGACGACAGTGCCAAGCTTACCGAGCAGGTCGAGCGCCACGGCACGCTGCTCGCCGTTGAGCGTAGAGGACTTCTCGCAGGCGATGACGCCCTCGCCCACCGAAACCGGTGTGTTGGGCACCGTCGAGATATGCGCGACGCCCGGCAGGACCCGCTCCCACTTGGCACTGTCCCAAGTCCAGGCAACCGACAGAACGACCTTGTCGGCAAGAATGTCCTTGAGCGGGGCGAATACCTTCTCGATCATGTACGGTTTGACCGCAGCGACCACGATATCGGATGCGGCGACAACCTCGGCGGCATCGTGGCAGGCGACCATGCCGCGCGCCTCGCAGCGCTCAACCAGTGCGTCGTAGCGACCCGCGCAGGCGCACATGTCGCTCGCAGCTACACCGGCAGCGATCCAGCCATCGGCCATAGCGCTCGCCATATTGCCAAAACCGACAAATCCAATCTTCATATCTCATAGTCCTTTCAGACACATTCCTCAAAACGAAAGGTATTGTCCCACGCCATTGTTTCGTATTGCCGACCTATTTGTGATACGGCTCGCCACGGCTGATCTTGCAGGCGCGGTAGATTTGCTCCAGCAGCACCACGCGCGCCAAGTTATGCGGCAAGGTAATGCGTCCAAAGCTGAGCATCTCGTCGGCGCGGGCGCGCACCTCATCGCTCACGCCGTCCGATCCGCCAATCACAAAGGCGATGTCGCTGCTGCCTCGTAGCATAAGATCGCCGAGCCTCGCCGAGAGCTCCTCACTCGAACGCTCCTTGCCCTCGATAGCCAGCAGGATCACATGCGCTCGAGACGGCAAGGCAGCAAGAATCGCCGCCCCCTCCTTGTCGCGTGCGGCATCCACGCCGCCCGCCTTGGCCGGGTCAATATCGGCCACCTCGCGGATATCCACCTTGGCATAGGCGCCTAGGCGCTTGGTGTACTCAGCGCACGCGTCCTTCCAAAAGCGCTCTTTGAGCTTGCCAACACAAACGACGGTGTATTTCACGCGTGCCTACTCCTTTGACTCGTTCTGAACCTTACCGGCAGCCAGCATCTGCTCGAACATAGAGGCCGACTGTGAAAAGTCGCTCGGCAGCACGACCGTCGAGGTTTTACCCGTGCGAGCGAACTCCGTCATCATCTCGGACCACTGCGTAAACATGAACAGTTGGTTGGCCTCGTCATTGCCGACACCCGTCTCCTGGATGATCTCGAGCGAATCTTTGATACCCAGCGCAATGGCCTTGCGCTGGTTGGCGATGCCCTCGCCCGCCTTTTCCATAGCCTCGGCCTCGGCGGTCGCCTCGGTGACGCGCTTGATACGGTCTGCCTCGGCGAGCTCCTGTGCCGCAGCGCGCTTGCGCTGGGCGGCGTTGATGTCGTTCATGGAGTTCTCGACCTCGGTCGGCAGTGCGATTTTGGTGATGAGCGTCGACACGAGGGTGAAGCCGTAGGCGGCCATCTGCTCGGAAACGGTAGCGTTGACATCCTTGGCGATGTCATCCTTCTTGGCAAAGACCTCATCGAGTGTGTAGACGGGAATCGAAGAGCGCAGGGCGTCGGTGATGAAGTCACGCATCTGGTCGACGGGCTCCTGCAGCATGTAGTAGCTCTTGTAGATACCCGAATCTGCCGGGCCGGCGCCCATGTCATAGCTCACGTGGTACTGAGCAGAGACCTCAAGGCCGATGGTCACGTTGTCCTGGGTCTTAACGTCGATGCCAAAACCGTTTTTCATGGTGCGCAGACTCACCGTGGCGGCCTTGCGGTCGATCACGGGCACCTTCATGTGGAAGCCCGCGTTGACGATGCGGTTGAACTTGCCCAGACGCTCGATGATCACGGCATGCTGTTGTTCAACGACATAGCAGGCGTTGGGAAGCAGCAGCAACAAAATGATGATGGGAAGCAGAAGGCTCGTAAGGGCGGCAATGATACCGGAAAACAGCATGGTCTCTCCTCTGATAGGCACACGTTGGCATTAGGATACCCGTCCAAGGAGATCGTGCATAACAAAAAAGCCCCCATTGCTGGGAGCTCTTTCATTTAATGGTGCGGGCGTAAGGACGTCCGCGTATCCGCTTCGCGGATCCGCACCGGCTTCGGCCGCCTGCCGGCGTCCTCGCCAGCTCGCTAAAAACGCTCCGCGTTTTCTTTACGCTCGCTCCTTCGCAGGTTCAAGTCCCTGTGATGGGCCCATAACAAAAAAGCCCCCATTGCTGGGAGCTCTTTCATTCAATGGTGCGGGCGAAAGGACTTGAACCTTCATGGGGTTGCCCCCATACGGACCTGAACCGTACGCGTCTGCCAATTCCGCCACGCCCGCGTGCAGGAATTAGAATAACGGAGCGCCACCGCGAACGCAAGAACTATTTTTGAAAAAGTTTGCAGGCATTTTCCCAAGCGGCTTGCGCGATTGTTTCGGCGTCCTCACCTGTGCGATCGACACGGTCGTTAACCAGCGCGTTTGCCGTAATGGAGATCATTGCGGGCTCGCATTCAAGACCGCGGATGGGCTCCGGAGCCATATACGGGCAATCCGTCTCGAACAAAATTCGATCGAGTGGGGTTGCCGCAAATGCCTCGCGCACGTCGTCGTTGCGCTTAAAGGTGGCCGCGCCAC
>CAUFMB010000074.1 GCA_959026535.1 uncultured Collinsella sp. | reverse complement strand
ACGGCGAGTTAGCCGGCAGGTCGGCATGTCAATCCTGGTCTAACAGAGCCTTTTGAAAACCCGCATGGTCTGGACTTCGATGAGTGGGCTGGCGATATGCACTCAACCGCACACGACGTAGCGCTGATGATGCAGGAGGCCATGAAAAACGACACGATCCGCGAGGTCGTAGCGAGCGAGGATTCCTGGATCGAAGTCACGGGCGCCGACGGCACCGACCATTCGCATTCCATGGACACGCATAACTATTTGCTGGGCCAAGATGGCAACATCGGTGGCAAGACCGGCACCACCGACGACGCGGGCTATTGCTTTACGAGCGCCTACAACCGCGACGGCGACGAGATCTACACCGTTATTTTGAACTCCACCACCACCGACCAGCGCTTTACCGATACCGCAACCCTTGCCAATTGGTACTACGGTCACAAGGCGGCGGTCGCAATCGCCAACACGCAGGAAAAGACCGCCAACGGCAACCCGCTTATGGCGCGCATTGGCCAAACCGACTGGACGGATAAGACGATCGACGCCACACTCGCCGATCCCACGGCGCAAGCGACCGTGTTTTCCCTTGCCGGCAAGGTGACCGAAAAGATTAGCTACGACGATCTTTCGGGCACGGTGCATGTGGGCGACAAGGTGGGTAGCGTCACGCTCAAGCAGGACGGCACCAAGATCGCCGTCATGGACCTAGTTGCCGACGAGGAAGGCGCAGGGCCGAATCCCATTGAATGGCTCCTTGTGAAGCTCGATCGCTTGGGCCGTCGCATCGACAACCGCCCGCTCACAGCAGAAAGCGAGACCGTCGCCAAGGCTCCTGAGATGTAGGGCTGGGGGAACATTACATTTGAGATTGGAGAGGCGTCCAACGGGCGCCTCTTTTTGAATACCTCTTAAACGGGATGCGTCAGAATCACCAAAGCGACATTGCTAGCCGTTTACCTTCGCTGTGTCTTTTCGGACCTTGAAAACGGGTCCACCGGGCATGCTAGTAGATCCTTTCGACCTCCTTGGTCAAGGCCCTGAAAAGATCCCCAGCTGAGAGGTCTGCCCCAGGACACAGCGATTGCTAGGCACCCGTTTCTCCGATGGTGCCCGCACTCGTCATAACAAGATCGTCGCTCCGCCTGCGAATGGAGACACTAACGGAGCGGCCATTATGGAACCCATGGATATCGACTTTATTTATGCGCCCATCAGCTAGATAACTAATCATGACATTGATGCTGTCACCATACTCCGGCAATTCGAAGCCGTGGGAATCCATCAATAGTTTCACGTCCTGATGGTAAATGCGGGCCTCGACGACATTCTTGGGCATCTTCCCCGTCTTTGTTGGAGAGCAAAAGCTGATGCTTGGCTCCTCTTCGCTCATGCCTCGGTCAAACCTAAGCATGCACGGGCATACCGACTCAATGGTTCGCAAGGCGTCCGCCGCGACCTTTTCCTCGGTAAACATCTCCACGTCGATGCCGTTTTCTTCCATATAGGCACGGTTTTTACGTTGAAGCTCTAGCCGAGCCGCAGCCTCCCCATCTCCACGCTGTTCCCAATTTCCGGAGTCGGCGACATTTCGATCGAATGTAGAATCAACGGAACATGGCGCTTGCTGTTGAGTCTGATCACTGTCGCCGAGACGCCTTAGCTCGGAGCGTCTCATCAGTAGTGTCACAATATCAAACAGCCAACCAAATCCAAAAAGGCCAAAGGTAAAGAGATATAGAAAGAAGCTACCCCACATCCGTGCATACGCCCTATGAGCGCCCGACCACCCAAGAAGGAAGCATAGCAAAAGCGCCTTGTTTGCCCTGTCAACCGACGTAATCTCTCGAGTGAGAGATTTCTGTTCAGGCTTCGCCAAAGGTGTAATTTCATGCGATGAAACAGTAATTGAGGACGTCCTTGACGCCGAGCTCCGAGCGCCTGATTTAGCAACGGCGCGAGCGACATCCCCAACTCCGACGGTCGTTCTGCTGTATACGGCATTGTAAGCGGCCTTCTTCGGATTTTTGATCCACCCCATGCCCTTCTTACCATAGCCGGGGATTATCGCCCGCTTTACCGCGCGCTTCGCTCTGCCGGTCGTTCTTGCCTTGAGTGATGTCTTTAGATTCGGCTTACGCAGCCCGACCTTTACCATATTTCTACTCCATCCCCTCGGAACCCCACACCGGGGTGCACGAGCACGCCTGGGTCTCCCCGTTTTCAAGCGCCCCGTGTTTGCCTAATGTTCACGCCCTTTCGGACTCTAATCCCCAGCTGCCATTCTTGATAATAAAAAAGGGCCCCAAATGGGACCCTTCTTCAAAGTCATACTGGCGGAGAGCTGGGGATTCGAACCCCAGATGCCCTTTTGGGGCATACTCGCTTAGCAGGCGAGCACCTTCGGCCTCTCGGTCAGCTCTCCGTAACAGCCGTTCTATAGTAACCAAACAGCCGAAGTTGGGCAAGGGGAATTTTGAGGCGTTTCCTCTTTTACCTCTCTTTTACCAGTAAACGTCTCAGTCAATCATCTCAACCTGTAACATCTGCAGGCCGTAATCCCCTCCAGATGTTACAGGTTGAGACAAAGATACAAGGACGGCCCCAGCGACAGCGCGGACAGCCCATTCTTTATTAGTCCTCTCGAACGGTCTCCAACAGATAATCGCGCATGTACGGAATTGCAAACGAAACACAGCCATAGCCCGCGGGCTCAATCAACCCCGCATCGATCAGACGCTTGCGATATGACCCAACTTTGTTCGCCGACAAACCCATCTTCTTGGCGATATCGCCGTTGGCGATATCGACGCCCTCGCATTGAGCCATCGCCGCGAGATACTGAAACTGCCGTTCCGACACCCTGCGCAGCGCTGGGGCAATCACCATAGCATTAAAGCTATCAAGAGCCGCCTGGATACCCTTACGAGCCGCCTCTTCGCTCACGCTCTCCGCCCCACTGCGCGCAGCAACCTGCCAAGCGTAATATCCGACCAGCTGGACCATAAAGGGATAGCCTGCCGAAGCTTTTGTTAATAGCTCAGCGGCACCTTTGTCGAGCTCCTTGCCCGCTCGTCTCATCGTATCCTCAAACGATCCGCCAACTTCAAAATCGGAAAGCCGAGTAAGTTCAACATGTTTGGCTCGCTGAAGGAACGTCAACGTATCATCCACCACCACGCCATCTACCGATGTCGGCAGCCCGGCGAAAGCGAAAGCGACATTCGCTCCTTGGCGGATCAAGAGCTGCATCTCATTGCCTAGCTCGCGCATTTCCTCAGTTGAGGCATCCTGGATCTCGTCGAGCGTAATGAGCAGACCACCGCGCTTCGCAGCATCGTACATCGCCTCGCCCAGATGAGAGGCCGACTTCGACATCTCCATGGAGCCAAGGCTGACCCCTAAAATCGATGGGGAAATCGAGATTGATTCAAGACGAACGTTTCGCTGCAGAGCCTCGAGGATTCTATTGCAAAAACCAGCATTGGAGGCAACGTCAACGACCTCGAATCCTTTTTTGCGTGCAAGGTCACCCAATGCATTAAGGAGCACCGTTTTACCTGTGCCTCGGACGCCCGAGATGCGCATGAGTCGATCGGGGGCACCAGGACCATTCTCAAGAGCCTCGGCAAAGTCATCCAAAACAGTGTCCCGTCCGATAAGCTCAGGCGGATTCATGCCCGCCGTTGGCTTAAAGGGGTTAACAGCTTTCGTCATTCTGCCCTCCTCTGCTAGTTTTAACAACTTTAACAAAGTTTAGCAACTTTAGCAGAGTTTAACAGTTTTAGCAGGCTCGGCGGCTTTATGCCTTACCGATCCTGCCGGGTCCTCCCGCCCGCGCCGATGCAAATAGCGCGGTGCGGCCCCTCTATATCGCCCCTACCCCAGCGAGCGGTTGAGGGAGCCGAGCTCGTCGTTACCCATGGTACGCCACATTTGGAAGATGCAACCGCGCGCCAGGAAAAAGAAGCCGTTGTCGACCAGTTGCACAGCGGCATCTGCCAGCTGATTCGTCACGGCGGACACTGGCGGCAGCTCAAGTCCAGCCTTGCGGATGGTCTCGACCGCCTCCTCGAACGTCGGAGGCTCACTGACGCCCATCTCGTTCATAAGGCCCTGCATTTCTTCCAGCGCGCTGCTGCCCGACTCCTCGCCGCGCGGCACCAGACGGTAACAAGCCAGCGCCAGGTCGAGCTGATCGCAATTCCAATAGGCAAACGCCAAGCGATAGAACAGGTAGCCAATTGCAGAACGATCGCTGGCAATACGTAGGCCGTGGCACGCCACCTCGATAATCTCGTCAAAGCGCTCCAGACGCGCAAGCACGTTGATGAGCGCAAAGTGCGATTGCATGGACGAGCGCGCCAGATCGTAAAGATGGCGCACCTCGGGCAGCGCTCGTTCAAAGTCCTCTTGCTCGGCATAAAAGTTGCAGATCTCGTGCTGGGCAAAGTACAGCGCATCGGGCGCACGAAGGATTCGCACAGAGCGGTCTTCTTCCAACACCGGTAGCACCATGCGCACCAGCTGGTTATCGCAAAACTGCGTTTGAACCGGACCTGTCGCCAAAAGCTCGGCGACAGTGCACTTAGCCTCCAACTCCTCGACAAGACGGGAAAAGCCTTCAAAAGCACCTGTACGGTCGACTTTTACCTGCTCGCGCAATTCAACAACACGGGCCACGTATGGGTCGTCGTCCTCTTCCATGACCTCCAACTCGTCAGCCGTATCGGCAAGCAGCAGATCGCGCAGCGTCGGCGGCAGCGTGCGATGGTCATCACGCGGACGAGTATGAACCTCCGCAGGCTCAATCGTCTCTGGAGCGGTTGACTCATACGCCTCAAGTACACGCTTGCACGGCATATCGTCCATGTCCATGCTCTCAAGATCCTTGGCGACAGGCACGCAATCGGCCAGATAGGCCGCACGCCCAAAGAAATACGTTGCAACAACGCGCTCGCCCTGCTCACTGTCGGGAGCAGCAATCTGCACATAGCAGCGCGTGATGCAGGTGCCCGCGGCAAAACACGCTGCCGCAAGCGTGAGTGCCACGCGCGCATCGTGCTCCGCGGCCCAGATCGCGCGCGTGTCCTCGTCCAGCTCGCGCCAGGCGTCATCCTGAGCGTCGTATTCACGTTGCGGCATGGCATCAACGACAGACTGCCCAAACCGAACGAGCATAATCCCCTCGGCAACGTTTACTCGATAGGTATAGTCGAGCCGCGTGACCACGTTGAGCACCTCAACGATTCGCGCAAAACGGGTGCGCACGTCCCACTCGCCGCCCGGCTGGCAAGCCACCGTACCCGGCTTGCCCCACGGGTTATCGCTCGAGGCCGTATCGAGCAGTCGGGGAACATCGTTGGTCGTCTTGGCGATATGCCACGCATCAAAGAGCGCGCAGCCCTCAAGACTCGGCGAGGATGCCGCAGGGACCAATCCGGCCCCGATGCGCTCAAGGATGCCGGAGAGGCGGTTGAGACGACACTCGATGGCAAGCAGCATGTCAATCTCGTCCTGATCCAGCAGGCTACGATCAAAATTGAGATAGAAAAGCTTTGAGCGATCAATGCGAGCCAGGCTCATTTCGGACTTGGCGGCAATGGTGCGCAGACGGGGCAAGTCGACCTCGCTCATAAGGGCGGCGGCATAGCGCTCGATACCACTCGGATTCTCGGCATGGTCAACGCGGTAAAGCAGCGTCTCGATAGCGTCGGGGAGTGGTGACGTGTTAAAGCCCAAAAACACCTCGACCGGCTCGGGTAACTTTACGAGCTTGATCTTGTCGACAACGTTTTGCATGTCCGCATCGAGACCGTCGACGCCCGCCGTGTTCGCAATAGCGCTTTCGGAGTTGGCAAATATCACGTAGCGCAGGAACATCGATGCCATGAACTCGCCGTAAGGAAGGGAGCGGGCCGAATTCCATGTCTCGTAGTCGGACTGCTCGCGCATGGGGCCTTCGGGAGAGCCGGCAGTTTGCGCACACGCGCGCATTGCGCCGTTGGCTTCCCTTACCATAATCTCACCAATACTGGAATCCGACTCGTCAAGGACCAGTTCCATGTCGGGATCGTTGGGCAGCGGAGCCTCGCTGACGGGGCGGTCCACCTTGTACACCTCACCCGAAACGCTTACGTAGCCCAAAAGCGACACATGACTTTTGCCAACGAATTCGACGACATAACAAGATTCAAGCTGATCCTCGCCAAAGAGTTTCCAGACCACGCCATATGAGCGTCCCGCAGGCTGCTCGGGCATCGCCGGAAAGCGCTTCTTGGGATCGAGAAACCTGAGCTTGTATGTCGGACGCTCTGCCACGAAGTATCACCCTGATCGGTCGCTTGAAGAAGGAGTGGTCACGAATAAGTCGCGACATCTACTCGGAATCTTACACGAGTCGACAGGAAATCGTCCGCTTCACGCTCGCGCCTCGACCGAGGTTCGAATCCATGCGGTGCTTACGTAAAAGAAAAGCCCCCGTTGCCGGGAGCTTTTAATCTCAAATGGTGCGGCGTATAGGATTCCGCGCATCCGCTGCGCGGATCCGCACCGGCTTCGCCCGCCTGCCGGCGTGCTCGCCCGCGGGCTAAAAACGCTCCGCGTTTTCTTTACGCCCGCGCCTCGACCGAGGTTCGAATCCATGCAGTGTTTACGTAAAAGAAAAGCCCCCGTTGCCGGGAGCTTTAATCTCAAATGGTGCGGCGTATAGGATTCGAACCTATGACGTTCTGATTCGTAGTCAGACCCTC
>CAUFMB010000073.1 GCA_959026535.1 uncultured Collinsella sp. | reverse complement strand
GCCGCGATTCGGTCGCACGGAGAGCATTTCCCAGTTGACAAAACTATAGGAACACTCCCCAGGCTCACCCCAAATCGCGCCGTGCCCCTTCCGTCTCATAAGGTTCGGCGCCAGCGTGCTACCATAGCTACGTCCAAGTACACATATCAAGTGGAGGATATCCATGGCAAACGTTCTTGTCTTTGGTCACCAGAACCCCGATAACGACGCCATCATGAGCGCCGTCGTCCTGTCCCAGCTGCTCAACCAGGTTGAGTATGCCGGCAACACCTACGAGGCCTGCGCCCTTGGTCAGCTTCCGGCCGAGTCCGCCAAGCTGCTCGCCGACGCCGGCATCGCCGAGCCCCGCGTGATCGAGTCCGTCGAGGCCGGTCAGCTCGTCGTCCTCACCGACCACAACGAGTCTGCCCAGTCCGTCGCCGGCCTTAAGGACGCCACGGTCTTTGGCGTTGTCGATCATCACCGCATCGGCGACTTCGAGACCGCCGGCCCGCTGCACTACATCTGCCTGCCCTGGGGCTCCAGCTGCACCATCGTCACCAAGCTCGCCGGCGTGCTCGGCGTTGAGCTTTCCGACGTCCAGGCCAAGCTGCTGCTCTCGGCCATGATGACCGACACGCTCATGCTCAAGAGCCCCACCACCACCGATGTCGACCGCGCCGTCGCCGCCAAGCTCGGCGAGCAGGTGGGCGTCGACCCGGTCAAGTTTGGCATGGAAGTCTTCCTCACCCGTCCGTCCGGCTCCTTCACCGCAGCCGAGATGGTCGGCAACGACATCAAGATGTTCGAGCCTGCCGGCAAGAAGCTGCTCATCGGCCAGTACGAGACTGTCGACAAGACTCGCGCACTCGGCATGATCGACGAGATTCGCGAGGCCATGCGCGCCTACGCCGCCGAGAAGGGTGCCGACGGCATCGTCCTGTGCATCACTGACATCATGGAGGAGGGCTCGCAGGTCCTGCTCGAGGGCGAGACCGAGGCTGCTCAGAAGGGCCTGGGCATTGCCGACGAGCACGACGGCGTCTGGATGCCGGGCGTCCTCTCCCGTAAGAAGCAGGTCGCTGCCCCCATCATGGCCGCCTGCTAGGTTTAGTTGACCAAACGCCACGACCGGATCGCGGAAGCCCCGCGCTCCGGTCGTTTTTTGTGCACGGCGCCGCGTCGTCTCTTGGATAGGCGCGCCCGTGCCGTTGAGCAAATAATGTTCAACCTGTGGTTCCGCTTTTCGGCCACGCCTGCGTGCCTGTCGTGCAGGGTAGGCTAGATGCAAGCGTAATACGTTAGAGCGCGGCACCGCCACTTGGGCGGGCCGTGCTTTTTTAAGACGGGAGCTTTCCCGTGAAAGGAGCCGCCCATGGCAGCACCCGAGCAGCTGTTTAACGTTCGTGAGCGCAAGCGTTTTGAGCGCCACGACATTTGGGAGCGCATCACCGAGAACGGCACGATTTCCGCCGCCGTCATGGTCTTCGCCGCCATCGCCGCCGTCATTTGCGCCAACACCGATGCCTACGAGGCCATCCATCACTTTTTGGAGACCCCGCTGTATGTGGGTCTGGGCAACCTTACGGCCGGTCTCACCGTTGAGCTTTTCGTCAACGACTTCCTCATGGCGATCTTCTTTTTGTTGGTGGGCATTGAGCTCAAGTATGAGATGACGGTCGGCGAGCTCAAAAACCCGCGCCAGGCCATGCTTCCCATGCTGGCGGCCGTGGGCGGCGTCGTCGTTCCCGCCAGCATCTACCTGATCTTTAACCATGCCGGCGCGCACAACGGCTGGGCCATTCCCATGGCAACCGATATTGCCTTTGCGCTGGGCGTGCTGTCGCTTTTGGGCAATCGCGTGCCCAACGGCGTGCGTGTGTTCTTCTCGACGCTCGCCATAGCCGACGACCTCATCTCCATCGCCGCCATCGCCATCTTCTACGGTCAGAGCCCCAATCCGTTTTGGTTGGGCGCCGCCGCGCTTGTGACCTGCGCGCTCGTGTGGCTCAACAAGACGCAGCATTACCGCCTTGCCCCGTACTCGGTGCTGGGCCTGCTGCTGTGGTTCTGCATGTTCAAGAGCGGCGTGCACGCTACGCTTGCCGGCGTCATCCTGGCCTTCACCATCCCGGCCAAGTGCGGCGTCAAGCTCGATAGCCTCACCGATTGGTTGGGCGAGTGCCTGCCGCTGCTCGATGACCGCTACGACGACGAGGCACACATCCTGGGCCAGCATGACTTTACCGTCTCGACCACCAAGGTCGAGCGCGTCATGCACCGCGTGACCCCGCCGCTCATCCGCATGGAGCGTCTGATCTCCACGCCGGTTAACTTTGTGATTCTGCCGATCTTTGCGTTCGTGAACGCACAGGTTCGCCTAGTGGGCGTGGACATGAGCACGCTACTCACCGACCCGGTGACGCTCGGCGTGTACTTTGGCATGCTGCTGGGCAAGCCGATCGGTATCTTTGGCATGACGTTCGCCTTGGTCAAGCTCAAGGCCTGCGAGCTGCCGCGCAATGTCAACTGGCACATGATTGCCGGTGTGGGTATTCTGGGCGGCATCGGCTTTACCATGTCGATTCTCATCAGCGGCCTTGCCTTCCCGACGGCTGAGTTTGAGGTTCTGGCCGCCAAGGCCGCTATTCTCGCCGGCTCTGTCACCGCGGCCGTACTTGGCATGATCTACATGAGTGTGATCTGCAAGCACCCCGCGCCCAAGGACGAGTAGGCGCGTAGAAACAGACGCCAGAGCCTGCTCGAGCGCGTGTGAAATGCGGTTTTGAGTGGTACTTGCCACCTGCCGGACACCCCAGTGGCCAAAAAACGCCGTTTGTGAGTACTGTCACAAACGGCGTTTCATTTTAGGCGCGAAAAATAATGTACAAATCTATTCTGTCTGTGCATTAACGATTGCGTGGCTGGACGAAAAATGACGACGCATCCTTCCAAAACCGGACACAAAAGGCCAAGACAGGCCTTTTTAATTCAAAATCGCTGTCACTAAAAAAGTAACAGTACTCATATTTGCTATTTTTTGGCCACAGGCCCCAATGACTAGGTTTATTCCACGGTGCCGTAGACGGCGCCCCAGCCGTGGGCGGCCAAGGCGGAGTTGAGCTGGTCGCAAAGTGACTGGCGGTCGTAATAGCCGGGCGGTAGCAGGTTGACGATTTCCATGAGATCGGGCGCCAGGTCCAAGATTTCGGCCTGTACGATCAGATCCAGGCGGTCGATGGCGTGGCGGTCGTAAAACAGCCCGTCGACCAGGCGCTGCAGGTCGCCGAATTCCTCGGCCTGGAACGATCCGTACTCCATAGTGCCTCCTTGAGCGCTCCACGCCGGCATGCGCGGCGATTCGTAATTCATTGCGATGGACTTAATCTATCACGGCTTCATAACGTTGCGACGGTGGCGGTCTATACTTAGAAGAATTGCAACGTACCGCTTCGTGAAAGGTCGCACCCATGCAGACGATCTACCAGAAGATGGAAACCACCGAACTCGATGCCGCCATCGAGGCGCTCAAGGCCGAGGTCGCCGAGGTCAAGGCCAAGGGCCTGGCGCTCGATATGGCCCGCGGCAAGCCATCGCCCGCCCAGGTGGACATCTCGCGCCCCATGCTCGATATCCTCAACGCCGACGCCGATTTGCACGACGGCAACGTCGACTGCTCCAACTACGGCTGCTTTGAGGGCATTCCCTCGGCACGCAAGCTAGCGGGGGAGTTCCTGGGTTGCCCCGCCGAGCAGACGCTCGTGCTGGGCTCGTCGAGCTTGCTGATCGAGCACGATATCGCCGGTATATTCTGGCGTTGCGGCTCATGTGGTAGCGACCCTTGGGAGGCTTACGAGGCCGCGCACGACGGCAAGAAGGTCAAGTTCCTGTGCCCGGTTCCCGGCTACGACCGCCACTTTGGCATCACCGCCGATCTGGGTATCGAGAACGTCCCCGTCGCGATGACCGACAACGGCCCCGACATGGACGAGGTCGAGCGCCTCGTCGCCGCCGACGATTCCATCAAGGGCATCTGGTGCGTACCCAAGTATTCCAACCCCACGGGCATCACCTTTAGCGAGGACACTGTGCGCCGCCTGATTGAGATGCCCACGGCCGCACCCGATTTCCGCATCTTCTGGGACAACGCCTACTGCGTGCACGACCTGTACGACGAGACCGACGAGCTCGCCAACATCTTCGATCTTGCCCGCACGGCGGGCACCGAGGACCGCGTGGTGGCATTCGCCTCGACGTCCAAGATCACTTTCCCGGGTGCCGGTATCGGCTTTATCGGTGCGAGCCCCGCGGTTATCGCGGAGTTCTCCAAGCGCCTGAAGGCCGGCCTCATCAGCGCCGATAAGCTCAACCAACTGCGTCACGTGCGTTTCCTTCCCACCATCGAGGCGGTCAAGGAGCACATGAAAAAGCATGCCGAGTTTTTGCGTCCGCGCTTTGAGGCCGTTGAGCGCAAGCTCACCGAGGGCCTGGGCGGCACGGGCTGCGCCACCTGGACGCATCCCCGCGGCGGCTACTTTGTAAGCTTCGATGGTCCCGAGGGATCGGCCCAGAAGGTCGCCGCGCTTTGCGCCGACCTGGGCGTCAAGCTCACGCCGGCCGGTGCTACCTGGCCCTATGGCAAGGACCCGCGCGACACCAACATCCGCATCGCGCCGAGCTATCCCACGGTCGAGGACCTGGAGGCCGCGCTCGATGTGCTGGTGCTGGCCGTCAAGCTCGTCGCTGCCGAGCTTGCGCGTTCCGAGCGCGCCTAACGCGCGGCTTCCCGTACTATCCGCACTTTCGATACGTAAAGGAGCGTATACATGGATTTGGGTATTTCCACCAACCCCACGCCAGAGCTCTACACCATTAAGGTAACCGGCGAGATCGATATCTCTAACGCCGATAGCCTGCGCAATGCCATCGACCTGGCGCTCGAGCAGCCCACTGAGGCCGTTGAGCTCGATTTTGCCCAGGTGAGCTACATCGATTCGACGGGCATTGGCGTGCTTGTGGGCGCCGCGCACCACGCGGTCGACCACGGCAAGCGCTTTAGCTGCACCAATGTGCAGCCCCCGGTGATGCGCGTGGTTCAGTTGTTGGGTGTCGACCAGGAGATTTCGATCACCGCTGCATAATCTTTGCCCCCAAAAGGGCGTGCCGTTTGGCATATGTTTGTGATGCGCTCGGACGTTTTGGCGTCCGGGCGCTATACTTGACCGAATGAATAGACGAGTTCCGGCCGAATGGCGCGGTGCGGGCTCGACTCACATCGAGCCTTGGAGGTATGTGTGTTTGGTATTGGAGAGGGTGAGCTCGCGATCATCGTGGTCTTCGGCTTTTTGCTGTTTGGCCCGGATAAGCTCCCACAGATGGGCCGCACGATTGGCCGTGCCATCCGTCAGTTCCGCGAGACGCAGGAAAAGATGACGGCCGTTGTTCAGTCCGAGATTATCGATCCGGTAAGTGAGGCCGCTTCGGCACCGGTCAAGCCCAAGAAGACTGCCGTCGATGACGATTCCGATGCGGACGAGGATGCCGCCGAGGCGGCAGCGCCCGCCAAGAAGGAGACCTTTGCCGAGCGTCGCGCCCGTCTTGCTGCCGAGAAGGCCGCGAGTGAGGCTGCCGCCGAGGGCGAGGGTGCTGCTGAGGAGGCCGAGGGTGCCGAGCCTGCCGCTGCCGCCGAGCCTGTCGTCGAGCCCGAGCCTGCTGCAGAGCCGGAGCCCGAGCCCGAGCCGGCAGAGCCCACGACGGCTGACCTCTACGCCCGTCGTCCCCGCAAGCGCAAGGCCGTCGTCGACCAGCTCGCCCGCGAGCTCGAGGCCGAGGACGACGCCGCTGCCGCCGACGCCTCGAAGGGAGGCGATGAGTAATGCCTATCGGACCTGCGCGCATGCCGCTCTTCGATCACCTGGGAGAGCTCCGTCGCCGCCTGACCATCGTGGTCGTGTCGGTGTTTGCCGCCGCCATCGTGCTGTATTTCGCCACGCCCGTGGTGCTCGACATCTTGGAAGACCCCATCCGCTCCTTTGTGCCGGACGGTAAGTTCTACATCACCACCACGCTCGGCGGCTTTGGCCTGCGCTTCTCGCTGGCCATCAAGATGGCCGTGGTCATGTGCACGCCCATGATCATCTGGCAGATTCTGGCATTTTTCCTGCCGGCACTTCGCCCCAACGAGCGCAAGTGGGTCGTGCCCACGGTGCTCGCCTCGACGGTGCTGTTCTTCCTGGGTGCCATCTTCTGCTACTTCATCATCATCCCGGCGGGCTTTGAGTGGCTCATCGGCGAGACCTCGGCCGTCGCTACGGCGTTGCCCGACCTGGAGAACTACGTCAACATGGAGCTGCTCTTTATGATCGGCTTTGGCGTGGCGTTTGAGCTGCCGCTCATCATCTTCTACCTGTCCGTCTTCCACATCGTGTCCTACGCGGCCTTCCGCGGCGCCTGGCGCTACGTGTACGTGGGCCTGCTTGTGGGCTCGGCTGTGATTACGCCCGACGGCTCGCCCGTTACGCTGGGCCTCATGTATGGCGCCCTGCTCTCGCTCTACGAGATTTCGCTCGCTATTGCCCGCGTGGTCATTACCGCGCGCGAGGGCAAGGAGGGCTTGTTTGTGAGCCGTCTGGACCTGTTCTCGGACGATGAGGACGACGAGGAGTAAATCGGTATGCACGAGGTTGGCATTGTCAACGGCATACTCGATACAGTGATTCGCGCGGCGCGTGGGGCGGGGGCCTCGCGCGCCGTTTTGGTAACGCTGCGTATCGGGGATATGACCGAAGTTGTGC
>CAUFMB010000072.1 GCA_959026535.1 uncultured Collinsella sp. | reverse complement strand
GTCGGCGGGGCCATTGTGGCTCTTGACAGCGGATTGGGTCATATGAGCGAGCGGGGCGCGGGTGAACTGCACCCCGCTGTTTGCTCGTGTCCGTATCGCGTCTGCGTCTCGTCGTAACTTGCGTCCGTGCGCGCATTCATCCCGCGCCGGTATCACTTCACATCGAACTCCACGCGATCGAGTTCGGGCACATTGAGGTCGATGAGCTTGCGAGCGACGTGACGGTCGTGTGCCCCAAGCGCCTCGCCTGTCGTCACATGGGCGACAATCTCGCGCTCGACGATGCCCTCTTCCTCGCCTTCGGTAGCCGAGGTTTCGACGGCGACGGTGTAGTCCTTAAAGCCCGGTAGCACCGCCGCAAGCTCGCGCGTGGTTTCGGTGACGCCGTAGCCGTCCTGCACGCCGGACTGCGCCGAGCCAATAGACCCTGCCGTCATGACGATGCAGGGGATGGCAAAGACTACCGTGCCCACAATGATGCGGCGGCGCACCTTGCGTGATAGCTCGTCGACCTCGGCATCTTCCTCGGCAGTCACAATGCCGTCGCCGTTGAGGTCGCGCTTGAGCGGCACGCGCAATAGAAGCAGCACGGCTTCGGCAGCCAGCGCGATAAAGACCACGTTGATGCCAAATTCATAAAGCGCCGAGAGAAACAATGACCCGCTTGCGATGGCGATGCCATAGCCCGCCGCGCACAGGGGCGGCATGAGTGCGGTCGCCACAGCCACCCCGGCGATGAGCGTGGCGGGTTCCTGGTCGCGCGAGTTGCCCAGGCCGCCCGCAAAGCCGCCCGCGAGCGCGACGGCAAGGTCCCACACGGTCGGTGTCGAATTGTCGATGATGGCGGCCGTGGTGGTGCCAAGGGGCGAGAGCTTAAAGTACAACGTGGACGTGACCAGGCAAAAGACCATCTGCAGCGCGAGGCCGGCGACGGCCTCAAGGGTGATCTCGCGGTCGAGCGTGGCGATGCCGTATGCCATGGCAAGGACCGAGCCCATGAGCGGGCAGATGAGCATGGCGCCTACAATGGCGATATCCGAGTCGATATCGAGGCCGATGCTCGCGATCAACATGGCAATGATCAAGATGCATAAGTGTGAGCCAGTCAGGCGCGCCCCGTTTACAAAGCGCTTGCGAATCACGTGATAGGGCGCGCGTCCCTCGCGAATGTTGAATGCCCGCTTTAGAAAGCGGCTTGCGTTCTCCATGGCCTCGCTGTGGGCGGGGCGGATGCCATGGCGCCGATGATGGCGCTCGCGCAGTCGCTTGAGCTGTTGTTTATCGAGTTCCATGTCCACCTCGTATTGCCGTAGGAACGCGGGTGCGTTCGCAGCATGTACTCTACACCGTGACGGGCGGGGCGGTCATCTTGACATGGAACTTAGGCGAGCAGGCAAAGGAAGACACGCCACATGCGAGTACTGCTGAGGGTTTCGGCAGATACAAAAAAGCGCGGGGCCGGATGGTCTCCGACTCCGCGCTCTGTACGGGTACGTTGTTGTTGGGTTTAGCCCAGCAGGCTCAAACCGACAGAGATGAACGCCAGGATAACGCCGACGATAGACTCGCCACCGAGCAGGCCGCTGGCGACAACCAGGCCCTGCTCCTGGAAGGCGGCGTCCTTGGCGGCCTTCTCCTCGTCCGAAAGACCGGCGGCGGCGTCGCGGTGAGCGGCCCACTTGTCGTAGGCGAGCTTAACGCAGGAGCCCAGGAAAGCCGTGAGCGACATATAGAACGGCAGGTACACGCCCAGGCCGATCATCATGGCCGGAATGCCGAGCCAGTACATGACGATGCCGGCGATAAAGCCGCCTGCGAACCACGGTACGCTCGGGATGCCCGAGACCATGGTGGCGACCACGCTTGCCTGCGCGGCCACAAAGCTCTTGTCGGGGCCGAAGGCGTCCGGACCATAGGCGGTGACGAGCGCGACCATGACAGCGGCAGCGACCAGGGCGCCCACGATGCCGCCGATGGCCTGGCCGATCCACTGCGCACGCGGGTTGGTGCTCAGCACGGCGCCGGCCTTAAAGTCGTTCATGACGTCGCCCGCAAGGCCGCACGCCACGGCCACGATGCCGGCGATGAAGAACAGCTTGACCTGCGCGAGCTGCGCGAAGGCAGCCACGATGAGCATGACGATGAGGCCAAAGATCTCCATGGGGTCGATACCCGTCTGGCCGCAGCTCTGCGCGCTCATGATGGTGGTGACAAAGGTGAACAGCGTGACGATGACGGCTGGAACGGGGCCAAGATCGAGTACGATGGCAACGATCACGGCGATGGCGGCAGCGCCCAGGCCGATGATACCGGCGTCGAGCTTAAGGGAGCCCGAGATGAGCGACTGCTCGTCGGTGTCGGTGGAGCTGTCGGCGGCGAGGCCGCGGACGATACCGGCGACCTGCGGCAGGATGTCCTTGAGGACGACGGCGACGCCAAAGCCCATCATGAGGCCCATACCCAGGGACTTAACAATGCCCTGTGCGGTCATAACGTCAAACAGACCGGCAGCGGTGCCGCCGACAATGATGCCAAAGTTGCCCAGCAGCGCGCCGGCAAACCAGAACGCGACGGGGGCGAAGCCCACCAAAAAGCCGATGGACAGCAACATGGGCGAGTTATAGATGGCAAAGGTCACGCCGGGGATATTGAGCGTACACAGCATGCTGGGCACCACGCCCAGAGCGTCGCGCAGCACGCTGTAGATGCCGGCGATGGCCATGGAGCCAAAGAGCTGCTTGCCGGTCTTGCCGCCGGCCTCGGTTGCGCGCAGGGTCTGAGCTGCGGCGTTGCCGGTGGGGAACTCAAGCGCGGCGTCCACGATAAAGTGACGGTGGATGAGTGCCGTGGCCAGCAGGCCTAGGATAGTGCCGGCGAGTGCCACGATAAACATGTCGAGCCAACTGATCTGGTCGGCATAGCCCAGCATCCAGGCGCCCGGGATGGTAAACGCCAGACCGCCAGCGACCATGGCGCCTGCGGACATGATGGTGTGGGTGACGTTGGCCTCGTTGAGGCTGGCGTTGCCCATGAGTTTCAGGAAGAACAGCGAAATGACGGCAGCGAAAATGATCGGCCAGGGGAGGGCGCCCATCTTGAGGGCGGTGTAGGCCGAGCTTGCCGTGATGATCACGCAGCCAAGGACGCCGATGACGACGCCACGCAGCGTGAGTTGCCCGCGCATCGAAGCGCGGTTCGAGGGATTGCTCATATAAAACTCCTTTGCGTATATCCGCTTCCCCCGGGAGCGCCGTTACGGATACGGCGCGGGAAGTCGGGTTACCAAGGGCCGCCGCGTGAGCTCGCAAACGACCGCGCACCAGTATAGCCGCAAGCTAGTCATTTTGGGATGACTGGTTTAGGTAGGCGATATACTGCTGGGCAGACGAAAGGAGCGCCGACGATGCTTAATGGGTGCGCATATATATTGACGGTCGACGTGGGCAACACGTTCATTCGCTTTGGCCTGTTTGCAGAGGATTCGGCCGCGGCGCAGGAATGTCCGCTTGCGACGTGCGAGATCACCACGCCGTCGAGCATCACGGCAGACGAGGCGCGCATGCGTCTCGTGCAGGTCATGGCCGCACTGGCGGCCGATGCGGGCATGCCGGGCGCGCTTGTGTCCACGGCTGCTGTGCTGAGCTGCGTGGTCCCGGCGCTCGAGCGCCCGTGGAAGGCGGCACTTTCCCGTACCTGCACGGGGCGCGTGCTCACGGTGGGGCCGGGACTTAAGACCGGCATGCCCGTGCACTACGATGACCCGGCCGAGATCGGTCCCGACCGCATCGCCGACGCCGTGGCTGCCCGCGCCGTCTACGGCTCGCCGTGCATTGTGATCGACCTGGGCACGACGACCAATATCGAGGTCATCGACGCACACGGCACCTTTGTCGGCGGCGTTATCGCGCCGGGGCTGGCGCTCGGCGCCCGTTCGCTCTCGGCCGCTGCGGCGCGCCTGCCTCAAGTTGAGCCCTCGGCGCCGACACACGTCATCGGCCGTAACACGCGTGAGGCCATGCGCTCGGGCGTGGTTCTGGGCGAGGTGGCACGCATCGACGGCATGCTCGACATGGTGCTCGCCGAGATGCGTGCGACCAAGGCCGCGGGGGAGGGCGATGTGCCCATCGTCATTACCGGCGACGATGCCGAGGCGCTTGCGGCGCTGGTCGGCCATAGCCTGACGGTCGACGATGCGCTGACGCTGCGGGGCCTCGCCGAGCTCTACCACATCAACCAAAAGCCCCGCCGCGCGTAGCGATGGGGGCAATGGGACAAAAACGTCTCCACCTTCCACCTGCTACAATGGGTCAAACTATTGCGATTTCGGAGGTGTCTGCCATGTCGGACGATCTTCATCAAACCGCGTCGGGCAAGCGCCGCGACGTTATTAGCTGGGATGAGTTCTTTATGAGCGTGGCCATCGCCGCGCAGCGCCGCAGTAAGGACCCCAACACGCAGGTGGGCGCGTGCATCGCCAGCACCAACCACCGCATCCTTTCGGTGGGCTACAACGGTACGCCCTCGGCGCTCAACGACGACTTTTTCCCGTGGGGCACGAGCGATGACCCGCTGCAGGACAAGCATAACTACGTAGTCCATGCCGAGGCCAACGCCGTGCTCAACTATCGCGGCTCGCTCAAAGACCTTGAGGGTTCCACGGTCTACGTCACGCTGTTCCCGTGCCACGACTGCGCCAAGATCCTGGCACAGGTGGGTGTGGGCGAGGTCGTCTACCTGGACAACAAGTACGCCGACACCGATGATGGACGCATCAGCCGCCGCATCCTCGACTCCTGTGGCATCAGCTACCGCCAGGTTATCGTCGATGTTCACATCGGCACCGAGGGGCAGGCTCAGCAGTAGCTCGTGGCAACGCCAGCTGGCGGCAAAACAGCCAAAAGAGACCCGTCCCAAATTGACCGCTCGTGAAAGTCGTGTCCGCACGCATGGCTGGCGCCTAAGCGGGTACATGGCTGTAGTAACATAGCCCCTGTCCGCGGGCGCGCCCGCGTAATTGTGAGAAAGGAGCCCCTGTGGCTGTTAACGAAGAGCTGCTTAAGAAGGTTCTTGAAGAGATTCGCCCCAACCTGCAGGCCGACGGCGGCGATATGGAGTATGTGGGCGTTGACGACGAGGGCGTCGTCCAGCTTGAGCTTCAGGGCGCCTGCGCCGGCTGCCCTATGAGCGCACTGACCCTGTCCATGGGTATCGAGCGCATCCTGAAGGAGCATGTGCCCGGCGTTACCCGTGTTGAGCAGATCAATGCCTCCGGCGAGACCGACGACCTGTACGACGAGTACGCGCCGTTCTAAGATGCGAAGGCTGCGGACGGCATACTCCGCATAGACGTTACGCCCAAATATGCGGCTGCGAGCGCAAGGCCCGCGGCCGCATTTGTATGTAGGGAGTAGGAGGGTCGACATGCTCAACGACTTCTACCATATGCTTGATCCTGTCGCGATCTCGGCGGGCCCCATCACTATCTACTGGTACGGCCTGGCCTACGTGGTCGGCGCTCTGCTCACGGCGGTCGTCATGTACCGCACACAGCGTCGCTGGGGCTTTAACATCACGATTGACGACCTGACGAGTGTCGTGGTCGGCGTGGTCTTTGGCCTTATCATTGGCGCCCGTCTGTTCTACGTCATCTTTTACGGCGACGGCTACTACTGGGCGCATCCGCTCGAGATCTTTGCCACCAACGAGGGCGGCATGAGCTTCCATGGCGGTTTGGTGGGCGGCATTATCGGCGGCATCATCGTGTGCCGCATGTATAAACTCGACGCATGGACGTTGGCCGATCTTGCCGTCATTGGCGCTCCGCTGGCCCTGTGCCTGGGACGCTGCGCCAACTTTGTCAACGGCGAGCTGTGGGGCAAGCCGACCGATCTGCCATGGGGCGTGGTCTTTGGCGGGACTGCGGGCGATATGCCGCGTCATCCCTCCCAGCTCTACGAGGCATTTCTTGAGGGCATCGTGCTTTTTTGCATTCTGCAGGTGCTCAGCCGCAAAAAGCCGCTACTGCCCCAAGGCACGTTTATGGGCGTGTTTGTGATGGGGTACGGCATCGTCCGCTTTCTCGTTGAGTTCGTGCGCGTGCCCGATGCCCAGCTGGGTTATCTGTTGGGCGGCGTCATCACCATGGGCCAGCTGCTGAGTTTGCCGCTCGTGATCGCCGGTCTGGCGCTCATCATCTTCGCCCGACACCGCAATCGCCCCCAGCGCATCTACCTCGACGCCTAACCAGGACCACCACAAAGGGGACAGGCACCTTTGTGGTGGTCTTGCCGAGTTTGATAGGTTTCTAGAAAGGCTTTCGGACTGTGAAGGATTCCGACCTCTCCACAACGGCTGCGCGCGACGCTGCCCGCATCGTCTGGTTTAAGCGCTACCCCGCCAAGCAGACGCTCATCGCATTTTTGCTCGCGCTGTTGGCGACCACGGCGTTTTCCATCGATCCCGCCCCGGTGTCGAGCAACGCGGTCTTGGCGATTGACCCCAAAGCCTCGGGCATGCTGTACGTGTGCTACGAGGTGCTCCTCTCGTTTGCCGGCCATACCGACGCGGTCATGCTGCTTGCGCTTGTCTGCCTGCTCACGCTGCCGTTTCGCTACGTGTTCTTTGGCCGTGGCGACACCTGGCGCCCATCGATTATTCTGCCGTCGCTGTTTTTCGCCATCTGCATGGTGTTCGGCCGCAGCTACGACCTTATCGACTCGGCCGAGATTGTTCTTGGCGACAAGGCCCGCATCATCTGCGCCTGGATTGGCGGCGCGGGCTGGATGCTCCTAGCGATCGTGGCCTTCTATCTGGCTTTTGAGTGCCTGGATTGGCTGAGCTCTCGGCGCATCCCGTTTTCCGAGGCGCACTTTGGCCGCATATGGCGTGTGGCTCACGCCGTGCTCTCGGTCCATCCCTTTGCCGGGCCCTTCCTGGTGCTTATGATCGCCTGGGCGCCCACGCTCATCGCTTCGCTGCCCGGCCTTTTTATGGGAGATACGGGTGCGCAGATTCGCCAGTGGTTCAACTATCCCAACGGCACGAGCGACTACCTGCGCCTACTCAACCCCAACGTGCTGCTCAACGGGCATCATCCCGTAGTGCACACGGCCATTATCGGCTCGTGCGTTCAGCTGGGGCTTTCGCTCATATGACCCAATCCGCTGTCAAGAGCCACAATGGCCCCGCCGA
>CAUFMB010000071.1 GCA_959026535.1 uncultured Collinsella sp. | reverse complement strand
CGTAGCGGGTGGGTTGAAGCTGGCCGCTGCGCGCCCAGCAGACTAAAGTCTTGAACAAAAAAGCTCGCCGGCTAAGCCGACGAGCTGCAAGTTCTTGGTCGCGGGGGCAGGATTTGAACCTACGGCCTCCGGGTTATGAGCCCGGCGAGCTACCAGACTGCTCCACCCCGCAATGTCTGGGCGCCTCATGTGCGCAAGAAAGAATATTACGCGGGAGTTCGGTAAACGGCAAGGAAAATCTCGTAGAGCATAATTCCTTCATATCTTGAACGCCCCCGGCGCGAAGAGTCCAGGGCCCGCGACGCCGCTAGACCATCCCGTCAAACGACACCTCATCGTCGGACAAAACGGCAGCGTCAAAACCTTCGGGTCCATCGGCTACGCAGTCCTCAAACACGCGATACCTCTCGGCGCGCTCACGGGCCGCGGCGGCAGCCAGCTCAAAAGCGCGGTCGAGCGACATGCCGCACATAAGCTGGTACTCAAGCTCTACGGTAAAATCGCCGCCCACGTCATTCGCCACATCGCTGGCACGCATGCGCAGCTCATCGCTCCACGGCAGCACGACTTTTCGATCGTCATCCTCGTCCGCAAAGGACACGCCCTTCGCGGCAAGACGCTCGGCCGTCACGTCCTTCACCATGGAGTCAATAAAATCTGCCAGCGAAGACTTCTCGCTGTTGATCAACGCCACCACCGTCTTATCGCCGTCCACGCGAGCCGCAGGCAACTCATTCAGATATTTAGCTGCAGCGATATTCATCGCCGGCAGGTCGTCCACATCGATATTCCGATTTGTAAGCAAGCCGATGAGCCCGCGATCATACGCCTTCGCCGCACCGTAAGAGCCGGGCTCCCACTCGGCAAACTGCCCGAGCATGCCGCTTGTGGCCACAAGTACGCTTTCGGCGTCCCCGCGATAGCCAAACTCCCAGTGATAGGAATCGTGCAGCGGGAACGGCTGGCTCGACAGCGGCCCGCAGTGCATATGCGTCAGGGCAAACGGATCGCCCATGAGACCCACGGCAACCGCACCGGAATCGCCGGCATTGCCATACCAGACGCGCGTGCCGTCCCATACCACCAGGCACATTGTGCAGGCAAACGAGGCGATGTCGGCAGCGGGCTGATCGACGGCCACGTCTGCGACCGCACGGAGAGCGCGCTCAAACACGCCCTTAAGGGCAGAGGCATCACCCGGCACGAGCTCGCCCCGACGATACGCCTCGGCCGCGGCATCGACGGCGGCTTCGCTGGCAAGGTGGGCACCTTCGCTGCTCAAAATCATGGATGGCATACCACCCGCGACGGCGGCAACGATCGCTTGGCGAGGCGCCGCGTCGGCCACCGAGCCTCCGCCGTCCGGGCCACCATCCCCCACCGCGCCGAACGCGCGAGGCGGCTCGACCACCCTCACGCAGCAGTGCTCCCGATTTCCGCACCCCTGCAACTCATGCCTGGCACCTGCTACGCTCGCCTCGTAGTGAATCAACATCTCTACTCCTTATCGTCCACACCGGCTGGGCGCGGCGGGCTCTGGTCCGTCCTGCGCCGCGTCCAGGGCTGCTTCCGCGGGCTTGGACCGCCCGCTTTGTCGCCGACAGTCTGGCAGCAAAACGGGCGTTTCGGTCGCACTCGGTTCAGCTGAACACGGGTCCAAACGCCCACGCAGACGAATCGCGGCGCAGCAGCGCCGACGGCACGTATACAATGGTGCGCGTCCTTTTACGCCGACACCTGGAGTAGACATGCTGCTCGCTATCGATATGGGAAACACGCAGACGGCCATGGGCCTGTTTGACGGAGACGAGCTGGTGCAGTCGTGGCGCATGCCCACCGACCGCTCCTATACTGCCGACGAGATCCACGTGCGCCTGATGGGTTTCTTTAAGATGTACGGCCTTTCGCTCGACGCGGTCGACGCGATCGCCTTTGCCGGCGTGGTGCCGCAGCTCTCGCGCGAGTGGCACGCCGTGGCCGACCGCATTGCCGCGGACGCCATCGTCATTGGGCCGCAGACGGCCGCGGTGACCAAGCTGCGCGCGGCGCGTCCCCAGGCTGTGGGCGCCGACCGCGTCGCCAACGCCGTTGCGGCCGAAACTTTCTACGGCGCGCCGGCAATCGTGGTGGACTTTGGCACCGCGACCAATATCGACGTCATCGATGAGGACGGTTATTACATTGGCGGAGCGATCGCGCCGGGCATCCGCATCTCCATGGATGCGCTTGCCGCGCGTGCTGCCAAGCTCGCCAGCGCGCCGCTCGAGGCGCCCGAGCACGCCATCGGCCGCGATACCGAGGAGTGCATCAAGGTCGGCGCCGTGGTGGGCGCTGCCGCCATGGCCGAGGGCCTGGTCGCGCGCATGAAGCGCGAGCTGGGTCGTGAGGACGCCACGGTTATCGCCACAGGCGGTCTCGCCGGCATCGTCGCCGATTCGACCGATGCCTTCGACGTAGTCGACGGACAGCTCACCATCAAGGGCATCTGCGAAATCTACCGCCGCATGCAGGAGCTGGGGTAGACAGGGGCCTAAGTCGAGCACGCCCGATGCCACAGCCCCCCGCAAACATTCGCCAAGCCTATTCCTCAAAAACGAATATTTTTCAGTTTTGAGGAACAGGACCGAGATGCCACCCGGCAGTCATGCGAAAGCCCTCCCCGGTGCAGGCCGAGAAGGGCTTCGTTGTCATCGTTATCTTTGGGCGCGGGCGCCTCGCGTTACAGTCCGCGAATCCGTACGGCCTCGGGCGGAAACTCCTGCTCGCCGGCATCGGTCTTGATGGTCGCGCGACCCCAGATGTCCAGACCCGCAAACACGCCAACCGCAAGCGGCAAACCGTTGGGCGACACCGCCGCAACTTGGCGTCCCAGCAGCGGCACCATATCGAAGTACTCGCCCAGCACGGGGGCCAGCGGACCTGCGGCGCCCTGCGGCGTGTTGGCAACAGCCGCCCAGGAGTCCACACGGGTCAGCACGGCGGCGGACAGCACCTCGACCAGCGCTTCGTCAGCCACATCCACACCGAGCTCACTCAATGCCGAACGCTCAATATCCACCGTTACGGCACCGAACATACCAGCGGCACCGGCGCCGCCGTTGACGGCGACGCGCGCGAACGACGTCTCGAACGCGGGCGCGCCGCACACGATATTGCTCGGCCACTCAATGCCCACTTTGCCGGCAAGGCCCAGGCCCGGCGTCGACGCCGTGCCCACAAGCGCGTCCATCATGCCCATCGCCGCCACAAACGGCAGGCCGTGGAAGGCATGCATATTCACATCCGGGCGCACGACCAGCGAAAACGTCAACGACGCCTCGCCCGCGTTCCAAGCGCACCAGCCCGCGGACACACCCTCGCGACCCGCGTCGCGTGCGGCGTCAAGCTCGGTGCCGGCGGCTACAACATTCATCTCAATCATCTACATACGCCCCAATTCGCCCACGATATGGCCCACGCGGTCCTCGGGCTCCTTGACCTCAACGCCGTTGTAGCGGAAGAACCGCGCCGGGTCGTGCATCAGGTCCTCGAGCGGCACCAGCACAAAGTCGCGTTCGCCGATCAGCGGATGCGGCAGGCGCAGCTTTTTGCCGCCGTGGGTCTCGCCGTCCATCCACAGCAGGTCCAGGTCGATGGTGCGCGGGCCGTTGACCTTGGACTTCTTGGAGCGGTCACGCCCCAGCTCGGCCTCGATCTTCATAAGCTCATCGAGCAGCACCAACGGCGCCAGCTCGGTCTTGATCTCGATGACGGCGTTGGCAAATGCGTCCTGGCGCGTCTCGTAGGCCGGCTCGCTCTCGTAAATGCGCGAGCAGTTGGACACGCAGGTGAGCGGAATCTCGGCGATCATGTCGCGGGCGGCGCGGATGTTATCGCAACGATGCCCCAGGTTGGAGCCCACGGCCACAAACGCACGGCGCGGCTGCGGCTTGGCGACAGCCCAGTAACCGTTCAGGAACTGCGCAAAGCCGGTAACGTCGTGCACGCGCACGATGTTGGCACCGGCCTGGATGGCACCCAGGCAAACGCCAAACGTGGCGGCATCGCGCGCGGCGGCCTCGGTCACGCCCGAGACGGCGCCCACAAAACGCTTGCGCGACACGGCGCACATGAGCGGGTAGCCCAGCGACGCCATCTTGGCGGTCTCACGCTGGATGACGATGTCTTCGTTGGCCGTCTTGCCAAAGCCCGGGCCGGGATCGATGCAGATGCGGTCGCGCGACACGCCGGCATGGATAAGCGTGCGGGCCTGGTCGGACAGAAAGCCCATGACGCGGCGCATGATGGGCGCCGAATCGGGCAGGGTAAAGCGACGGAGCTGAGAGGTGGGCACGTAGGCCTCCTCGCGGCGGGCACTGCGGCGCATCATGGCTGCCAGGCGGTCATTGGGCTCCGGCGCGGGCTCAGGGGTCGCGGTGACCTCGGAGACAGGAGCGGCCTCTTCAGCGGCCGGTGCCTCCTGCTTCTGCTCGTCCGTGGGCTCGGGCGCGGGCTCCGGATCGCCAAACGGCAACGAGGGCTGCACCACGCCGCCTGGCAGCTTGGCCTCCGTCTTGGGCTCGCCCAGCAACTTGCCACGGCGACGGCGGGCAGGCTTCTCGGCCTCGCGCGCAGCCTCGGCGGCCGCTTCGCGTGCCTTCTCGGCAACAAACGCCGCAGCAGAGGTATCGAGCTGCACCGTTGCATGCGTGCGCGTGGGTGCCGCGACCTCGCCGGCGTGCATCACGATAACGCCGCAGGTGCTCGTCGCGACAAACTCGACCATCTTGGGGTCGGTGAAGCCCGTCACGTCGTTGACGATCGAGGCGCCGCAGCGCACGGCCGCCTTGGCAACCGCCACGTGGCGCGTGTCGATCGAGACAATGGCGCCCTCTTTGGCCAGCGCGCGCACCACGGGAAGCACGCGGCGAGCCTCCTCGTCGGGGTTGACCGGGGTAAATCCGGGGCGCGTGGACTCGCCGCCCACGTCGATGATATCGGCGCCGGCATCGAGCATCGCCAGGCCGTACTCGATGGCGGCATCCGGGTCGAAGTGCTCCCCGCCATCGCTAAACGAATCGGGCGTCACGTTGAGGACGCCCATGATGCGCGGGCGGTCAAAGCTGAGCTCGTACTTTCCGCACCGCCATGTCTTGCTATCGTTCGCCATGAACATCCTCCTAAAATGCCCGCGCCACCGCGCTCGGGCACAGGCGGCGGGGTTGCTTTGCAATCAGTCTTTCTATTGTATCCGCGCACGCGGGCTAGAACGCAAACGCTGCCGCGATGTCGCAAGAAATCAGCAGGTCGGCATTTGCATCCTGATCGGTGGGAGCAAGATTGCAAATGGCCAGCGTATCGCCGGTAAAGTAGCGCGTAAGGCCCGCCGCCGGATACACCACGAGCGAGGTCCCGCCCACGATGAGGGCATCGGCCGCGGCGATGGCGGCAACAGCGCCGGTCAGCACATGCTCGTCGAGCGGCTCCTCGTAGAGCACCACATCGGGCTTGATGCGCCCGCCGCACGCAGGGCACACAGGCACGCCCGCGGCGTCCTCGTGCTCGCGCGAGCAAATCCACTCGGCGCTATAGACCGCGCCGCACGACTGGCAAATGTTGCGATGGACCGATCCGTGCAGCTCGAACACGCGCTGCGAGCCTGCCATCTGATGCAGGCCGTCGATATTTTGCGTCACCACGGCATTTAGCTTACCGGCGCGCTCCAGCTCGGCCAACTTGGTGTGGCAGCGGTTGGGCTTAGCGCCAAGCGCGATCATCTTGGTGCGGTAGAAGTCGAAGAACTCGGCCGGATGCGCCTCGTAAAAGCTATGCGAGAGCATAGTCTCGGGCGGGTAGGCAAACTGCTGGTGATACAGGCCGTCCACGCTGCGGAAATCAGGGATGCCGCTCGCCGTGGAAACACCCGCGCCGCCAAAGAAGACCACGCGCTTGTGGGTGCCGAACAGCTCCGCCAGCGCGGCAGAGGCCTGTTTGGAGTCCGTTATCGCCTGCGTCATATGAGTCCTCCGTCCTTGTTGGTCGGGCAGCGTCGGGCAATGTCCCAGCACGCAACCTTTGGGTCAGCACGCGCGGAGCCCACCACCGCCCCTGTTGCGCTAATCTTAAGCCTGCCAGCCCCGTCGAAAGGACACCATGCCTCAGACTTACACTTTCGCCTCGTGGAACGTCAACGGCCTGCGCGCCGTTCTCAAAAAGGACCCGAGCTTTATCCAGATCGCGCAAGAACTCGACGTCGATATCTTGGCGCTGCAGGAAACCAAGCTGCAGGAGGGCCAGGTCGATATTGACCTGCCCGGCTATCATCAAACCTGGAGCTACGCCGAACGCAAAGGCTATTCGGG
This sequence comes from uncultured Collinsella sp., assembly GCA_959026535.1. GTDB lineage: Bacteria > Actinomycetota > Coriobacteriia > Coriobacteriales > Coriobacteriaceae > Collinsella. The sequence continues at coordinate 901 of CAUFMB010000071.1, read as the reverse complement.
CACTGCGGTCTTTAGCCGCCAGGAACCGCTGCGCGTGCTGTACGCCGACGCACTGCTACCCTACGCCGGTGAGGGCGAGGCAGCCGAGCTCGTCGCCCAAGCTGCAACCGAGGGCCGCGTCTGCGCGCTCGAGTTCGACAAGTTTTGGTTTGTGGATGTCTACACGCCTAACGCCCAAAATGAGCTCGCGCGCATTGATGTGCGCATGGCCTGGGATGATGCCTATCGCGGCTTTTTGAGCGCGCTTGAGCGCGAGACCGGCAAACCCGTCGTAACCTGCGGCGACTTTAACGTGGCGCACGAGGAGATCGACCTTAAGAACCCCAAGTCCAACCGCGGCAACGCCGGTTTTTCGGACGAGGAGCGCGGCAAGTTTACCGAGCTGCTCAACGCCGGGTTTACCGATACCTGGCGCGCGGCAAACCCCGACGTCGAGGGCGTCTACAGCTGGTGGAGCTACCGCTTTAATGCTCGCAAGAACAACGCCGGCTGGCGCATCGACTACTTCCTGGTAAGCAATTCAATCGCCGGCAACGTGCGCGACACCGGCATCCGCGGCGACATCTTTGGCAGCGACCACTGCCCTGTCACTCTCACGCTGGAGCTCTAGCCCCAACGATTCCCCGGGGACGAAGGAAGGCGGACCATTTTTGGGTCTCGTGGGGGCATCCGCATGATCCGCCCGCCACGAAACGCGCCCATCTACTACGTTTAAGCCACCACCCTCAACCACAACGAGCAGCGCAAAAAGAAAACCGCAGGTAGAAAGCCTGCGGTTTTTAATAAAACGCGGGTATGGTTGGAGGTATCGGGTCAAACGTAGTAGATGGCCCGGTTTCGTGGCGAGCACCCATTACAGTCTGAAATAGGCCATCGATAAATTTCGATGGCGAGCATTCGG
>CAUFMB010000070.1 GCA_959026535.1 uncultured Collinsella sp. | reverse complement strand
TAAGGAAATCGTTTACTGCTCCCATTTTCATTCTCCTTAGTTAATGTTCGCTACTTCTATCGTTCTACCTGAGCGCCCCCTCCTCCTTTTCAATCAGCCATATACGCTCATGGTTGTCTACGGTTGTCTATATCTTACAAAGGGGCCGCTCTTCGAGTTACCTTCTCACATTCCTTTCGGTGAACGGTAGATTTTACAAGACAAACGGCTACGCGCTATTTAGCTCATAGATAATTTGGAGTGCCTCAAATATACGCATATACCTGCTAAAACGCGCGTCGTAGAGCTCATGGGCCCTGTCGTTTTTTTCAATGGAATCGAGTTTTCTGCAGACCCCTGCGGCAACCGCCGTCAAGTCTTGGCCGCAAGAAGCCGAGAGGGCCAGCAGCGCCGTGCCCTGACCGGCGCCGGAGGATTCCATCCGCACCATATCGACCCCCAACACGTTGGAGAGCGTTTGCGCCCAAAAATCGTTCTTGGCCCCTCCTCCAACGAGCCTGATGCTGCGCCACTCTTCCGAATGGTCCACGGACTCCTTGAGCTCCCTTAAGGCATACGCCGTGCCCTCCATCAGAGCCCTTTCGAGCTCGGAACGAGTCGTGTCAAGATCAAGCCCCAGAAAGGCACCGCGTACCGACGGGCAACCGTGCAGGACTTTTTCTCCCGATAGATGGGGGTAGAACATGAGATCCCTCATGTCGTAGAAGGGGTCCTCGACGGCCTTGTCCTCCAAATCGTAGGACTCACTGCTTAGAATCTGCCCGTACCACCATTCCTTGGCACCGCCGCACGATCTGATACTCAGCTGAATTTGGGTCTTAAGGGTATTTCCCCACTTGAACAACACGGGCTTGCCAACAGCCGGAAGGTCCACTCCCTCAGATGAATACATCAGCACGCCGCTTGTTCCAAGTGAGATGGTGGGGACGCCCTCCAAAAGGCATCCCGTGCAGATCGCTGCCGCGGGATTGTCGCCCGTTCCCCTCACGATCATGGCACCTGCGGGAATTCCCGTCTCGCTTGAAGCTCTCTCAACCACGGTCCCAATTACGGCATCAGAAGGCTCGACAACGGGAAGCAACGACTCGGGGATTCCGAAATGCTCGCAGACCTCACCGATCCAAGCTTGCCTCTCGTTATCGTAGAGCCCTGTTGTCGAAGCCCCGCAATAGTCCGTACCAGCACGCCCGCCAAACTTGAGAGCAATCCAATCTGAAACCGAAAGAAACACTTCGCTCTTTGAAAGGCCCTCAGGATTATTCTTAGCTATCCATGCAAGGTTAATCGCCGGAACCCCAGTCGAAAGAAAGCTGGCGACCTTAGGATAGCCCGCAGACAGTGCCCACTGCTTCTCGGTAAAGACGGCGTCAATCGTGCGCTGGTCGTTCCACATTATGGCGGGACACGTTGACACCCCATCGGCATCGATCAAGACCGTCGTGTGCATCTGCCCGGTAGCGCCAACGCCTTTTATTAGAGACAGGTCAACTTTCTCTCCAAGCAGGGAGCATGCAGAGCAAATGGCGATCCACCATGTCTCGGGATTGATTTCCCGCCAACCGGGATGAGGCTCAGAGCACTCGTAAGCCTCGCTCGCAGTCGCGACAACTTTTCCGCCTTCGTCAATGCACGTGAGCTTCACCGATGACGTGCCCACATCGACACCAAGGTAGAGCGCACCCATTATCGCCTCATCCATGTTCGTAATTCCGCGCTACTCAGCGATGCCGTTGATGGCGCGCGTCGTCTTGTAAGCAACGTCCGCAACTGCCTTACGTGTATCAATCAGTACCTTGGCGAGATTATGCTCGTTGTTGTTTGCCTCGTACGCCTTGCCAACCGTCGTGATGTAGGCCTTGCGCAGGTCGCTTGCGATGTTGATCTTGGACATCTTGTGTGGCTGCATAGCGTGGATGGTCTCATAGGGAATGCCCGAGCCACCATGAAGAACGAGGGGACACGGAGACACCTCGGCAAGCTTCTCAAGCAGCGGCAAATCGATGCGCGGCGTATCCTCAAGGCCGTGAACGTTGCCGATAGACACGGCCAACAGGTCGCAGCCCGTGCGCTCCACAAACTCGCAAACCTGATCGGGGTCGGTCTTAAGATCCGCCTCGGAAACATGATCGTCTTCTTTGCCCTTGATGGCACCGAGCTCAGCCTCAACGGGCACGCCGTAGCAATGGCAGTAGTCAACTGCCTGGCGCGAGAAGCGAATGTTCTCCTCAAAGGGCAACGCGGCACCGTCGATCATAACGGAGGTAAAGCCGGCCTGAACCGCCTGTCGAACATCCTCGAGCGTCTTGCCGTGGTCAAGATGCAGACACGTGGGAACGATATAGTCCTCCGCCGCGCGTTTAACGATAGAGGCGATCATGCCGTAATCGGAAAGCTTAACGTTGGTAGGGGCGATCTGGAGGATGCCCGGCATGCCGGCCCTCTGCAATCCATCCAGGATACCTAAGGTCATCTCCATGTTCGTCGTGTTATATGCGGGAAGGAGCCATCCATTCTTGCGTGCAATCTGGATCAGCTCAGTCGAAGTTACAACTGCCATGATTCCTCCAACCGGGTTACGGCAATTCGAGTTGAGTTTTCGTTCCAGATACTTATATAGACGTCTATGTACCTGTTTATAGACGACTATATACCTTTTTGATTTACGCGCAAAGCACTAAATGCCTCGAATCGAAAAAAGGGGCTGCCGAGAAGCACTCGACAGCCCCTTTCATTTGGCATGCTTACCCCAACGCCCCATTTGCCAGCATATCGGTAACGTCGTTTAGGCTCGAAACTATTGCCGTGGCCAATCTTTCCATCTCATCTGTTGGCTCAGAGAGATCGGGGACCATGACAGTGCAAAATCCTCCTGCAAATCCCGCGCGCACCCCGTTATAGGAATCCTCTAAAACGAGGGATTTCTGCGGTGAAGCTCCTAGCTCATCCGCCGCTTTCAAAAAGACGTCTGGGTAAGGCTTGGCGTGTTCGACCTCAACACCAGAGACGATCGAATCGAAATAAGGGAGTATTCCTCCCCTTATCAAATTTGCCTCGATCATTTTTCTGCTCGATGATGAAGCAACTGCCATCGGAATTCCCTCAGCCTGAAGATAGTCGAGAAGCCGATCTAATCCGAGTTTCTTCTCTGCGCCCTGAGCCAGCGCTTCATGCGCTATTTCGTAAAAACGGTCAACAAACGCTTGAGAATCGACCTCATCGCCATACCACTCGCGAATAATGGACACCGCTTCCGATCCATTGGTGCCACGCATGGCGTCCGCAAGGCCCTCTTTGCATTCAACCTCAAACTCAATTGCGGTTTTGGGCCAGCAGGAAGCCCAAATCGGCTCAGTATCGAACATGAGCCCGTCCATATCGAAGATAACCGCCTCGAACATATTGCCTCCTTGTTCAAGTAGACGTCTATATACGTATATTCTATCAAAGGAGGTCTTTTTTTTCTTTCACGGCAGCATGAAAAGGAGTCCGTCCCAATAAAAGCCGACAGGCGCCTCGTCTGCCAAAAAACACCACGATGGAGGCTGTCCCCATCGTGGTGGTTGCCTTACGTCGATTTACTTAGCGCGGCCCCGGGGATCAAAAAGGGCCGCCCCGGTTACCCAGGGCGGCCTTTTCGTCAGCACCTACATTGCAGGCAAAATCACACGCTACTTGGCGCGACCCTCCTCATAGCGCTCGACCAGCTTGGCCTGAACGTCATAAGGCACCTGCTCGTAGCCGGCGGGCTTCATGGTAAAGTCGCCCGTGCCGCGCGTGATAGAGCGCAGACGCGTCGAGTAATCCGTCAGCTCGGCCAGCGGCGCCTGCGCGATAACCACGGTGTCTCCGCGCTCATCGGTCTCCATGCCCGTCACGCGACCGCGCGATGCCGAGATGTCGCCCATCACGGCGCCGGCGTAGCTCTCGGGGATCGTCACCGTGATTTCCTCGATGGGCTCCAGCACCACCGGATCGGCATCGGCGCATGCCTTGCGCAGGCCGATGCGAGCCGCCGCGCGGAACGCCATCTCGTTGGAGTCGACGCTGTGATACGAGCCGTCGTACACAGCCACGCGAATGCCCGTGAGCGGATAGCCGGCAATGATGCCGTCCTTCATGGTCTCCTGGACGCCCTTGTCCACGGCGGGGATCAGCGAGCGCGGAATGCGGCCGCCCACGACCTCGTCCACAAACTCATAGCCATCGCTCGTGCCGTCGGGCCCAATGAGCGGCTCCACGCGCAGCCAACAGTCGCCATACTGGCCGGCACCGCCAGTCTGCTTCTTGTGGCGGCCCTGTGCGCTCGCCGTGCGGCGGATGGTCTCGCGATACGGAATGCGGATCGGCACGCTCTTGGCCACGACCTTGGTGCGGTCCTCAAGGCGATTGAGCAGGACCGAAACCTGCGCCTCACCCACGGCGGAGATGATAGTCTGGCCCGTCTCCTCGTCACGATCGATGCTCATGGTCGGATCGGCCTTGCATGCCTTCTCGATAAACGTATAGAGCTTCTCTTCGTCGCCGCGGTTCTCGGCCTCGATGGCAATGCGGTACTGCGAGTTGGGGAACTTAAACGCCGCCGCCTCGACTTTACCGGTAATGGAGAGCGTGTCACCCGTCTCTGCCGCCAACTTGGGCGCCACGATGATGTCGCCGGCATAGGCGTGACCGACCTCGGTCATGTCGCGGCCGCACATCACATACAGGTGAGCCAAACGATCGCTCTTGCGGGTACGCGCGTTGACCAGCTCAAGACCCGGCTCAAGCGTGCCCGTCAGCACCTTGATAAAGCTGATGCGGCCCTGCTGCGGATCGGCCAGCGTCTTAAACACAAACGCCACCGGACGGTCATCGTCACTCGAAATCTTAAGCGAATCACCGTCGATGAGCGGCATCTCGCCGTAGTCGGTCGGCGCCGGGAAGTACGTGGCGATGTCGTCCATCAGCGAGTTGACGCCCTGCTCCTTAATGCAATCGCCCGCAAAGACCGGCACAAAGATGCGCTCGGCGATCGCCTTAGACAGCAGGCCTTCAAGCTCCTCCTGCGTCAGCGTCTCCTCGCCTTCCAAGTATTTCATCATCAGCTCGTCGTCGGCCTCGGCCACCAGCTCGCACAGATGGTCATGGGCTTCCTCGGCCTGGGCACGATACTCCTCAGGAATCTCCGACTCAACGGCTTCGGCGCCGTTGCAGTGGCGCGCCTTCATGCGCACCAGGTCGATGATGCCGTCAAAGTCCTCGCCCTCGCCCCAGGGAAGAGTCACGGCGCCCAGGCGCGTACCAAAGCGCTCCTGCAGCAGGTCCATTGTGGTCGCAAAGCTGGCCTCGGAGCGCGACAGGCGGTTTACGAACACCGCACGCGCCAGACGCAGGTCCTCGGCGGCATACCAGAGCTTAACCGTCGTAGGCTGCGGGCCGGCCTCAGCGTCGACCACAAACAGAGCCGTCTCGCAGACGCTCATCGCGGCAAAGGCGTCGCCGATAAAATCGGGATAGCACGGGGCATCGAGCACATTGATACGAGCGCCCTTCCAGTCGATCGGCGCAATGGTCGTCGAGATGGAAAACGCACGCTTGACCTCTTCGGGGTCATAGTCGAGCGTGGGCTTGGTGCCGTCGTGGCCGCCCAGGCGGGCGGTCTTGCCGGAAAGGTGGAGCATGGCCTCGGCGAGTGAAGTCTTGCCCACCCCGCCTTGGCCTACGAGCACCACGTTCCTTACGTTACCGGTCTTGGGAGCACCCATGATGACCTCCTTGCAGGGCCGCGCGCAATGCGCGACGCCAACGGGGAGAGTTCGCGGTCGGTGCCGTCCCGGGAGCAGCATGGTCGGCAGCCGAGCCGACTCACCCTCCAAATGTCCTATGCCACCACCCTACCCTCACGGGCGACTGTCCATGCATACCTTTCGGCACACGTATGAATACAGGCGGCGAGAGGAAGAGACAAGCTTGTGAGGCAATTATTGAACCCCGTCGATATAAACAAAAAGCCGCCACAGACCGTAAGACCTGTGGCGGCTTCGCCTCAATTAATAGTTGAGTAAATACCTGAGCCTATCCCTCGATACGGCTCAAGAACTCACGCGTGCGCCGCTCGCGCGGATGGTCGATGACCTGCTCGGCAGGACCCTCCTCGACAATACGACCGCCATCCATAAAGACCACGCGGTCGGCAACATCGCGCGCAAACTGCATTGCGTGGGTCACGATCACCATCGTCATGTTCTGCGCAGCGAGGTCCTTAATGACACGCAGCACCTCGGCCGTCAGCTCGGGATCGAGCGCCGAGGTCGGCTCGTCAAAGAACAGGATCTCCGGGTCGAGCGCTAGGGCGCGGGCAATACTCACGCGCTGCTGCTGACCGCCCGAAAGCTCACACGGAACCTTATTCTCGTTGCCCATAAGCCCCATCTGAGCAATCAATTCATACGCACGAGCTTCCGCCTGCTCGCGCGGGCGCTTAAGCACGCGGATCGGCGCGTCGATGATGTTTTTCATCACGGTATAGTGCGGGAACAGATTGTAGTTCTGGAACACCAGACCAAAACGCGAACGCGCTTGCTTGGGAATGTCTCCCTTCGCATATATCGCACCCGATCCCACATCCGTCGCAACTGCAAGGTCGCCAAACGAGAGCGAGCCACCATCGAGCGTCTCGAGCAGCGTGGCGCAGCGCAGCAGCGTGGACTTACCGCCGCCCGAAGGCCCGATAATCGCCACGACCTCGCCGCGCTTGACCTCGAGCGAGATATCCTTGAGCACCTCATTGCCGCCAAACGCCTTGCGCGCGCTTTCGATTTTCATCACTGAGTTAGTCATGATAATAGTCCAGCTTCTTTTCGGCAGCGCCCAGCAGCATCTCGACGACGAAGTTAAAGACCCAGTAAATCAGCGCCGCAATCGCAAACGGCACCATGCTCACCTGCGAGGCGACCAGCGCCTTGGCCGTCGAGAACATCTCGCCCACGCCGATGGCGAACGCCAGCGACGTGTCCTTGACCAGTGTGATGATCTCGTTGCCCATCGCCGGCAAAATGCGCTTGGCGACCTGCGGCATCACGATATACAGAAACGTCTGCATGCGCGAGTAGCCCAGCACCTCGGCGGCCTCATATTGACCGCGCGGAATCGACTGCAAGCCCGAGCGATAGATCTCGGCAAAGTAGCCGGCGTAGTTGATGATGAATGCCACGACGCACGCCGTCCATTTGGAATCGGGCGTGAGCGAGATGCCAAACACGTAGTACGGGGCAAAGTAGATTGCAAACATCTGCAGCATAAGCGGCGTGCCGCGCATCACCGAAATATAGATGCGCGCAATCCAGCGCAGCGGCGCGACCTTGCTCATGCGCATAAACGCCACGGGGATTCCCAGCGGAATCGACCCCAACAGCGTCAGCACAAACAGCTGCAAGCTAACCAAGAATCCCTGGCCAAGCATCTGCATCATGACCTGAATAGACAACCCAAGCTCTCTTTCACAGTAACGGAACAGCGAACCCAATGCTAAAGCGGGTTTTCCAGGTGCCCGAGTTTGCCGTGAAAGAGGAGCGCCGCGTACTAAATGTACGCAAGCGACGGTTTGAACGGCAAAATCGGGTGCCTGGGAAAGCCGCTATTTGAGCACCCAGTTGTCGAAGGAAAGACCATAGCTTGAATACTTATCGCACAGGTCCTTGACCGTACCGTCCTCATAGAGCGCCTTGAGTGACTCGGTTACAGCATCGGCCGACTTGGTGTCGCCCTTCTTAAAGCCGACGGCGTAGTGCTCGCTGGACAGTGGCTCATCAAGCTGCGTATAAGCATCGGGCTTGGCGGCAAGCTGATACTGGGCAATCGAAAGGTCACAAGCCACGGCATCGACCGCGCCACTCTCGAGCTGCATAAAGGCCGTGTTGTACTCGCCGATCGTGTCGAGCGTGGCAAACGTCGCCGCCAGATCCTTCTGGTCACCCTCGAGCACATCCTGCGCAGCGGAATCGGTCTGAGTGATCACGGTCTTGCCGGCAAGATCGTCCCAGCTCTTGATGCCTGCATCCTTCTTTACCACCAGCACCTGCTCGTTGAGCATGTACGGCTCGGAGAACGTGTAGTCGTCCTCACGGCCCTCCATGGTAAAGCCGTTCCAGATGCAGTTGATGGCGCCGGAGTTAAGCAGCGTATCCTTGGCGTCCCAGTCGATGGCCTCGTATTTGACCTCCCAGCCCTGCTTATCGGCAACAGCCTTGGCCAGATCGAGATCAAAGCCGGTGTACTCGCCATCGTCGCCCACAAAGCCGTACGGAGGATAGGACTTATCAAAGCCCACCACGAGCTTCTTGGACTCCGCAGCGCCCTTCACATCCTTGGCCGCGGCAGAACCAGCAGCGGAGCCCTTGCCGGCACCACCGCCGCAGCCGACAAGACCAAGGCCAAGCACCGTGGCGAGCGAGCCGGCTAGACCAACAAACTGACGACGAGACATATCGCTATTCATGGTATTCCCCCTCGATAGCACTTTAGTTAGGTAAAGTGAGTCATGTAACGTTCAGAATCATACACTTTAGCGTGATAGAGCACAAGGGCGGGGTTGCCCGCTGGGCTCCGGGGCGGGGGTTAAGTTTCCTGCTCTACAGTCC
>CAUFMB010000069.1 GCA_959026535.1 uncultured Collinsella sp. | reverse complement strand
TGGGGCCAGGCCCGATTTTGCCTCTTGACAATGTCCTGCTCATATTAAAAGGAACATCCCCAAGTGCCGGCCCGGCAACGTCGATGTTTTATCTCTTGACAAGCACGGAAACGTCGCTGGTTGAGCATAAGTCAGCGAAAACACCCCTAAGCGAGCAAGGTGACGTGAAAGAGGAGGGAAGCGTACTTCGGTACGCGACCGACGATTGAACGTCAGATTGCCGCTTAGGGGCGTTTGCAGCGTCGACAGATCCGCCGTTCGTCAGAACGGCGGAACCAACCCTACATGACCATAACGTAGCGCGATCCCACGTAGTACTGCTTACCCATCAGGACCGGCTCGCCATTGGGGCCGATAAAGCCGGCACGCAGGTTGAGCAGTGGATCGTGCGGAGCGATGCCCAGCTCGGCCGCCTGCTCGGTATTGGCACGAACGGCCTCGACCGTGCGGTAGCCAACCGAGACAATCGGCGTTCCGCCAACACGCTCGACCTCGGAAAAAATCGACTTGTCCTCAAGATCGGCCGTCAACAGCTCACGGTAGGCGTCAAACGGCACAAAGATGTTCTCCTCAAAAATGGGCTCGCCGTCGGCCGTACGCACGCGCTTGATGTGCAGCAGCAGCGCGTCCTTCTGCAGGCCAAAGAACTCCATCGCGTTTTGACGTGCCGGCACAATCTGGCGATCGACCACATGCGCGCCCGCCTTCATGTCATTATCGGCACACAGCGCGGTAAACGTCTGCAGCGTCGAAGCGTGGAACTGGCGGTTGATGTGCGGCGTGGAGACAAAGGTGCCACGGCCCTGCTGCTTAACCAGGTAGCCATCGGAGCACAGCTCCTCGACGGCGCGGCGCACCGTAATGCGGCTCACGTCGTACTGCTCGGCTAGCTCAAGCTCGGACGGAATACGCTCCTTGGGTGCATAAACACCTTTCTCGATCGCGTCCTTGATTTCGTCATAAATCTGCTGGTAAAGCGGTGCATTTTTGGGCGTAGGCATATCTAATCACTCTTATCGAAATATTGAAATAACTAATACGTATATAACGTCTAGTTTCATGTTACCTCATAATGATAAAACGATACACCGCATACAGCAAATCCTTACCTGCCGTCGTCCTGCTGCAGTTTGTCCTGCTCGCTGAGGCGCGCCTGCCTGCTGGCCATGCGTGCGGGCTTGTCGGGATCGGGAACGGCCGTGGGCATGGGCTCGTCGACATGACCGCCCCACCAGCCGCCCACAAAGTTGAGCGTGTGGAACACATTGATCACGGCGCCGGGATCAATGTCGCACACCAGCTTGATAATGTCCTGGCTCTCGTAGGTCGATACAACGGCGTGCAGCAGGTACATCTTCTCGCGGCTGTATCCGCCAATGACCTCGGCGCAGCTAATGCCATGCTGAAAATGGTCAACATAGGCGGTCATGACCTCATCTGCCTTACGCGTCGTGATCTGCAGCGTCACGCGATCGTAGCGACGATAGAAACTGTCGATGGTCTTGGTCGAAATAAACTGGAACACGATGGAATACGCCGCCTTGTCCCAGCCAAACATAAAACCAAAGATCGCCAGGATAAAGCAGTTGAAACCAAAGATGACGCCCCAGATGGTCTTGCCCGTGTGGTTGGAAACCCACAGCGCGATAAAGTCGGTGCCGCCGGTGGATGCGCCGGATTTAAGCGCGATGGCAGCGCCCAGACCCGAGACCACGCCGCCAAAAATGATGAGCATGATCTTGTCACCCAAAAACGGAGCGAAGTGAAAGACGTTGAGGAACAGCGACGAGAGCACAACCTGCATCATCGAGAAGATGACGAAGCGCTTGCTAATGCCGCTCCAGCATAGGAGCGCCACGGGAATGTTGAGCGCGAGCATACCGAGCGAGATGTCGATGTGAACGCCGCCGAGCGAGGTAACGCGATCGAGCAGGACCGCAACGCCGGTGAGGCCGCTCGGAAGCAGGTCGGCGGGTTGAATGAACGCCTGGATCAGGAATGTCTGGAGAACGGCAGAAATCGTGACCGCCACGGCAGTAATGGCGCGGCGGACGATGGTAAGGCGGCCGAGCACGAGCACACGGTCCGTGAGCTGATCGATGGCGTTCGCCACGCGGGCTCCTTTCGAAGGCAAATCTAGTTGTGAGGCATGTCGGCGATTGTAGCATGGAGCGTGCGGGGGCGCTTCAATTCACCCTCTCTCGACAACCAAAGCGGGACCAGCAACCCCCACGACCAAAGGCCCAAATTACAAGTGAGTAGACTTTACGCGACCTGCAGAGCACACCCAAAACCGCCACCCCTGTGACCTGCGGTTTTACAAAGGAAGATATGCATTGTGCTCGGCCCGCGCTAAAAAGTCTACTCACTTAGCCCGAATCGAAGCCAAACGGATCAAAATCGAAACCAAATTGAGCCAATCCACCGCAAAAAACGTTTGAACCCGTGCTTCTCGCGGCGGATTGACACTACAAAGCGGCCAAAATGTCGGTCAGATTATCAATAACGGCATCGGCTCGCGATTGATCGAGGTTGACGCCCTCGTGCGGACGCAGCGCCAGGACGTGGGCACCGGAGCGCTTGCCGGCCTCGATGCCCATGGGCGAGTCCTCGATCACCAGGCACTCAGCGGGCTCCACGCCCAGCGCCTCCATGGCGCGCTGGTAGATCTCGGGGTCGGGCTTAAACGCGCTGCACTCGTGGCCGCTGATGGTGTAGTCCAGCACGTCGGCAATGTCGGCAATCTCCACCAACTCGTCGATAAGCTCACGGTAGGACGAGCTCGCGATGGCGCACTTCACACCACGCGCGCGCAGCGCACGCATTACCGGCGCCGTCTGCTCGTTAAGCAGTTCGGCATACGGAACGGGATGGACCGGGCTGTAGACATGCTTGTACTCTACGCGCAGGCGCTCGCGCAGCTCGACATCGTCGGGAACCAGTGCCTCCCAAATGGCCGGTTCGTTAGACCCCGAAAGATCGGGGATCTCGTCAAAGTGAAACCCCTTCTCTTCCATAAACGCCACGCGGCGGCGGTTGTAGAACCACTCGGTATCGACCAGCACGCCGTCCATATCAAACAGCACTGCCTTGATCATACGCATCTCCTCCCACCTGCCAAAAAGGGACAGGTTTATTTTGGTAGGTTTTATCTGGGGTTTTGCAGCGCAACGGGCACGCCCTCCCCAAAGCAGAAAAGGGGACAGGGCACAAACCCCATCCCCTCTCAATCAACCCGTAAGGTCTACTTACTTGTGATTAGTAGGAAAGCTTCCACATGTAGCGACGCATGGTCAGCGGGTGCTGACGGGCCTCGGCGAGCTGGTTGCCGTACTCGCGCATAACGGCGAGGTGTAGCAGCGGGTTGAAGTAGGTGAGGACGCTTGCCGGCACGGCGTCGGCCAGGCCGTAGTCCTTGGCGTCGATCAGAGCGACCTTGGCGCCCATGCGCTGCAGGAAGGTGAGGGCGCGAGCGTCCATCGGACGGGTAGCACCGTCGGACATGAAGAAGATGTAGGGCTTACCCTCGGTGGAAACCTCGAACGGGCCGTGGAAGTACTCGCCGGTGTTGTAGGCGGCGGCGTCGATCCACTGCATCTCGGTGAACAGGAAGGCGGCGTGAGAGTATGCCATCTTCTCGGAGGCACCGGAGGCCATGAAGTAGACCATCTTGTCGTCCTTGAAGTCCTGAGCGAACTGCTTGGCCAGGCCCTTGGCGGACTCAGCAGCGTTCTGGATGAGCTCGAAGATGTTGGTGAGGCCGGTGATCATGTCCTCGTAGTGATCATAGCCCTCGGTCTGCTGAAGGATCTCGAGAGCAAGAGCGATGGCGTAGGCGGGCTTCTCGGCCTTGGCAGCATGGTTGGCGTGGAAGCCGTGAACGATGACGTGGTCGGCGTCGACGGTCAGAGCGGAGCCAGCCTTGTTGGTGAGGGAGACAACCGGGCAGTTGTGCTTCTTGGCGGTCTTGTTGGCCTCGACGGTCTCGGGCGTGGAGCCACCGAGGGAGCAGGTGATCACGAAGGTGTGCTCGTTGACCCAAGAAGGCGTGTCGTAGTTGAACTCGTTAGCGGTGAAGATCTGAACGTTCAGCTTGTCCGTGTTGTTGGCCAGGAAGTACTTGGCGGGGTAAAGGTCGGACATGGAAGCACCGCAGCCGACGAAGGCGACGCTGTGGATCTCGTGGTTGGACAGGACGTCAGCGACGATCTGCTTAGGGAGGTTAAGGTCGATCTCGTACATCTGACACATTCCTTTCGATTTTTGCGGCACCACATTGCCGGGCGCTCGCAGGGTTACCGTGGTTTGGACCGAGTCGCCGGCCCGTTGAGGATGCGACAAAGGGACTGTCCCATTGTCGCATTTTAGGGATGGAAGCCTGCCTGGGGTATGGGATGCCAGGCAGGCCCCCGGGGGAAAGCGGTTAAGCGTTTGGTCGCGACTAGGCCAGGATGCCGGCCGCGGAGAGGGCGATGCCGCCCACAATGGCGATCACGAGAAGCCAACCGGTGTTGACGTTCTTCTTGATGAGCCAGTACATAAGGCCAGTGAGGCCGAGGGAGATCATCTGGGGCATCATGCCGTCCAGGATGTCCTGGATCACGACGGTGCCCTCAGCGAACTGCAGCGGGGTGGTGGCGCCGATCAGCGTAGCGATCATGCCGCCCACGGACATAAGACCCACGATGCCGCAGACATACATGAGCTTCTCCATGAGGTCGCCGCCCTGAAGCTTGCTCAGGTACTCGTGGCCGCCCTGATAACCCATCTTGGCTGCGAACCAAGTGATCAGCACAGAGGGGACGATGGAGATGAGCATAGCCAGGATCGGGCCCATGATGGAGCCCTGCTGAGCCAGCTGAACGCCCAGGCCAAAGGCGATAACGCGGATGGTGCCCTGGAAGAAGGAGTCACCGATGCCGGAAAGCGGACCCATGAGGGAGGTCTTGACCGCGTTGATCGAATCGGGATCGAAGTTCTCGGGATCCTTGGCGTACTCCTCCTCCATGGAGGCGGAGAGGCCCAGGATGAAAGCGCTCGTCTGCGGGGTGCAGTTGTAGAACGCCATGTGACGGTGGTAAGCCTCTTTCTTAGCAGCGAGCTGCTTGGGGTCGGACTCATCCGGATAGAGGCGATCGAGCGTGGGAACCATGCCGTAGAGGAAGCCCATGTTCATCTGACGCTCGTAGTTCCAAGAGGCCTGGATGGCCCAGGAGCGCCAGAAGAACTGGCTGACCTTCTTGTTCAGGGACACGTCCTTGGTTGCGGTTGCCATAGTGTGTTCCTCCTTAGTCTTCGTCGTCTTCGAGCGGATCGTAGTCGGAATCGACACCGGCGGCTGCATGGGAACCGTTGAACTTGAAGCCCATGAAGACGACAGCCAGGCACACACCGATCAGAGCGACCGCGATGACGGACAGGTTGAGGTAAGCGGCGAGCAGGAAACCGATGAACAGGAACGGAGTCATACCCTTCTTGATCATCATGGTGAGCAGCAGGGCCAAGCCGTAGGCGGTCATGATCTTGGTCGAAACGTTAAGACCAGTGGACAGCCACTCGGGAACCATGTTGACGATGGCCTGAACCAGGTCGGTGCCAACAAAGACGGCGAGGAAGATCGGCAGGAAGTACATGACGGCGTACAGACCGGAGCCGGCGCAGATGTGCATACGGTAGGCGGTCTTGAACTTTCCGTTATCGATCGCGTTATCTGCCACATGGGTGAGGGCGGCGATGATGGAACGGAACACGATGCCGAGGAGCTGACCCAGGACGGCGACCGGGATGGCGATCGTCATGGCGGTCTCGGCGGAAGCATCGGTCAGGCACGCAAAGGCAGCGGCCACGATGCCGCCCAGGACCATATCGGGCGGAACGGCGGCGCCGACCTGCACCAGGCCCATGGACACGAGCTCGACGGCGGCACCGACGGCAAGGCCGGTGGGCACATCGCCCAGCAGCAGACCGACGAGCGTAGCGCCAACGAGGGGCTGCTCGAAGTTAAGACGACCGAGCAGGCGGGAGTCCCACATGCAGAACACGCCGACGAGGCCGACGAGCACCGCACTGATGAACGTATTCATACCCTTCTCCTTTCAGTCAGGCAAAAGCCTGGTTGATTACAGCTTGGCGTCGATGTCGACGCTCTGATACGTAGGGGTCTGCTGGACATAGAGCTTAATGCCCATGTCGAGCAGCTGGTTGACGTCGGCCTTCTGGGTGGCGTCGAGGAAGACGGAGCTGTCCTTGCCGCCGACCTGATCGGCACCGTCGTGGTTGGCGGTGGCGCCCAGGTTGATGGCGTCGAGCTTGTAGCCCTGGCAGAACTGCAGCATCTCGGCCGTGTTGCCAAAGACGAACATGACGCGCTCGCCGAGGGTGTTGAGCTTGTCCATCTTGGCGAGAGCACGCTCGACGGTGAAGACGTTCAGACGCACGCCCTGGGGCTTGGCCAGCTTAAGAGCGCCCTTCTTGATGTCATCGTTGGCGGCAGCGTTGTCGACGACGATGATGCGCTCGGCCTGGACCTTGGTGGTCCAGGTAAAGACGACCTGGCCGTGCAGCAGACGGTAGTCAAGACGTGCGAGGACGATCTTGGCGGGACCGGAGCTGTGACGGGACGCCTTGGCCTTCTTGGCGGGAGCCGCGGCGGGCTGGGCCGGTGCGTTGGGGTTGGTCAGACCGTTGCGGGCCTCGTTGATGAGGGCCGCGAGCTCGGCGCCCTCGACGGGGACGGGGCTCATAGCGAGCGTGAGCGCCAGCGGGATGTTGAAACCGCTGACAACCGTGAACTTCGTGCCGTTCTTGGAAAGCTCGACCATGTTGTTGTTGACCGAGCTGCCGAGCATATCGGTCAGCACATAGACGGTGTCGTCCACGTTGAACGTGGCGATCAGGGCGTCCACCTTATTGGTGATGGGCTCCTTGTCGTCACGAGCAAGCGACACGACGTGGACGTTCGACACGTCGCCGAGAACCATCTCGAGCGTGTCTTTGGCGCCTGCGGCCAGGCCGCCATGAGATGCGAGAATGATCTGATTCATCTTGCCTCCTCCTTTTCGTTATGGTCATTATAACGTCTTATACGTTGCTTATATTGCTAATTAGTATAAAGACCGTTCGCGGGTGAAAATCGACCGTTGACGGGTTTAACGTACTTGAAACGTTGGGGCTGGATAGGCAGGCGCTGGCTGGATAACCCCAGGTCAGACGCCGCACACAATCCTCTATCGCACGAAGTACCAGGGGCTTTCCTGTACGGTGGGCTCCAGCGCGATGCCGGTGCGTTCCTTAAACAGATCCATGTCCTGCGATTTCTCCGTCCACCACGCGTTGGGCTTAAAGGTCATGCTCTCAATGACATGACCGACAAACACGCTGTTGCGCAGCTTAGAGAAGTCGGTATTCATAATCAGGATGGACGCGAGCACCAGCACGATGCCCAGGACTTTGATCGCGCCGGCGGACTCGGCATAGATGCCAATGCCCACCAGGACGGTCGCCACTGTCTCGAAAGACATTACGACGGGAACTTTCGACGTCTCGAGCCCCATGGACAGACCCTGCATATATAAGATGTAAGCCACGGCTGTGGGGATGAGTCCAAAGCCAAGGAACAGCAGCAGCAGCTGTGGCGACATTGCCGCGGCGACATCCGGCCACGGAGCCGCGATAGCTGCCATAACCGCGCCGCCAAAAACAAAGCCCCAAAACGTGACAGCCAGCGGGTGGACCGTCTTGGTTGCTATTCGGCTAAACACCGCGAGCGACGCACCGCAAAGGCCTGCAATCACGCCCGACGTGACGCCCCAAACCGAAAAATGGAAACCGGAAAGGTCGCCATTGGTCACTGCGAGCACGCAGCCTACGATGTTAAAAGCGATGGCAACGAGCTTGTTGGGAGTCACGTCCTCGCGATAAAGCACGCGTCCGAGCATGACGCCAAACACCGGCGAGGTGTAGAGCAGCACCGACGCCGTAGACATACCCACCTCGCGCATGCACTCGTAATAGCAGGTGTTGGCGGCGGCTAAACCGACGATACCGACAAGCGCGCAAGGAACAAGCTCTTTAGGGCTTGCCTTGAACAGGGCCAGCGGACCCTGAGCCACGGTAGATCCCTCACCCGGACGGCAGCCCATAAACATCAGGACCGGCGCCAAGATAAGCGCTCCGACCAACAAGCGAAAGGCAGCCATGCTCTGGGACGAAACGCCCATGGCCGAGATGCCGTTTACAAAGATTCCGATGCTGCCCCACATAAGCGCGGCGACCAGCACCAGCACATAGCCCAGATTGCTTTTCTTCAACGCAGCCTCCTCGGTATTGTTTCCAATATGTTTCATACTACGTTATAGTCGTTATATACATTTATCAAGACACAAATCGGCAAACGGGAAAATCTGCTCGCCCACACACTCATTGGGTACTCATTGGGGACGCACTTAAATGACTAGTCGTTGGGGACGTTCCTGAATGACTAGTCGTTTAAGAACGTCCCCAACGACTAGGACTGTCCCCAAATGCCACATCTGGACCAAGGCGACGCCGATGCTTTGGCAACGCCAGACACTATGACCCAATCCGAGGGCACTGAAAAGATAGGAGCCCCCGCTCGTGA
>CAUFMB010000068.1 GCA_959026535.1 uncultured Collinsella sp. | reverse complement strand
TTGCCGCGCCCCGCAGTGCCCGCTTCCCCCGAGAACAATTATCAGTGCAGGTAGAAGGCTTGCCTATTTTCAAAAAAGACCCGCATGGTCGACCCATGCGGGTTAAACGTAGTAGATAGCCTGCTTTCGTGGCGAAGCATTGGCAGGATATGGCAAAGGGACTGTTCCTTTGCTGCATTACCTAGTCTAGGCGGACTGGATCGTGGGGGTAGGCATTGAGGATCTCGGCGCCGGACTCGGTAACCAGGGCAAGGTCCTCGATGCGGACGCCGGTGCGGCCGGGGAGGTAGATGCCCGGCTCGATGGAGAACGTCATGCCAGGCTCTATGACTTGCTCGTTGACAAGCGAGACGTCGCCCGGCTCGTGGTCTTGCAGACCGATCGAGTGTCCCAGGCGGTGCGTAAAGTACTGCCCATAGCCCGCCTCCTCAATCACGTCGCGCGCGGCGCGGTCCAGGTCGCACATGCGCACGCCCGGTGTGATGAGCGCCTCGGCGGCCTCATTGGCGCGGCGCACGATGTCGTAGATGCGCGCCGTTTCCTCGTCCGGCTCGCCCCAAAAGAACGTGCGCGTCATGTCCGAGCAGTAGTTGCAGCGGCGTCCGCCAATGTCGAACAGCACCACGTCGCCGCGCTTGAGCACGGTGTCGTCGGGTTCATGATGCGGGTCGCCGGCGTTGGCGCCAAAGCTCACGATGGGCGGAAAGCTAAAGCCCTCGCAGCCGTGCTTGCGATACAGACCGAGCATCTGGTCGGCAATTTCGCGCTCCGTCGCGCCTTCGTGAACGAGCTTGATGGTGTCGGCCATCACGGCGTCGTTAGCGGCCGAGGACGCGCGCATCAGCTCCTGCTCGGCGGCATCCTTGTGGGTGCGTGCGGCAGTGACGGCAAAGTCGCCCAGGAAAAACTCGCTCGCGGCGTGGCGCTCCATGAGCGGCATCAAAAAGCCGGAGCGCATAACGGTGTCGATGCCGAGTGGTTTGGTCGGATTGACCTCGCGAGCGATGGCGTCGGTCACGACGTCGGTATCGGTGTGATAGGCGACGCGGGCATTGTCATAATCGGGCAGCTTATGCAGGGAGTTGACCAAGATCACGGTCTCGCAATCACGCGCGAGCAGCACGCCACAAAAACGCTCGAACATATCGGCGTAAAAGCCGGTCAGGTAATAAATCGACCACGGGTCGTTTACGAGCAACTGCGCGCCGGGGTGCTGAGCCTCGAGCGCATCGAGCACGCGCGCCACGCGCTGGTCATCGACATGTGCCATGAAACATCCTTTCGCTAGAGTGCCACCATGGTATCCCAAGCGCCCCCACATAAGTTGCGGTGAAATAGCTCCTGTTTGCCGGGGCAATGGCATAAAACAGGAACTATTCCACCGCAACTGCAGAGGGGGATGAAGGCCCGTCCCAAATGAGCTGCTTAGGCTGGGTCGATGTCCATGCTGGCGATTAGGTCGATGTTGGTGTTGAGGAGGTTCTCTAGCACGACGTCGCCCATGCGGATGGGGGCGTTGACGATCAGGCCGCGGATGAGGTCCATCGCCTGGGCGTGGAGTTCCAGCGGGATGGCTTCGGCCGTGCGCACGGGTAGCAGCGCCTCGTCGCCGCCGGATACGGCCACGGTGGTGGTGAGCACGCGCATGGGGCAGGTGAGCTCCTGATGCGCAAACTTATCGCCGCGGGGGCAGCTGTTGCCGGTCACGGAGCGCACCTCTACCACGGCGCCGTCTGCGTCACGCTCTACCTCTACGGTCAGGAGGCACTCGGATGGGCAGGTGGTGCAGTTGAACTGCAGCGTTTCGATCGCGTTTATGCTCATGGCCTTACGCCTCCTCAACGGGATCGACGGAAAGAACAATCTCGCTGACACCCAGGTCGAGTGTGCGCTGAATCACCTTTGCCGGCAGCGGGAAGCTTTCCATAACGCTCGGTTTGAACGGGCGGACCTTGCCTGCAAACAGTTCCTCGTCGCCTGCCAGAATGCGCACGCGGGCGGCATCGACCGGCCGGCGTACGCGGAAGTTGAGTTTGGTGAGTGTCACAGCCGTAATGCGCCCCGGCAGCGCGTAGCCCGCGATACCGGCGGGGGAGACAGCGAGTTGGCAACCCGGGCCCGCTTCGCAGCTTGTGCCCGCAGTGTCCACGTCGGCCCCTGAGCTGCCACCCAGCGCGTATGCCGCCGCAGCCGCACCGGCGCGTTCGGACTCGGTCGTCACGTTGTCGGCCAGGTCGTGCACGTGCAGCACGTTGCCGCAGGCAAAAATGCCCGGCACGCCCGTTTGCAGACTCTGGTCCACCACGGCGCCGCGCGTGCGTGGGTCAAGTTCAACGCCTGCGGCAACCGAAAGCTCGTTCTCGGGAATCAGGCCCACCGAAAGCAGCAGCGTGTCGCACGGAACAACTCGCTCGGTCCCCGGAATGGGTGCCAGGCGCTCATCGACCCGACTCACCCCGACGGCCTCCACGCGGTCGTGCCCGATCACGCGCGTGACCGTGGTAGACAGATGCAGCGGAATGCCAAAGTCGTCCAGACAGTTTTTCACATTGCGGCGCAGGCCGTTGGCGTAGGGCATGAGTTCGTACACGCCCTCGACCGAAATCCCCTCGAGCGTGCAGCGGCGCGCCATGATGAGCCCGATGTCGCCCGAGCCCAAAATGACGGCGCGCGAGCCAGGCTTGAGGTTCTCGATATTGATGTATCGCTGCGCCAGGCCGGCCGTAAACACGCCGGCGGGGCGGCTGCCGGGGATCTTGATCTCGCTGCGGGTGCGCTCGCGGCAACCCATGGCAAGGACGACCGCGCGCCCGGTGAGCTGCAGCATGCCGGTGGGGCTCATGAGCGTGACGGTGTGGAGTGCGGTGTCTTCCGTGGACTCGCCCGAATCAATCCCAAGTACCATGCTGTCCAAGAACAGCGCAATGTCGGTCGCGCGTACCTGGTCGATAAAGCGCTGTGCGTACTCAGGGCCGGTGAGCTCCTGCTTAAAGTGCGATAGCCCAAAGCCGGGGTGAATGCACTGGCGCAGGATGCCGCCCAAGTGCTGCTCGCGCTCCACGATGGCCACGCGCGCGCAGGCCTTGTGCGCGGCAAGCGCGGCAGCCATGCCGGCGGGGCCGCCGCCGATAACGACCACGTCGAAGGCCTGCGTAGGTATCGCTTCAACGGCATCGCTATCAATCGTGCTCGATTTGAATTTCGCCATCCTAGCGTACCCCCTTCAAAGGTCCCTCAACGAGCCACGAGCCAGTGTCCTCCAACAGCACCTCGCTGGGGTCGCAGCCCAGCTCGCGCGCTAGGATTGCCACCACGCGGCTCTGGCAAAAACCACTTTGGCACCGACCCATGCCGGCACGGCAGCGGCGCTTGACGCCCTCGACGGAAACCGCGCCCGGGCGGCGTCGGATCGCGGCAACAATCTCGGCCTCGGGCACCGTCTCGCAGCGGCAGACAATCTGCCCCCATGCAGGGTCGGACTCAATGAGCTCCTCCTTGCGCGCAAGCGGCGCACGGTCGAAGTCGTCCGGCGCGAGGCGAATCGGATCCCAATCGGCCCGCTCGCGCAGGGCAACACCGGCATCGCGTAAGATCTGCTCCATGCGCTCGGCAATGGCCGGCGCGCTCGCCACGCCCGGCGACTGAATGCCCGCCGCCTGGAACAGTCCCGGCACCACGGCCGACTGTCCAATAAAAAAGTCGTTCGTTCCCTTAATGACCGGGCGTCCACCGGCAAACGCGCGCACCACGCGACGCGTGTCCAGATCGGGTACCAGCTTGCGCGCGCCGCTCAGCAGCGCATTGACATCGCTCGCATAGGTCTGCGTGTCGCCGGGCTCACGCACGGCAGCGGTCGCGGTAATCACGGTGTTGCCGTGTACGGTACCCGTGACGATAACGCCCTTGGACACTGGCGTTGGAACGGGGTAGAGCGGCATGAGCGCACGAGGCTCCTTGTCCAGCACCACGATGTTGCCCTGGCGCCAGACCATCTGGAAGTCCTCGGCGCCCACCATATGCGAGATGTCCGCGGCACCGTTGCCCGCGGCGTTGATCAGGTAACGGCAACGCACGTCGCCGGCGGGCGTCAACAGCGTAAAGCGTGCGCGGACCTTGCCGTCGGCTGAAACGTCCTCGTCGTGCGAGCCAGCAACCTCAATGGCCTCCACCGGTGCGGAGCGCATAAACGTCACGCCGTTGGCAACCGCGTTCTCCAGCGTGGCGATGGCCACTTCAAACGGGTCAACGTAACCGGTCGAGGGACACCACAGCGCGCATGTTGCGTCGGCACTGGCACGCGGTTCAAGTTCGTGGATGCGCTCGGGGCCAATGATTGACAGCTCGGGTACGCCGTTCGCCAGCCCATTGCGGCGCAGCTTCTCCAGGTGTGTCCGGTCCTCGTCGCTAAAGCCCAGCACCATCGACCCGGTGCGGCGGAACAAAAAGCCCAGCTCCTGGGCCCATGTGCCATACAGCTCGCAACCACGGGCGTTGACCTGCGCCTTTACGGTGCCCGGCGCCGGATCGTAGCCGGCGTGCACCAGGCCGCCGTTGGCCTTCGAAGCCCCCAGTGCTATGTCGTTGGCCGCTTCGACCACGCAAATGGACAGGTCAAACCGCGCGAGCTGCCGCGCGATGGCGCATCCCGTGATGCCAGCGCCAACAATCGCGATATCAAACGTTTCCGCCACAGTGCCTCCCAGACGAGTTGACAGGCCGTCAATAGGACTATCCTACGGTCTGCACAGCCCCAGTGCAGCGGCAATGCGGCGAACAGCCCCGCTGCATCCGCCAACGGCAGGCGAGGGGAGACTCAGTAACGTCGATAACCTCGTCTGCCGTCCCTGGTGTCAGAGGTTTGTCTCGTTCTGTAACAGTTAGCTGATGATTTGGGTTGTAGATGTTACAGATCGAGACAAACCTTCCGACGGATTTTGAATGTCTCGATCTGTAACAGTAAGAGGGATTTTGGGGTTCAATATGTTACAGATTGAGATTGAGGTCGGGGAGGGACCGCTGTGTCTCGATCTGTAACATCTAGACCCGGATTCCGCTCCCACCTGTTACAGATTGAGATGTTTGTGTCCGCGCCAG
Organism: uncultured Collinsella sp.; assembly: GCA_959026535.1. GTDB lineage: Bacteria > Actinomycetota > Coriobacteriia > Coriobacteriales > Coriobacteriaceae > Collinsella. The sequence continues at coordinate 3,758 of CAUFMB010000068.1, read as the reverse complement.
CCCTGTGCCCAGCCGTAGTCCCATATAAATAAACCCCGTGGTAAACTTGACCGGACTGTAAATATTCCGAAAGGTACACCTCAATGTCCAAGTACATCTCCGAGCTCATGTCGCCGCAGCTTATGGGCGTCATCTATGCCTTTGTTGGCTTTATCATCGCCCTGTACGTGCTGTCGGTCGTCTATGTGTTCATCGACGCTCGTCGCCGCGGCGCCAGCGCCTACGTGGCATGGGGCATCATTGCCCTCATCCCGTTTGTGGGTCTCATCGCCTATCTGGTCCTGCGTCCGCACTCCTACGCGGCCGACCGCGAGGAGCAGGAGCTGGACATGGCCCTGCGCGAGCGCCAGCTTGCCCAGTACGGCACCTGCCCGCAGTGCGGCGCGCCCATCGAGAAGGACTTTGTGGTCTGCCCCGTGTGCGATACCCAGGTTCGCAACGTGTGCCCCAGCTGCCATCGCCCGCTCGATGCGCACTGGAAGGTCTGCCCCTACTGCCGAACTCGCATCCAGTAACGCATCCATCGCCGGGCCGGCCGCAGGCCACGTGCACCGCGCGTCCCGCGCAAGCCGCACGCGCGCCCCGCAAACATCCCGCCCCACACGATGAAGCATGCGTAGAAAATCGCCCGCCGCGCCATTAAGGTTCGGCGGGCGCTTGTATACCAAGGCAACCTGCCTATAATGATGCAAGTCAAAAACGCCGAGCGCATCGCATACACTTGCATCAGGCATCCGAGAGGAGAAAACATACCCATGAAGGCACTCTACAATGACGGTTCGGTGGCCGAGCTCCCGCAGGACGAGGTCACGCACGTCATCCGCCACTCTGCCGCGCACATCATGGCGCAGGCCATCAAGCGTCTCTATCCCGAGGCCGACTTTGCCTACGGCCCCGCGACCGACAACGGTTTTTACTACGACGTCGACCTTCCCGAGGGCGTCAAGATCAGCGAGGACGACTTCCCCGCGATCGAGGCCGAGATGAAGAAGATCGTCAAGGAGAACCTCAAGTTTTCCGTGTACGAGAAGCCTCGCGCCGAGGCCATCGCCCTTATGGAGGAGCGCGGCGAGAAGTACAAGGTCGAGCACATCGGCGACCTGGACGACGACGCCCGCATCACCTTCTACCAGCAGGGCGACTACATCGACATGTGCGTCGGCCCCCACATCTGCTACACCAAGGCGCTGAAGGCCTTTAAGCTCACCGGCGTCTCGGGCGCCTACTGGAAGGGCGATAAGGACAACAAGATGCTCACCCGCATCAACGGCGTCGCCTTTGCCACCAAGGAGGAGCTCGACGAGCACATGCACATGCTGGAGGAGGCCAAGAAGCGCGACCACCGCAAGATCGGCCGCGAGATGGACCTCTTTATGATGCGCGACGAGGCCCCCGGCTTCCCGTTCTTCCTGCCCAACGGCATGATCCTTAAGAACACGCTGCTGGACTACTGGCGCGAGATCCATCACAAGGCCGGCTACGTGGAGATCTCCACGCCGCTCATCATGAACAAGCAGCTGTGGAAGACCTCGGGCCACTGGGATCACTATAAGGACAACATGTACTCCACCGTCATTGACGACGAAGAGTACTGCATTAAGCCCATGAACTGCCCGGGCGGCGTGCTTGTGTACGCCTCCAAGCCGCACTCCTACCGCGAGCTGCCCATCCGCGCCGGCGAGATTGGTCTGGTGCACCGCCACGAGCTGCGCGGCGCCCTGCACGGTCTGTTCCGCGTGCGCTGCTTTAACCAGGACGACGCCCACCTGTTTGTGCGTCCCGACCAGCTGACCGACGAGATCGTGGGCGTGGTCAACCTCATCGACTCCGTGTACCAGAAGTTTGGCTTTAAGTACCACGTTGAGCTTTCCACCCGCCCCGAGGACTCCATGGGCTCGGACGAGGACTGGGCTCGCGCCGAGGAGGGCCTGCGCACCGCTCTGGAGCAGCTGCACATGGACTACGAGGTCAACGAGGGCGACGGCGCCTTCTACGGCCCCAAGATCGACTTCCACCTGGAGGACTCGCTCGGCCGTACCTGGCAGTGCGGTACCGTGCAGCTCGACTTCCAGATGCCGCTCAACTTTGATCTTGAGTACGTGGACGCCGACGGCACCAAGAAGCGTCCCATCATGCTGCACCGCGTATGCTTTGGTTCCATCGAGCGCTTCATCGGTATTCTGATTGAGCACTTTGCGGGCAAGTTCCCCACCTGGCTGGCTCCCGTGCAGGTTAAGGCTCTGCCCGTGTCCGAGAAGAGCCGCGACTACGCCCACGAGGTGTGCGCCAAGCTGGAGGAGGCCGGCATTCGCGTGGTCTGCGACGATCGCGACGAGAAGATCGGCTACAAGATCCGCGAGGCCCGCAGCATCGACCGCGTGCCCTACATGCTCATCCTGGGCGAGAAGGAGGTCGAGGCCGGCAACATCTCCGTCCGCGATCGCTCCAACGAGACCGTTCAGATGAGCGTTGACGAGTTTGTTGCCAAGGTGACCGAGGAGATCAAGACTCGCGCCTAAGGCGAACTTCACAACAATTAACAAAGGCGACCGTCCACAAAGGGCGGTCGCCTTTTTTCTTACCAAAATAAGAAAAGCCGCTGGTTGAGCGGCTTTTTTGTTGCACAAAAAGGTACAGGTTTTTGTATCTTTCGACAGACGACATTATACGAGCAATTAATCAGCGTTTGCCCAGATTACGCAAAATATACTGCCAGTAGGTGCATCTCCATATCCCCCTACAAAAACCTGTACTTTTGCGACTGCGCCTAGCTGCGAGCGAGAAGCCTGTTCTAAACGCCCCTGCATTTGCGTGCATCGCAACGCCAAAAGAGGGGGCGAGAACATGGAACAGACGGCACGGCGCCAAGAGCAGCTGCCGGGCGCTTTTAACGGCGCCAGCACCAACAACCAGCACGGCCGCGTCCGCTGGTATCTGGTCCACACCCCCAACGGTAAAGAGCGCGAGACCTGCGAAAAGGTTCGCCGCATTATCCCGCACGAGCTGATGCAGGACGCTTTTGTGATGCAAAAGGAGTTCTGGTTTAAGCGGGACGGCGCCTGGTCGCTCCAAACCAAACCCATGTACAAGGAATATTTCTTCGTCGCCACGCACGATGCTGCCGCACTCGACAGGGCTTTAGCCCAGCTGAGCTTTGGCTGCCGCATCGCCGGTAGTAGGGAGCGGGCGTACATGCCCATGCCGGACGATGCGCAGGACTGGTATTGCAGCGTGCTCGACGACGACGGCGTGGTGCGCAACAGCGTTGCGCGCATAGAAGACGGCGTGTTGCACATAGAGCAGGGTCCCTTGGTGGGGCAAGAGGCCCGCGTTAAAAAGATCGACCGCCATAAACGCTGGTGCCTGGTAGACGTGGGCGAAGGTAACTCCGCATTTAGGGAGCTGCTACCGCTCGACGTTCCCAGCAAAACGTAAGGGAGACGTCGCACTGGCAATTCGTTCGCATTTTTGAATTTACCGATTGGGGGATCCCTGGGGAACGGGGATGTATTTTTGACTATGGCTGCTAAAGAAGTAACAAAGAGCTGTGCGCCTGCGGGGGCGGCACTGATTGCCCAGGCCATGGACCGGCGCGAGGGCGCCGGCCGTTACAAGGCCATGCAATCCATCATGGACTGGGACCGCTCGCGCTTGGCATATAGGGCAGTGAAGCGCGCATTCGACATCGCGTTTAGCGGCTGCGTGAGTCCTAGGCCCTTTCGACACCACCTATATTGCGAATCAGCACCGCCGCCCAC
>CAUFMB010000067.1 GCA_959026535.1 uncultured Collinsella sp. | reverse complement strand
TCGGCCGGAGGGGTGGCTTTGTAAAGCCGTTTGTCTCCACCCGCGTAGCGGGTGGTTTAAAGCTGGCCGCTGCGCGCCCAGCAGACTAAAGTCTTGAACGCAAAGGAGGCCACTTAATGTGGCCTCCGTCTTGCGCAGGACTGCCCGAGCAGGCGATGTTGCCCCATACGCCCGCCCAGGTCCGCCATGATCACGACAGCTTGACGATCGGTGCAAAACCTTTCATCAACTTTTTGGTCTGGCCGGTCTTTTCGAATTGAACCTCGATCATGTCTCCAGCGACCGAGATCACGGTACCCGTGCCAAAGGTCTTGTGGCTCACGGTATCGCCCGCGGCAAAGTCCTGCGATGCGCTGGCACGATCGACCTTGCGCTCCACCGTCGGGGATACCTTGGATGACGGCTTTTTGGCTCGCGGCGCGCCCGAGCCAAAGGTCGAGGCAGCACGGCCGGCGTCGGGCGAAACCCCACGATGGCGCTCGGTACCATAAGTGCTGCCGCCAAAGAAGTCATCGAAGCTCGATCCGCTGCGCGATCCAGAGCCGCCGGTCGAGCGCGTATGCGAGCCAAACACCTTGCCGCCATACATGTCCGAGCCCATACCCGAGCCAAACGTGCCGTGACGGTCGCCGCGCTTCTCCCAGCCCGTGCCCTCAAAACCGGCAGAACCGATACCGCTAAACTCGATGTCCTCAAACGGAATCTCGTTGAGGAAGCGCGAGCGCGGGTTGGCAGAGGTCGAGCCGTAGGTGCGACGCGTGGCCGCATAGGTCAGGAACAGGCGCTTGCGAGCACGCGTGATGGCGACGTAGGCCAAGCGACGCTCCTCCTCGAGCTTGCCCGGATCGTCACTACCGCCAAAGTCGTGCACGTGCGGGAAGATACCCTCCTCCATGCCGGCCACGAACACCGCCGGGAACTCCAGGCCCTTGGCGGAGTGGATGGTCATCATGGTAATGGCATGCGTCTCGCCGGCCAGGGAATCCAAGTCGGAGCGCAGGGCCAGCCACTCCATGAGCGCCGGCAGCGCCTTACAGGTGAGCGGACCGTAGGTGCGCTCGATCTCGTCGGCATGCACGGCACCCGCCGGCATCTCCGTCGGCGCGGCATACGCGTTGCCCGCGATGGCGGCGGCCAGGGCATCCTGCGGAGACAGCGCCGGAGCGGCCAAGCTATCGAGCGGATTGGAGCCCGCGGCGTCACGCGCGCCAACGAGCGCCTCAAACGAGGATACCGGGGCAGATGGCCCCGGTTCGGGCGCAGGCGCGCTCACCACGACAGGCTCGGGCTCGGCGCTAGCAGGCACATCGGCAACACCGGCTGCGCGCAGCTCTTCTAGGCTCTCGAGCGTACCCTCGATATCCTCGTGCGTCTCCTCAAATTCGGCGGCGACGCCCAGGAATTCCTGGATGTTCTCGGCGCGGCTCTCGGACTCCATGGTGCCCTCGGCGCGGAAAGCCTGCAGCAGGCCCGTCTTATCGACGATCATCTCGACGACGTCCTTGAGCTCGCCGTCCATGCGGCGACCCTCGCGCACCAGAGACACAAAGCTCGACAGGCCATTGCGCACCTTGGCGCTAAACATGCCGGTTTCGGCGCACGCGATCTCGCAAGCCTGGAAGAACGAGCAACGGTTGTCGCGCGCCAGCTGCTCAATCTTTTGGATCGAGGTGGAGCCGATGCCGCGGCGCGGCGTGTTGATGACGCGCTTGACGCTCATCTCGTCTGCCGGGTTCACGATCATCTTGAGGTAGGCCATGACGTCGCGGATCTCGGCACGGTCGAAGAACCGCGTGCCGCCCACAATCTTGTAGGGCACGCCTGCGCGCAGGAACATATCTTCGAGGATACGCGACTGGGCGTTGGTGCGGTAGAACACGGCGATGTCGTCGTAACTCGTGCCTTTGGAGTGCAGCTTTTCGATCTCGCCGGCAATCCAGCGGCCCTCATCGCGCTCGTCGCTCGCCTGGAAGGCCTGGATCTTCTCGCCATCGCCCTCGGCCGTAAACAGGCGCTTGTCCTTGCGCTGCGAGTTGTGGCGCACCACGGCATTGGCGGCGCTCAGGATATGGCCCGTGGAGCGGTAGTTCTGCTCCAGCTTAACGGTCTTGCAGTTTTTAAAGTCCTGCTCAAAGTCCAGGATGTTGGTGATGTCGGCGCCGCGCCAGCTGTAAATGGACTGGTCATCGTCGCCCACGACCATGAGGTTTTGGTACTTGGCGGCCAGCAGGTTGGCGATCTCGTACTGGACGTGGTTGGTGTCCTGGTACTCGTCGACGCTAATGTAGCGGAAGCGCTCTTGGTACTTGTCGAGCACCTCGGGACGGGTGCGCAGCAGCTCGAGCGTGCGCACGAGCAGGTCGTCGAAGTCCATCGCGTTAGCGGCGCGCAGGCGGCGCTCCAGCTCCAGGTAGACCTGCGCGGCCTTTTTGTCGTTGGGGCTATCGGCGGACTTGAGCATGTCCTCGGGGCCGATCATGGCGTTTTTGGCCGAACTGATCTTGCTGCGGATCATGTTGATGGGGAACTGCTTTTGCTCGATGCCGAGCGCCTGCATAATGTCACGCACCATGCGCTTTGAGTCATCGTCATCGTAGATGGTGAACTGACCGGTGTAGCCCAGCAGGTCGGCGTCCTCGCGCAGCATGCGCACGCACATGGCATGGAAGGTGCACACCCACATGCCGCGGGTGCCGCTGGGGATGAGCGCCGCCAGACGCTCGCGCATCTCGGCCGCGGCCTTGTTGGTAAACGTGATGGCAAGAACCTGCCAAGGCTTAACGCCCAGATCGCCGAGCATATGTGCGATGCGGAAGGTCAAGACGCGGGTCTTGCCCGAGCCGGCGCCGGCAAGCACCAGCAACGGGCCCTCGGTGGTCAGAACTGCCTCGCGCTGGGCGGAATTAAGGCTGTCGATGTCGACGAGCGGCTTGGCGGGTTTGGGTGCCGGCGCGGGAGCGTCGTAGATGTCGAGCGGGACGAGCTCGGGCTCCGGCGCAGCGGGGGCGGTGTATGCATCGAGCGGCACGGGTTCCGGCGCGGGCGGCACGGGTACCGCGGCATTCTTTTCCCAGGGCAAGGGCTGGGTCATGGGTGACTCCTCATCTGACGGACGGCGCGCCTGCGGGCGGCGCCATAGTTTGAGCCGTACCAGTATACCGAGCCGCGCGGACACCGACGCAAATCACACCACGACTCCGTGCGTCACCGTCAGGCCCGCCCCAGCGGATTTGGCGCAATGGGGTCAGGTTACTTTGCACCAATCTATTGACAATCACGAAACCACCGATGTCATGGCAACAGCAGCGAGCGGCGGCCAGAGCGAACAAATTGGCATGAAAAGGGGGTGGCATAGACCTTTTGGTCATGCCACCCCCTTTGAATGACAAGTTGTCGCCCTGACCGCCGCGCAGCGTCGACTAAGTTAGAGGCCGAGCATCGGCTCCAAGACGAAGAAGTACGCAAGCACCACGATGCCCAGAATGATGCGGTAGACGCCGAAGCACTTGAAGTCGTGACGGCGGACGAAGCCCATGAGCCACTTGATGGCGATGAGCGAAACCACAAAGGCCACAACGCAGCCCACGCCCAAGATGGCGACCTCGTTGGCACCGAACGTACCGCCCTTGATGAAATACTTGACCAGCTTGAGCGCACTCGCGCCAAACATGACAGGGATGGCCAGGAAGAACGTAAACTTGGACGCCACCGAACGCGTGCAGCCCAAAAGCAGGCCGCCGATGATGGTGGAACCGGAGCGCGACGTGCCCGGAATCAGCGAGAGCACCTGAAAGCATCCGATACCCAGTGCGGTCTTCCAACTTAGGTCCTCGAGCGTGGTGATGGAACCAAAGTCCAGATCCTCGTCATCGTCCTCGTCCTCGGCAACATCTGCCACGGGCGCCGCAAAGTGTGCACCGGCGGGACGTCCACCCGACACCACAGCACGCGAACCAAACGAACCGGCAACGGCCATTTCCTCGCGCTTGCTCGCGCGCCAGTTCTCGATCACGATAAACAGCACGCCGTACACAATGAGCGCCAGCGCCACGACGGGAGCATTGTAGAAATGCTCCTCCATCCAGTCGTTGAGTGGCAGGCCGATCGCCGCGGCGGGAATGCAGCCGAGCACAATCTTGCCCCACAGCACCCAGGTGTCGCGACGGCCCTCCTTGCCCTTGCTGGGCGAGAACGGATTGAGCTCATGGAAGAACAGCACACAGACGGCCAGAATGGCGCCGAGCTGAATCACGACCAGGAACATATTCCAGAACGTCTCGCTCACGTTCATCTTGACGAACTCGTCCACCAAGATCATGTGACCGGTCGACGAAACAGGCAGCCATTCGGTGATGCCCTCGACCAGGCCCATGAAGGCAGATTTTAGAAGCTCGATAATATCCAAAGGGACCCCCTCGTTAGACACCCGCCGATATTGTTCTGCGGACGGTGCGGGCGATGTCCCATTATCAACCGTTGGCGGCGCGCCTGCGCCTACCCTTACCAAAAAACTCGCCCGTTCACAGAATTGCGAGCGGTCAAACCCAAATCCTTGGGTATAACTGCAACAAGATAAAGTGTCCGGCGGCCAACGCGCCCGCGCCCGCCCGATGCACGAGCCCCGCGCCCGTGCGATAGACCAAGGAGGAAACCATGAACGAGGGCTACACCAAGGTATTTGTTTCACTCGACGGTACTGAGCAGCAGGATTTTGTGCTCGCACGCGCCATCAAGGTCGCCGCGAACAACGGCGCCAAGCTAATCATCGGCCACGTTATCGATTCCACGGCGCTCGAGAGCGCCGGTTCCTATCCGGTCGATCTGGTCAACGGCCTAGAGGAGGCATTTAAGAACTCCATCGCCAAGCAACTCGAAGAGGCCAAGGCCAATCCCGACATTCCCGAGGTCGAGGTCATGATTCGCGCCGGCCGCATTCGCGAGACGCTCAAGGACGAGATGCTCGACGTGGTTAAGCCCGACCTGGTGCTCTGCGGCGCCCGCGGCCTGTCCTCGATCAAGTATGCGCTGCTGGGTTCGATTTCGACGTTCCTGCTGCGCAACACCGACTGCGACATCTTGGTCGTGAAGTAGCGTTGCTCCCATCGGCCGCGGGGCCTGCGGGGTTTCCACGGGCACGTCCTCGCCGCGTTGCGGCTGCGGGATGTGCCCTTAGGAAACCCCTCCCGGCCTCGCGGCCTTCGCAGCCTTACTTCAGCGAGTTGTCTGATAGAAAAATGGCGTGCCGCCCCGTTTGGGGCGGCACGTTTTGTTTGGGATGGCACGTTTTTACTATAAGGCGATCCTGCTTAGACGAGCTTGCACTTCTGGAATGATCTTCTCGAACATTACCTCCGCTTCGGGAAAACCCTCTTCTTTGAGACCGCGCGCGGCGTCTCTTAGCGCGTCTGGAACCTCATTGCAGGTATCAGCAATCATTCCGGCGACAATTCCCCCGGGCAAACCCGCCCCAATCATTTGGCTCATCACCGACCCGCGCGTTACTTCGTCAATCTTGCGGCTCCCACCAAACGAGACGCCCATCTCACGAACGAGACTGGGGTAAACCGTTGTGCACAGCACGTCATAGAGCGGCGCCAACCTCACCTGCTTCCAACTTTCGTCCCATACGAGCGACCAGTTCTTTAGATGGTTATCACAGTTACCTACGGCATAGTCGAACAGCTGGTTATAGCCGACAAGGAACCTGTCCTCCATTTGATTCGTCGACGCCCTTCGCACCGCATCGACGATAAGCCCCAGGTAATTGACGCCCGTCGGCTCATATTTAAGCTCACGCGAGACGCCCTTGGCCTGACAAACATCTTCCTGATGCAAACGGTATGGAATTGGCAATCCGTCAACCGAGCGTCCGGCATCAGACGTTACTCGGTCAAATCGCTTCACGGCGATAATTGGCTCGGCATCCTCAACTCGGATAAGAAAACACTCTTCGGCCGATAGGTCCATCAGAGAGGCGGCTCTCACGCACATCGCTTCGCACACTGTCTCGCCCGGGAACGTTTTCGACCCCGCCTTGAGAATGTGCGTGGATGGAGCCGCTCCATGAGGCAGGTACCATCCACCACATGGGTCATCGCCCGTATGGTAGAGACCGATCTTCGCCTGAGCACCTGCAAGGGAGATTCGACTCTCTAGCGCTAAATCAAAAGCAACCTCCGCCGGTGCGTATGCCAGCCCGCTTAGCTGTTCCGCACCTATCTCTTCATAGTCCATTTCGAGGCTGTCGCCCGAAGGCTCTCGCGTCAGAACCAGGGCGCCGACGGGTTCATCGCGGACCAAATCGAGTACCTTGAAGTAATCTCCGCGTTCCGCTCGCGCCCTTTTCTCAAGGTCCCTGTTGAGCTGCCCCTCCGGAATGATGCCGGAGAAAAAGGAACCCGTTGCGTCCGGACTAAATGTCTCGGCCGTCAACGGCAGCGAGATCGAAATCGGCGCCGCATCACCGCTCTCGAGATATTTGGGGCTATAGGTGAATATCGGAAACCCCGCATTTTCCTCCAATATGCCGACCAGCTGGTAAGACCCATTAAACTCACGGTGAACGAACAGCGTGCCATCCATTACTTCCCCCTCACCTTCAGAATAAAATCAATATCCACGATGGAGGCGTAATCGAAAATGACACCAATTTCGACCGTTGTCCGCCCCCGTTCGATATCACCAATTACACGAAGGCTGCGACCCGTCATAGTCGCGACGTCACGTTGAGTCAAGCCGAGCTCACGCCTTCTGAGCCTAAGGGCCTTCCCTATCTCAGAGGGATCGAAAACCGTGCGCTCCGAGAAAGCGGCTTCCGACGGTTTGAGCTTGACGCGCCCATCCAGCTTTTTAATCGTTATCACCGTTCTCATAACGCCTCCAGCTATATTCCTACCCGTGAACATAGTATAAAACTGTAGCACTATGTTCATGTACGGGAATATAGTGTTGACTACATTAGCAATGTTCCCGTTCGGGAATATAGCTGCCGAAAAGCCTGATTTCTTCTTAAATGGGAAGATCCTGAACGTCTACGCTATACGGGCTGACTACTCAAAGTATTGGAACTTGTTGGTTGAGAAGGCAAACGTGACAACAAAGCCTTCGCCGGAATCGGATGCCGCGGTGACGTCGATGCCCATCTTGGAGCACAGGCGTGCCACCAGATAGAGGCCGATGCCCGTTGCGCGCTTGGTGGTGCGGCCGTTGTCGCCGGTAAAGCCCTTCTCGAACACGCGTGGCAGGTCTGCCGCACTCACGCCGCAGCCGTTATCGGCAACAGTGAGCTCAATGCGCTCACTCGCCAGACCCTCGTCCAGCAACGCGCCCGAAAACACGATCTTCGCGCCGTCCTCGCACGCGTATTTAATGCTGTTCTGGATGAGCTGCCCCAAGATAAACTCGAGCCACTTCTCGTCGGTAAAGACCTCAAAGTCGAGGTTCTCGCACACCGGGGCCACGTGCGCCGCGATGAGCTCGCGCGCGTTGGCTTTAATCGCGCCCGTCACCAAGGTCTTGAGATCCCAGCGGCGAATCAGGTAGTCCCGCTCCACGACTTCCGAGCGCGCGTAGTACAGTGCCTGGTCGATATAGCGCTCCACGCGAGCCAGCTCACGGCCCAGGTCATCCACGCGCGACAGGTCGTCTTCGCTGCCGTCCAGGTTTTCCAAAATCAGGTGGGCCGCCGCCAGGGGCAGCTTGGCCTCGTGGACCCAGCTCTCGATATAGTCGCGATAGTCATCGGTCTGACGCCGGCCTTCGGCAACCTCGTCGCAAGCAGCTTTGCCCACGCGACGCAAGACCTCGTACTCGAGCTCGCCCTCGGCATAGGTCGGGCATTGCACCATCTCCTGCACCCATGCGGGACTCTCGAGCTCCTCGGCCGCACGCTCCAGCTGACGCAGAAAACGGCGACGGCGCGCGTACTCGACCACGATGCCGAGCATACCAAAGATAAAGGACACGCCGACCGCCACGACCACAATAGATGTCGAAGCACCGGCGACCGTCAGCACAAAGCAGCTCAGCAGCACGCCGCACGTCCACACGGCGACGGGAAGCAGCGCATCTTTAAAGAACTTGCCAAACGACATAGCCGGCCCCTAGACCGAATAGCCTTGGCCGCGATGCGTCGTCAAATACCCCTTGATGCCGATTTTTTCGAGCGTGGTACGCAGGCGGTTGATGTTGACGGTGAGCGTATTGTCGTCCACGAAGGCATCGGAGTCCCACAGGTCCTGCATGATGGCCGAGCGCGAGACGATCTTGCCCGCGCGGCTCAGAAGCAACGAGAGGATACGCAGCTCGTTTTTGGTGAGCTCGGTGCTGGTGCCCGTTTGCGTGTTGGTGACCATGGAGCGTGCGAGGTCGAGCTCCAGTCCCTTGTGGACGAGCGTGCTGCGCTCGCCCGCCGCCGCGGTGCGACGCAGTAGTGCGTTGATGCGCGCCACGAGCACACGGGCGCTGTAGGGCTTGGGAACAAAGTCGTCCGCGCCGAGCGTCATGGCCATGACCTCGTCTATCTCGGTCGTGCGCGACGTGAGGACGATGATGGGAACCTCGGATTCGCGGCGAACCTCATGGCAGATGTGCTGGCCGTCTTTGACAGGGAGTGTGAGGTCGAGCAGCACCAGGTCGGGAGCGGCGGCGAGAATATCGCGCGAGACGTGCTCGAACGATCCGCAGGCCTCAACCCCAAAACCGGCACGGGCGAGGATGTCGGCGAGCTCGCGACGGATGGGCTCGTCGTCCTCAACGATATAGATCAGCGGCATGGGTTCCGCTCCCCTCTTGGTTGTCTTGCCACCATTATGGCTGCGAAACTGCAGGTGTGCACCGCGCGCGGCGCCAAGGTGACAGAACTGTTCGCGAACGAAAGCGTTTGGTTCGCCCCTCGCTCGCAACGGGAGCGAGGATCAAATGATTATTAAAGGCTCTGTTAGACCAGGATTGACAT
>CAUFMB010000066.1 GCA_959026535.1 uncultured Collinsella sp. | reverse complement strand
AGGCAAACGTGCTTAGTTGCCCGATGCCGTTCCTTGGCTCGAGCTGTCAGATGCTGTGCCGGACGCGGTTCCGCTCGAGCTGTTGGTGTTGCTGTTGTCGGTAGATTCCGTGCCCGATGTATTGCCGCTCGTCTGGTCGCCCGTGCTCGGTTGAGAGCCGTCAGTCGTTTGGCTTGAGTCGGTCGTGCCGGATTGCGTGCCGCTATTGTTCGCAGAGGAATCGACGCCCTGCGATTGATCGGGGGAGTTCGATGACGAGTCGGTGGATGAGGAGTTGCTCTGCGAGTCGTCCTGCTGGTTTTGTGATTGACCGGTGTTATCCGCGTCGTGCTCGGTCGTGCGCGACGAAAGGATTGGCTCGGGACGCTCGTCCAGACCCTCACCGGCGGTGGTGATAAGGATGGCACCGGTGCAGGCGATGACCGCGACGATGGCGATGGCGATCGAGAAGATGATGACCTTCTTTTGCGTCTGGCTGCGCTCTGCCGCCGCCTTGGCGCGCAGGCTGTTAGGGGCGACGCGGGCCGTGGTCGCGCGTCCCGCACTCTGGCGCATCTCCTGCGTAGTCGCGGCGCCCCCCAGGTGCTCCTCGGCATTAAACTCAACGGGCTCGTAGGCGCCGGCGGGGTAGTCGACGGCGGTGTGCGTACCTTTGATGGCTTCGGCGCTGGCAGAGATAAAGTGGCGGTAGACCTGCGAGGACACAACGGTGATGACCGAGCTCACGGCGGCGCCGATCACCGATCCGGCGATACCGATCTTGGAGGCAAGCGCGACGCTCGTGGCGGCAGCTGCGGCGCCGGCGATGATCTGGGGAATGGAAATGTCGTCAAACAGGCCCTTTTTGGGCGCGATGGCCATGGTCTGTCCGATGGAATGGTTCTCGTGCACGCCGTTGTTGAGCGATGCCGGCGTCATGACGCGCGTGCGCGGCGCGTCGGTGTACTTGGTTGTCATACGGGGTCCTCCCGGTGTAAATCTGCTTCGTTTCGTGTAGCCATCAGGGTACCCACCAGATGTGAATCGTACGTGACATTTAACAGATACCATCAACTCATCAATAGCTCACCAAGTTGGTGGGATGCGGTTGCGCCCGGTGGTTGAACTACAATAGGGCTTGCTAATTGTGTTGAATAGCGTCTACGCACGGGAGCATTCTTATGAATCTTCACCTTTCTCAGTCTGATGGCTTTTTGCGTGTGGCGGCGGCGTCGCCGCAGATTCGCGTGGCCGATGTCGAGGGCAATGCCGAGGTTGTGCTGGCGGCTGTTCGCGAGGCTGCCGAGCGCGGCGTTCGCGCGCTGGTGCTGCCCGAGCTTAACTTGTGCGGCTATACCGCGGCCGACCTGTTCCATAATCGCACGCTGCTGCATGCCTGCGAGACTGCTCTGGTGCATATCCTCGATGAGACTCGTGAGCTGCCGATTGTCTTTACCATCGGTCTTCCCGTTGCAGTTGCCGAGAATATCTACAACTGCGCCGCCGTGTGCTGCGCGGGCGAGCTTTTGGGCCTCACGGCCAAGAAGTATCTGCCCAACTATGGCGAGTTCTACGAGCGCCGCTGGTTTGCTCCGGCGCCCGCAGATCCCGTGTGGGTCGAGTTTGCCGGTCAGGGTCCGGTTCCGCTGGGTTCGGAGCTTGTCTACCGCTGCTGTGACGAGGGTGCCGAGGATATGGTGCTGGGCGTTGAGGTCTGCGAGGACCTGTGGGTGCCGGCGCCCCCTTCGACCGAGATGGCGCTTGCCGGTGCGACGGTGATCCTCAACCCGTCGGCCTCGGACGAGATTATCGGCAAGGCAGACTATCGCCGCAGCCTCATCTCCAATCAGAGTGCGCGCCTGTACTGTGCCTATGCCTACGCGGACGCGAGTGAGGGCGAGTCCACGACCGACATGGTCTTTGCGGGCGAGAACCTCGTCTACGAAAACGGCTCTAAGCTCGCCGCCACCAAACTGCTTTCCTGCGATATGACCGTCGCCGATGTTGACCTCGACCGTCTGGTTGCCGAGCGCCGCCGCTCGACGACGTGGACGCGCGCGGACGATGCGCCGGAGGCCACAACCGTTGAATTTTCGTTTGAGGGCGTGCTGTTAGACGAGCCTGTCCTGCGCGATGCACTCGACATTGACCGTGTCTTCCCCCGCGCGCCCTTTGTGCCGGCTGACCATGGCGACCTGGCCGAGCGTTGCGAGACGATCCTCGATCTGCAGACTGCGGGCCTCAAGACCCGCCTTGCCCACACAGGTACCAAGGCTGCGGTCATCGGCCTTTCGGGTGGCTTGGACTCCACGCTGGCACTGCTTGTGACCGTGCGTGCCTTCGATGCGCTGGGGCTGCCGCGCACCGGTATCACAGCCGTGTCCATGCCTGGCTTTGGCACGACGCATCGCACCAAGTCCAATGCCGAGTCGCTTGCCCGCGACCTGGGTGTGAGCTTCCGCGAGGTTTCGATCCACGCGGCTGTGGAGCAGCACTTCAAGGACATTGAGCACGACCCGGCAGTTCAGGACGTGACCTACGAGAACAGCCAAGCCCGCGAGCGCACGCAGATTTTGATGGACTTGGCCAACCAGGCTGGCGGTTTTGTCATCGGCACGGGCGACCTGTCGGAGCTGGCGCTCGGCTGGGCTACCTATAACGGCGACCACATGAGCATGTACGCCGTCAACGCGAGCGTGCCCAAGACGCTCGTGCGTCATCTGGTGCGCTATGCCGCCGATGTCTTTGGCGGGCGTATTGCCGAGGTCTTGCTCGACATCCTCGATACGCCGGTATCTCCCGAGCTTCTGCCGCCCACGGGCGACGGCGAGATTGCGCAGAAGACCGAGGATTTGGTGGGCCCGTACGAGCTGCACGACTACTTCCTCTACTACCTGCTGCGTTTTGGCTTTGAGCCGGGCAAGATCTACCGCATGGCGCTCAAGAGCTTCGAGGGCGTCTACGACGCCAAGACCGTCCACACGTGGCTACGTACGTTCTACCGTCGCTTCTTTGCCCAGCAGTTTAAGCGCAGCTGCCTGCCCGATGGTCCCAAGGTGGGCTCGGTGACGCTCAGTCCGCGCGGCGATTGGCGTATGCCGAGTGACGCCAGCTCGCGTCTGTGGCTTGCGCAGATCGACGCGCTCAATCCAGTTGACTAAGGTTGGCTAAATTGAACCAATACGGGGGTTGCAAGCGTTACACTTTTGCAATCTGATGGCCCGTATCGCGCGGCGCTCTTGTCGGAGCGCCGCGTTTTTTATATCGAAAGGTGGCACCATGCAGGCATCGCAGCGTCTCGACCGCTTTGGCGCGGAGGTCTTCGCCTCGCTCAACAACAAGCTTCTCGCGCTGAAGGCTCAGGGCAAGACCATTTACAACATGAGCGTGGGCACGCCCGACTTTAAGCCGTACAATCACGTGGTCGAGGCACTCACGCAAGCAGCCCAAGATCCCGAGATGTGGAAGTATGCCCTGCGCGACCTGCCCGAGCTCAAGCAGGCTGTGTGCGATTACTATGAGCGCCGCTTTGGCGTTTCGGGCATTACGCCGTCCATGGTGCAGTCGTGCAACGGCACGCAGGAAGGCGTGGGTCATTTGGGTCTGGCCCTGCTCGACCCGGGTGACACCATCCTGGTGCCCGATCCGTGCTACCCGGTCTTTGAGGCGGGTGCCAAGATCGCCGATGCCAAGCTCGAGTACTATCCGCTGATTGCCGAGCACAATTACCTGCCCTATGTGGCGGGTATCGATCCCGAGGTTGCCGATCGTGCCAAGTATATGATCGTGTCGCTGCCCGCCAACCCGGTGGGCTCGGTGGGCACGCCCGAGGTCTACGAGGAGATCATCGCTTTCGCCCGCGAGCACGACCTGCTCATCGTCCATGACAACGCGTACTCCGACATCGTGTTCGACGGCGAGCCGGGTGGCAGCTTCTTGCAGTATCCCGGTGCGCTCGAGGTGGGTGTGGAGTTCTTCTCGCTTTCCAAGTCGTTTAACGTCACCGGTGCCCGCATTGGCTTTTTGGTCGGTCGCGAGGACGTGGTCTCGGCCTTTGCCAAGCTGCGCAGCCAGATTGACTTCGGTATGTTCCTCCCGATCCAGAAGGCTGCTATCGCGTGCCTTAATGGCCCGCGCGATGAGGTCGAGGCACAGCGTCTGAAGTACCAGGAGCGCCGCGATGTCCTGTGCGACGGTCTTGAGGGCTTGGGCTGGGAGCGTCCCAACGCGCATGGCTCTATGTTTGTGTGGGCCAAGCTCCCCGGTGGCCGCACCGATTCGATGGCGTTTTGCGAGGAGCTCATGGAGAAGGCCGGCGTTGTGGTGACGCCGGGCGCGAGCTTTGGTCCTTCGGGCGAGGGACACGTGCGCATGGCGCTGGTCTTGCCGCCCGACCAGATCGCTTTGGCTGTCGAGGCCATTCGCGAGGCGGGCCTGTATTAGAAAGCTATTTCGCCTCGTCAATATATCGAAACCGATTTCGTGCAGTTATTTTACGAATCCTGCAAACAATTTCGGTAAACGGTCGATTTTTGGCTGCGAATAGGAGCATAATCAAAGTCCCGATTGGATGTATTGGGATTACGACAAGCCGCTCGGGTCGTTCCCGGGCGGCTTGTTTGTGGAGTGAGATGGGAGTTTCTAATGGTTAACGAGAAGAAGGTCGCTATTGTCGGCTGCGGTTTCGTCGGTTCGTCTTCGGCGTTCGCGCTGATGCAGAGCGGTCTGTTCTCCGAAATGGTCCTCATCGACGTGGACAAGAACCGCGCCGAGGGTGAGGCCCTGGATATCGCGCACGGCATGACGTTTGCCGAGCCGATGAAGATCTACGCCGGCGATTATTCCGATGTCGCCGACGCCGCCATGATTGTTGTCACCGCTGGCGCTGCCCAGAAGCCCGGTGAGACCCGCCTGGACCTGGTCAACAAGAACGTCAGCATCTTTAAGTCCATTATCCCCGAGATTAAGAAGTCCGGCTTCGACGGCATTCTGCTCATCGTCTCCAACCCGGTCGATGTTCTGACCTACGCCGCCATCAAGATGTCCGGCCTGCCCGAGGGCCATGTCATCGGCTCCGGCACCGTGCTCGACACCGGCCGTCTGCAGCAGATGCTCGGTGCCCACGTCGAGGTTGACCCGCGCGATGTCCAGGCCTATGTCATGGGCGAGCACGGCGACTCCGAGTTTGTCGCTTGGTCCAGCGCTCAGGTTGCCGGCGTTCCGCTGAACACCTTCTGTGAGCTTCACGGCCATCTGGAGCATGAGGCTGCCGAGAAGCGCATCGCTGAGGACGTCAAGAACTCCGCCTACACCATCATCGAGAAGAAGCACGCCACCTACTATGGCGTCGCCATGGCCGTCAAGCGCATCTGCACCGCCGTTATGCGCGATGAGCAGACCGTTCTGCCCGTCTCCTCGCTCATGGTGGGCGAGTACGGCCTGTCCGATCTTGCCATCTCCATGCCGACCGTCGTTGGCCGCGACGGCGTTGTCTGCCGCGTCCCCGTGCCGCTGGACGATGACGAGCAGCATGAGCTCACCGTCTCCGCCAAGGCCCTCAAGGACATTATCGACAGCGTCGACTTCTCCTGCTAAATCAAGCTCGCTAGAGCGAAAAGCTACAATGAAGGCGTCCGAGTCCACGCGGCCCGGGCGCTTTTTTGGTGCAAAGTAACCTGACCCCAATGCACCATCCCAATACACCATAGTTGATGGGAGGGCCATGTCGGATTCGCCTAATTTTTTGACCTATGCCCAGACAGCGTTTGATCCGTTTGAGGAGCGGCCGTTCTGCGCGGTGGATAGCCTGGTCTTTGCGTGGTTGTCCTATTTGCGTTTGCCGGGTGATATGGCGGAGCTGAGGAACTGGCAGGGCCTAGACGTACGCGAGCTGCTGCGCGCCGAGTGCTACCGGGACATGATTGGCGACTTGTGGGACCCAGAGGGGAGCAGGGCCTTGTTGGAGGCCGTGGCGGCAAGCCCTCGCTACCGTGGCGTGCACGTTTGCGGCTATCGTGCCGTGAGCGATGTGGTGGCGACAGAGCAGTTTGCAGCCATGGCGTTCCGGTTTCCGGCGGGGTTTAGTTATCTTTCCTTCCGGGGGACCGACAGCACGATTGTGGGCTGGAAAGAGGACTTTAACATGGCGTTCCGGTGTCCTGTGCCGGCCCAGGAATCCGCGGCGCGTTATGTGGACGAGGCGGCGGATGCGATTGACGGGCCGCTTTTGTGCGGAGGTCATTCCAAGGGTGGAAACCTTGCGGTGTACGGTGCGGCGATGTGCTCCGATGCCGCCCGTGAGCGAATCGAACGGGCGTATTCCCATGATGGTCCGGGCTTCGTCGAGGAGTTTCTGAATGGCAACGCCTTTGCCGATCTTTCCGGCCGAATCGACAAGACGCTACCTCGGTCGTCGATCTTTGGCATGATGTTCGAGACACAGGAGGACTATGCCATCGTTGAGAGCACCGAGTTCAGCCTGCTGCAGCACAATCCCTTTAGCTGGGTGGTTGATGGTCGCGACTTCGTGTACTGTGAGCGCCTGTCCGCCGGTGCTCGATACGTTGATGGTTCCATTCGCGAGATGCTGCTTGCAGTGGGGCCTGCCGAGCGCGAGCGTTTTGTAGATGCGTTGTTCTCTGTGTTTGAGGCTACGGGTGCTGAGCGGTTTGCGGATATCGCTGGGAATCTGCGCGAGAGCCTACCCGTGATGCTCCAGGCTGCGCAAGGCTTTGACAAGGATACGCGACGCTTTGTCTCGCAGACCATCGTGGCAATCCTTAAATGCGCATTGCTGCCCAAACGACCCCAGATCGACGTGCCCGCTGCCGGCAAGAGTTTGGCAGAACAGCTCGAGGCTTGGCAGTCCGAACTCTTGCGCTAGCCATTGGTGCAAAGCAACCTGTCCCCGATGCACCAATCTTCGATGCGCCTGGGGCGGGCTCGACCGCTATACTGGTTCGTGCCGAAATCAATCTAGAACGGAATGCCGTATATGAAAATCAATCACGCGATTCTGCATATCCTGGACTTTGACTCTGCCGTCAACGTCATGAGCCAGCGCGAGCTCGATATCGAGAGTCGTACCGTGCGCAACTTCGTGACCACGCATCTGCGCCGCGCACGCACCTCGGCCGACAATAAACGTGCCGCGTTTGCCGAGAACTCTGCGTTTGGCGGCGAGCTCAAGGGCTATTTCTTTGGCGAGCGCGAGTTCGTGGACCTGTCGCAGCAGATTGCGGAGTTTATCTCCTCCGAGCTCACCAAAGCCGAGAAAGCCGAGTCCACCGACGTGCTCGTGGCCGATTTTGACGACGATGAGGATGCCCGCTGGTTTGCCGTGATGCTGCTGGGCTCCAAGCAGGCTTTTATGCACGAAGTGGGCCGCGAGGAGGGGGAGGTGCGCAACGATATCGCGCGCCACTACGCCATTCTGCCGAACCCCTCGCAAAAGGTGCCGAGCTATGCCATCGTGCGCGCGAGTACCATGGAGATCGGCTACGTGGACAAGAAGCGCAAGATTGCCGGCGAGGACCGTATGCTTATCCCCGATGGCCTGCTGCAGTGCGACACGGGCGTATCGGGCAAGGAGGTTATCGACACCGTGACGCGTGTGGTCGAGGAAGTCGCCGAGGAGCACGGTGCCAACACGGCTGTAGCGCTCGCTAAGGTTAAGGCTGCGGTTACCGAGAAGGTTGAGGATGACGAGGAGTTGCCGCCTTGGGATATTGTCGATGAGGTCTTTGAGGACGAACCGGTTATCAAGGAGAGCGTGCGCGCGGCGCTGACCGAGGAGAAGGTGCCTGAGCGTGTGCCCGTGGAGCGCAAGCAGGTCGAACGCGCGGCGGTGCGCAATCATAAGATCCGCACCGACACGGGTATCGAGATCAGCTTTCCGGCCGAGATGGGTTCGAACTCTAAATACATCGAGTTCGTCAACGAGCCCAACGGCCTCATCTCCATCGAGCTCAAAAACATCGGAAGTATTGAGAATCGATAAACTGCTCTTGGACGTTGCAAAAAACAAAGGCCGAAGCCTTTTGGGACTTCGGCCTTTTTTGTTTTCGGCTTGGTGGCTGACATTGCGCCGCAGGTTGAGCTCACGTCAGCGAAAACGCCCCTAAGCGAGCAAGGTGACGTGAAAGAGGAGGGAAGCGTACTTCGGTACGCGACCGACGATTGAACGTCAGATTGCCGCTTAGGGGCGTTTGCAGCGTCGGGCCGTTACGGCGTTTGGTAAAACGCCGTAACTATTAAAGCTGGCGCAGGCCCTCTTCCAGGCCGGTCTTGCTGTCGGTCTTCTCGTCGCGCATCTTGATGACGCGGGCGGGAATGCCGGCCACGACGGCGCCGGCGGGGACGTCCTCGACGCACACGGCACCGGCAGCCACGACAGCGCCCTTGCCCACGCGCACGCCCTCCAAGACCACGGCGTTGGCGCCGATCATGACATCGTCCTCGACGATGACGGGCGTGGCGCTGGCGGGCTCCACGACGCCTGCCAGCACGGTGCCGGCGCCGATGTGGCAGTTCTTACCCACGGTGGCGCGACCGCCCAGCACGGCGCCCATATCGATCATGGAACCCTCGCCGATAACGGAGCCGATGTTGATGATGGCGCCCATCATGATGACGGCACGGTCGCCAATCTCGACGCGGTCGCGGATGATCGCGCCCGGCTCGATGCGGGCGTTGATGCCCTTAAGGTCGAGCATGGGCACGGCGGAGTTGCGGCAATCGTTTTCAACGTCGTAGTAATCGATGGAGTCGGCGTTGGCGTCCAGGATGGCCTTAAGCTCATCCCAGTCGCCAAAGACGGTCTTGCCACGACGACCGCCGTAGACATGTGCGTTGCCCCAGGCAACCTTCATGCCCGGCTTCTCGCGCACGTACAGCTTGACGGGCGTCTTTTTGGGCGCGGTGGCGATGTAGTTGATAATCTCCTGTGCATCCATCTCGGCTGCGTTGCTCATTTGCTATCTCTCCTTTGGGTGGATTCGGTTGATACCCGGTTAGGCAAACATGACCTTGTCGAACGTATAGAAGCCGGGTTCGCGGGTGACGAGCTTCTGCGCGGCTGCCAAGGCGCCGTTGACAAAGATCTGACGGCTCGTGGCGCGGTGGGTGAGCGTGACCTCCTCGTCCTGGCCAAAGAAACTCACTTCGTGCACGCCGGCGACAGTGCCACCGCGCAGCGAGTGCATGCCGATTTCCTTGGGGTCACGCGCGCCGCACATGCCCTCGCGGCCATAGACGGGGTGGTAGCCTGCCTCGGG
>CAUFMB010000065.1 GCA_959026535.1 uncultured Collinsella sp. | reverse complement strand
GGGATTGGTCAAAATAGTTTGACCATTAGCGGCTAAAATCGCCCGGCGCTAACAAGGAAAACCTCGGTCGCTTCCTCGACGAGCTCATCACCAGCAGAGGAATACTCAGCCCAAACCATCTTGTCCATTTTGCTCGCATGGGTCATTCCAACCTTGCCGCGGGCGCGTCGACGCTCATCGAAAGATGCAAGATTCCAGATTTTTAGAGCAACTGCACCCGGCGTTCTGCCAATGGCCTTAGCTAACGCCTGGACATCCTCGCTTGTATCATCAACCTTTTTTGATGGTAGGGCGAGGTACAAAAACAGAGCCGCAAGGGTTTCTTCCCTCGACCATTTGTCTCCACGACCTGCCATGTTTGCTCCTCGCCCGCGCACCGCTCACGTAATAGGTCCAGGATAATCCCGCGGGGGACCGCACTCGCTACTTTTTCTCATTCGTCGGTGAATGGTTCACATAACGGCACTCCCCCGCGCTCCTCATACCCGCGCTCGAGCTTCTTCCCAAGCTCTGCAGCGCAGCGCTTCGTTTCCTCGGCAAACAAGTCATCGATGGCCCTGTCGATCCGCGTGCAAGTCTGCCGATGCTCGTCCTTCCAAGGCAGGTTGAGTCCCAAGCTCGCATCCCAATAGCCGCCGAGTTTGGCGTCGATCACTTCCTCGGGATACAGCACGTCGCGGCGAATGCCCTCAACTACATCGTCCTCGTCCAGATCGCAGGCCGCATCGCCCTGCTCGAGGAACTTGCGCAGCTCCTTTTGCGCCCGGATGTTGTTCAGCATGCGAACACACACCACGGCCAAAAAGCGATAGCGTTCGCACAGGCCCCACTCGTCACCGAGCCATACGCGAAAGCCCAGCATTTCGCTCGCGGACTCATCATCCATCAGGATTAATTCCCACGAAAGCACATTGGCGAGTGCGTCCTCCCCCAGTCTTTGCACGACGTCGCGCGTAAAGGTGAACAGCGCATGCGAGGCGCTCATTAATGAGCTAGAGCCTGGTTATCTGGGCTTTTGTGACTGGGAGGCTTATCTCTGGTACCTATACGCACTAGCCCTCTCTGGTCGAACTCGAGCTGCCGTGCTACTGCCGCTCGGATTTTTGGACGATGCCGAGCAGGCACGCACGATTCTGTTGCGTGAGGGGCTCATCGAACGCGTTCTATACCCATCGCTCACCGAGCCGAGTGCAAACTCTATGTGCGCGCTGGTCGTGCTGTCAGTGGGTAGTCGCACTGTTTCGTTCCATAACGCCGTGGAACAATTGCCTCGTTTTCGTTTTCCCGACGAGATCAACTACCCCGACCTTTCTCTGGACTTCTCCGCTAACTGGGGTGGCGTCGAGTTTGACTCGGGCAAAACGCTGGACATCCACACCACCGCAGTTGAAACGCGCAAGCTGCTGCAGCATCATGCGGCGCTCTCTAAAGGCAGGGTCGAGCTCATCGCCATCGCCCAAAACTACAGCTCGACGCTTGGTGACAGCTTTATGCGCGTGGTGCCGTTTATGCCCCGAGACAGCACCACCTCGGACGACATTGACGCAGTCGAGGTGCGCCGCATTTCATCGCAGGACTTCCGCAACGGTTATCTGCTACCCCGGGATGTTGCCGAAGATGCCTCGGAGCCCGATTCGGAACCCGTAAAGGTAAATCCAAGCATCTTGGATCGCTATGAGCTTCGCCCGGGCGACATCATCATGCCTCGCATGCTCGGCCGCTATGGCGCATCCAATCTACTTGCGGTTGGCGTCGACGACGCAAAGCAGCATCTGGTCGCCTCGCATAACACCACCGCTATTCGCCCGGCGGTTCCAACGATGACCGACGAGGAACGCATGGTGTATTCGGAAATGGTCGCGGCGTACCTCACCGACGGCCATGGATCCAAGGTTATGCGAGTGTTGTCTGAGAACCAATACACCCGCGCCGTCCGCCCCTCCGACCTGCTCGAGATCGAAATCCCGCCGGCGCTTGACCCGCGCACGCGCGAGTACAGCGAGTCCATCAATCGCTTTGCTGAGGTCGTAAAGGCAAAAAAGCAAGCCGAGGCCGCTGTCGCCCAAGCCCAGCGCAACCTCGAGGCCGCAAATAAGGCAGTCACCGAGACGCTCGAACAAGCCGGCCAGCAATAATCGTCAACGTCAGCGTCCCAAGCCGGCGGCAGGAAATGGTCCTGCCGCCGGCTTGCTACCGGCCCGCTATCCCCCGCTATCGAGGTCTAATACTTTTCCGAGAAGTGAACGGCTGTTTTTGGACCCCTGAAGCATCCGCATTTTTCGGCGGCAAAATCGCAGGATTCCATCTTCAAAACTGCAGGAAACGGCGCCCTCAAAGTGTCGATGCTTCGGGGGTCCGATTAGACTCGTTCACTTCTCGGGAAAGTATTAGACCTCGCCGCCAGCCACTAACAATGATCCCTCGCTGCACACCCAAAAACTCATCCAACATTAATCTTGGCTCAAGAATCGCTTAATCTATAACCTGCACTATAGAGTTCGACCAAGGGCGGGGCGGCGGCGCGCAACGCAGGCCGCCGAACGCAACGTTCGCGCCCGGGCAAATCGCCCAGCGTCGCGCCCATCGAACGAAAGGACAGGTCATGGACGACCTCGAAAAAGTTGAAACCATCCGCACCAAGTGCAACGTGAGCTACACCGATGCCAAGGCGGCGCTCGACGCTGCCGACGGCAACGTTTTGGACGCCATCATTTGGCTCGAGTCGCAGGGCAAGACCCAGACCACGTCGGCGCACGCCGCCACCGAGTCCGCGCCAGCCGATGAGCCCTCGGCCGAGATGGTCGCCGCGCAGGCAGCCTACGAAAAGTCGAGCGAAAAGACCGACTTCTCCAAGAAGATGGACAGCGTGTGGGAGTACCTCAAAAAGCTCTTCCGCCTGAGCCTGGACACCAAGTTTATCGCCACGCGCCGCGACGCGATCATCTTCACCATTCCCATCCTGATCCCCATCGTCGCGCTGTTTGCCTGGGGCGCCACGATATGGCTGATGCTGATTGGCCTGTTCTTTGGCATGCGTTACCGCATCGATAGCGACGGCGACGTACCCGGCAGCATCAACAACCTTATGAATCACGCTGCCGATGCCGCGGACGACATCAAGCAAAATCTGAACGACGACAAGTAATCACAGACGGGGGCACGCATGGCACGGATCCTGATCGTAGAGGACGAGGAGAAAATCGCCCGCTTTGTGACGCTCGAGCTGGAGCACGAGGGCTACCAGGTGGAACATGCCGCCGACGGCCGCACCGCCGTGGACCTGGCACTGGAGCGCGACTACGATTTGATTCTGCTCGACGTGCTGTTGCCGCAGCTCAACGGCATGGAGGTGCTGCGGCGCGTACGCAAGCACAAGGATGTGCCGGTGATCATGGTCACCGCGCGCGACGCCGTGATGGACAAGGTGGCCGGGCTCGATGCCGGCGCCGACGATTACTTGACCAAGCCGTTTGCGATCGAGGAGCTGTTCGCACGGATCCGCGTGGCGCTGAAGCGCTCGGAGGCCGTGCGGGCGGCTTCGGGCGTTGGTGGCGTTGAGGCGGGCATGGCGGGCGGCGCGGACGTCGGCGCCGTCGCGATGCCCCCGGTCAGCGGCTCGACCCAGGCATCCGCCTCGCCCTCCCCCGCCGCACTCACCGCGGGATCGGTTGTGCTCGATCCCGACCGCCGCGAAGT
This sequence comes from uncultured Collinsella sp., assembly GCA_959026535.1. Classification (GTDB taxonomy): domain Bacteria; phylum Actinomycetota; class Coriobacteriia; order Coriobacteriales; family Coriobacteriaceae; genus Collinsella. Next base: position 6,428 of record CAUFMB010000065.1, on the reverse strand, counting down.
CACGGTCGGAGGCTCACCCATCGTGCTCACGGCCCGCGAGTTCGACGTCCTCGCCCTGCTTATGGCGCATGCCGAGACCGTGCTCACGCGCGAGCGCATCGCGCACGAAGCGCTGGGCTACGAATACGTGGGCGACACCAACAACGTCGACGTACACATCGCGCACCTGCGTGCCAAGATCGAGGACGCCGGCAGCGCCCGCATCATCCAGACCGTGCGCGGGGTGGGCTATGTCTGCCGTGCGTAACGCCGAGGCCAAGCGCGTCACCTCCATCGCCCGCGCCATCAACTGGAGCTATATGTGGCGCCGCCTGACAAGCTACGTCTGGCTCGATCTGTTGCTGGTGGTGATTGCGGCGGCGATCCTCGTCTATGGATACAACCAGACGCTGCCCGATGGCGCGTTTACCGCAGGCTGGATTCCCGGCGCCACCGTTCACGGCATGTCGCTGACGCCCGCGCGCGGCTGGAACCTGGCAACGCTCACCTATACCGTCGAGCTTGCGCGTACCACCAAGACTTTCCCCCTCGCACAGGACCTCGTCGCGCTATGGCCTCTCTACCTTGTCGTTGTGGGTTGGCAGGTCATCAGCGTGCTCAACATGCTCGGCGGCGCCCGCCGCGTGCGCCGTACCATGGCACCGCTCAACGACCTGGCCTTGCGCGTGGACGAGCTCGGCCGTATGCAGCTCTCCGGCGGCAAGATGGAAACGCTGGAGCAGGCCATCGAGCGCGCAAGCGTCGACTCGCCGAGCGTCACCACCGGCGACGCCGACCTAGCAAGCATCGAGGTCGCACTCAACCGCCTGCTGCGCCAGATGCAAGAGGCCAAGCTGCAGCAGATGCGCTTTGTCAACGATGCGAGCCACGAGCTGCGCACGCCCATCGCGGTGATTCAGGGCTACGTAAACATGCTCGACCGGTGGGGCAAAGACGACCCGGACGTGCTGGCGGAGTCCATCGCATCCCTCAAGGCCGAAAGCGAGCACATGCAAGAGCTTGTGGAGCAGCTGCTGTTTTTGGCGCGCGGCGATGCCGGGCGCACGGTCCTGCGGCGCGCAAATACCAACCTTGCCGCACTGGTCGGCGAGGTATGCGAGGAATCGCAGATGATCGATACCGAGCACACGTATCGGCTGGCCTTTGACGCTGCGCTTGTCAGCGACCCGCGCTGCGACGCGTCCGTCGACGTGGCGCTCGTGAAGCAGGCTCTGCGCGTGACCGTGCAAAACGCCGCCAAGTACTCGGATGCGGGAACGACCGTCACATTTGGCGTAGCGCCGGATGCGGGTGCGGGCACGATCGACATAAGCGTTGAGGACGAGGGCATCGGCATGAACCAGGAATCCGCAGCTCACGCGTTTGAACGGTTCTACCGCGCCGACAATGCACGCGATGCCGGCGCACAGGGCTCGGGTCTGGGGCTTGCCATTGCCAAGTGGATCGTCGATAGCCATGGCGGCGTCATTGGCGTGACCTCAGTCGAGGGCGTCGGCAGCCGCTTTACGATTCGCCTGCCGCGCTAGGAAGCCCCTCGGCATAAATAAAGGGATAGGGCCACACGGCCCTATCCCTTTTTGCTAGCTATGGCAGCTTGTGCGCTACTCGCGGCACAGATGCACGGCGAAGCCGGCGAACTCGCGCTTAAAGTACACGAGCTTGGTGCCGCCGTCGGGCAGCAGCACGCGCGACTCCTCGTTGACCTCGAGCCCGCGCTCGGCAAACCACTTCTCGGCCGCATCGATGTCGTTGACGGCAAAGCCGATGTGGCCCTTGGTGCCACGACCGTTCTGCTTCATGACCTCGATCAGCGAATCGTTAAAGTACGAAACCGGGGTCTCGATAACGGGCAGGCCCATCATCGTCGAGAACAGCTCCGCGATCTCCAGGGCGTCTGCCGGATCGGTGGCGTTAATGCCCACATGGGCAACGCGCATGCCAAAGAGCTCGACCGGATTGGCGTTCTGCTCATTCATACAGGTAGCGCCTACTGAGCCATGACGTCGAGAACGGCCTTCTCGGCGGCAACGCGGTTCATGCCGGTCATGAAGGGCACGCCGCTCACGTACGGGCAGGTGAGGCCCTCGGGGGCAACGGTGGTGGCGATCAGCAGATCGGCACCCTCGTCGCAGTAGTCCTTGGCCTCGGAGATGGCGCACTGCACGATCTCGTACTTGTCGGCGTAACCGTTGGCGTCGAGCATGGTAGCGACCTTCTGGGCAACGAGCGTGGAAGTAGCAGCGCCAGCACCGCAAGCCAAAACGATCTTCTTCATAGGTAATATCTCCCTTCATGGTTTACTTTAGGTAAGTGTACCGCAGCGAGCGATGGCACTCAGCCTCGATGAGCTTTTATGCTAGTTTGCTTGCGCGCTGCGTATAATACATCTAGTACGTGTTGTCATACCGCTTGTTTTACGAGCGACTAAGGACCCTAATATGCCCGATTCCCGCACACTCTGGACCGCCGTCGTTATCATCTGCATCGCCGTGTCGGTGTTCTTTAGCGTCAAAAAACGCACCACGTTTAAGCGCCTGCAGCAGCTTATGGCTGCCAAGCAGTGGGACGAGTTCGATCGTTTGCTCGACGGCAGACTCACCAGCATGCTGTACCCGCGCTACAACCGCGACTACCTGCGCCTGAACTCCTATCTGCTGCGCGAGGACCACAAGCGCGCCGACGAGATGTTCGATTTGCTGCTGGGGCTCAATCTGCCCAAGATGCAGCGCGTCGACCTGGTGATCAAAGCCTTTAACTACTACGTTGGCCAGGAGGACCGCAAAAAGTCCAAGGAGCTTCTGCACGAGATCAAGGGCTTTGAGGGCGGTCAGGCCGAGGCGGTCGCACACGAATGCCAGCTGATGTACGACACGATGATCCTCAAGCGCCACAACGACATTCCCGAGCTGGAGCGCATGCTCGAGGATGTCGGCGACGACCCGGTCAAGCGCTGCCGACTGGAGTACCTACTGGCCCTGCAGTACCAGAACAAGGGCGACGAAGCCAAGTTCCAAGAGTTCCTCGAGAAGTCGGGCCAACACTCGATGGCCGTCAACGCGTAACGGACGGCTTGTGCTAGACTTCTAGTCTCACGGGGGCGTGGCGGAATTGGCATACGCAGGAGACTTAAAATCTCTCGCCGCAAGGATTGTGGGTTCGAGTCCCACCGCCCCTACCATTTGGCTTTTACGGGCCCGTGCCCCTGGGGATGCGGGCTTGTTTCTTTTGGACGCCGGTGGGGCTCGAACCCGCGAGGGGGCGAGCGTCAAGCGGACGCACAGCGTCCGTAGCGAGCCGGCGAGGGCGCCAGCAGGCGACCGAAGCCGGTGCGGATTTGCGCAGCAAATACGCAGACGTCCCACCGCCCCTACCATATGGAGCTTTCGAGCCCGTGTCCCCTGGGGATGCGGGCTCGTTTCTTTTGGATGCCGGCGGGGCTCTAAGTTGCGGTGGAATAGGGACTGTTTGGGGCCCGAAAGGGCGATTTTAGTCCGTATTTCACCGCAACTTATTTAGAGGGTGCTGAGGCTCGGGGTCCAGCCGATGGTGGGTAGCTCGCCGTCGAGAACCTCGTTAATGGTGGCAGCCATACCGGCGAGCAGGCTGTTCTCGCTTACGGTGAGCGTGTCGTAGCCGCCGGCTCGCATAAGCTCGCGAATCACCACGGCACCAGCCAAGATCACGCCCGCGCGTTTGGGCTGTACACCCGGTAGCGCGGCGATGCCTTCCGCGTCCAACACAGACATGCGCTCGATAGCGGCCGAGACCTGTTCCATCGAAAGCTCGCGTAGGTGCACAAAGCTCGAATCGTACGGTTCCAGCTCGTGGACCAGAGCCACCAGCGTAGTCACCGTGCCGCCCACCGCGACTAAGCGTTCGGCGCGCTCAAAGTCGACAGGCAGGCCCTCAAAATAGGCGGCGAACTGCTCGCCTGCCCACGCGGCAGCGGCAGCAAGCTCGCCATCCGCGGGCGGCAACGCGGAGAAAAAGCGCTCCGTCACGCGACGGCAACCGATGTCCAGCGAGCGCGTTCCCTCCAGCGCAAAGACACTGCGCTCCGGAGCGTATACGCCCGTTGCGAGCTCCGTGGAGCCACCGCCCGAATCCGCGACGATGATGCGCTCGCCGGCAAAGTCGTGCGCCACGCCAAAAAATGTCAGGCGCGCCTCGACCTCGCCCGGAATCACCTGTGGTTTGAGCCCCAACTCGCGCAGGCCGTCCAGCAGCAGCGCGGCATTGGACGCATCGCGCGCGGCACTCGTGCAGGTGGTGCAGACGCACGCGGCCCCAAAGGTACGGGCTTCGTCCACAAACATGCGGCACGCAGCGAGCACACGCTCAACGGCCGCCTCGCAAAAGCGACCCGTCGCGTCCACGCCCTCGCCCAAATCGGTAATCTCGGTATGCTTGGACGATTCCACAATCGCTCCGCCCTCGACCTGGGCCAACACCAGTCGCGACGACACCGTTCCCAGGTCGATCGCGGCCGCCTTATAGCGTTTGCAATTTGTCATTGCGGGCTCCCCTCCGGGCGCTATTTGCCGTTGGACACGACCGTCTGGCCCTCGACGCCGTTAAATCCAAACAGCATGTCGAGCGCCTGGATGTACCACGGCGCGTCCTTGCCGACTTCTTCGATTTCCTTGGCCACTTCGCTGGCCTTCTTGGCGTTTGAGGACTTTTTGTTCGACGACGAGTCCGAATCGTCGTCCAAGCCTAGCACGTCAATCTTCTTCTCGCCGGGCATCACCAGGCCCAGGTCCTCGGACGCCGCGTCCTTGATACCCTCCTCCGAGAGCAGCTTTTCGACGCTTTTTTGCAGTTCATCATTGTATTGCTGGCGAATCTCGACCTGCTTGGCCAAGATATCGCTCGAACGCTTTGCCACGTACAGATCGCGCACGGGGAAATACAGGCTCACGAGCACCAGCGCCACCACGATACCGATAAACAGCGGACGCAGAGAGCCATGCGTAAAGTCATAGATCGCCTTGACCACCGCGTTGTCGTTGGCGTAGCGCATAAAGTCCGAGCCCGAAAAACGGTTCGAGGGCCTGCTCGATTTGTCGTGTGCCTGAGTCGAGGGACGCGACGTATGCGACGAACGTGCCGGGCGCACCGGTCCATCTGCCGAAGTATTCACTTGAGCATTGGGGCGCGAGGTGCTTGTCGGGTGCTGCGTGGAGCGATCGACGCCGGCGTAGGCGGACCCACCGAGCTGCACCGTGCGCGCACGGCGAGGCGACGGCTCGCGCGAACCGGCGGAATAGTACCTGTTGTCGTAAATCTGATCCATGTGCGCCTTGTGCGGTTGAGGTTTGTTTGCGCTAAGTCCTTTAGTTATAGCACGAGCGCCCGCACCGCCTTCGCCAGCCTTTGCTCGACATAAAAAAGGCGCTGAGCCATATGGCCCAGCGCCCACAGCGCTTTGCGGCGTCCAGCCAAGGCGGGGCGGAACCGAGTCAGCCTCCCCCTCGCCAAATTCGCCCGTTTAGCGAATGTTGTAGAACGCGGCCTTGCCGGCGTAGCGCGCGCTGCCCTCAAGCTCGTCTTCGATGCGGATGAGCTGGTTGTACTTGGCGATACGGTCGCTGCGGCACGGGGCGCCCGACTTGATCTGGCCGGCATTGACGCCCACGACCAGGTCGGCGATCGTGGAGTCCTCGGTCTCGCCGGAGCGGTGGCTCACGATGCAGGCGTAACCGGCCTCCTTGGCGGTCTCGATGGCCTCGAGCGACTCGGTGAGCGTACCGATCTGGTTGACCTTGACCAGGATCGCGTTGGCGGCACCCAGCTCGATGCCCTTCTTGAGGCGCTCGGTGTTGGTGACGAACAGGTCGTCGCCCACCAGCTGCACCTTGTTGCCAATTCGACGGGTAAGCTCGACCCAGCCGTCCCAGTCCTCCTCGGCCATACCATCCTCGATGGAGATGATGGGATAGGTGTCGACGAGCTTCTCCCAGTAATCGACCATCTGGGCACTCGTGTACTCCACGCCCTCGCCCTTGAGCTCGTACATGCCGGTCTCGGCGTTGTAGAACTCGGTCGATGCCGGATCCATGGCGTACATGAAGTCGACGCCGGGCTTAAAGCCAGCCTTCTCGACGGCCTTGGTGATGTACTCGAACGGCTCGGCATTGGTCTTGAGGTTGGGCGCGAAGCCGCCCTCGTCGCCCACGCCGCCGCCCAGTCCGGCCTCGTGCAGCACGCCCTTGAGGGTGTGGTAGACCTCGGCGCACCAACGCAGGCCCTCGGCAAAGCTCGGGGCGCCCACCGGCATGATCATGAACTCCTGGAAGTCGACGTTATTGTCGGCATGCACGCCGCCGTTGAGGATGTTCATCATAGGCGTGGGCAGCAGATGGGCGTTGACGCCGCCCAGGTACTGGTACAGCGAAAGACCCGCCGACTCGGCAGCGGCGCGGGCG
>CAUFMB010000064.1 GCA_959026535.1 uncultured Collinsella sp. | reverse complement strand
ATATCGGCGGTGCTGTTTCGCGATATTCAACAGTGCTCAAGCGAGCAAATACTCATCTATAAGGTGTGCATTAGCCATAATGTGACGATCAAGCTCCCCAAAGAGGTCCCTGGCTCTATTGCGCAGAGTTTTCGCGATATCTTTGCATTTGGGTTTTCGATCCTTGCGTGCGCTTTTATCGATCTTGCGAGCCGCAAGCTGCTTGCTGTGCCGTTCGCCAATTTGGTATCCGCTCTCATCTCGCCGCTGTTCTCCGCGGTCGACACCTATCCTGGCATGGCGCTTATCGAAGGCGCGGTCGCACTTTTCCAATTTATGGGTATCCACGGTGCTTCGGTTGTCATGAGTCCGATCAATGCTGCGCTCTACGGCAATACCGTTACCAATCTTGAGGTTTTCCAAGCAGGTGGACACCCGTCAATTGCTCTCACGCAGGACTTTACAAGCTTCATCGGCGGTCTGGGTGGTTCTGGCTGCACGTTCATCGTTCCTATTATCCTGATCATGTTTATGCGCTCCAAGCAGCTTAAAGCCATGGGCAAGGCATCGATTATCCCGGTGATTTTTGGAGTTAACGAGCCCGTTATCTTCGGTATGCCGATTGTTCTCAATCCCTATATGTTCGTGCCCTTCCTAGTGGCTCCTATGGTCAACGCCATTATCGGTAAATTTTTCATTGACGTCATTGGAATGAACGCCCCCATGTATACCATGCCGTGGGCGCTTCCCGGTCCAATCGGTGCATTCCTCACCACGGGTCTCGATCTGCGTTCTCTCGTATTGATGGCAGTGCTGTTGGTCGTTGACTTTGTGATTTACTATCCGTTCTGCAAGGCGTATGACCATCAGCTTTGTTTGGAAGAGTCTGCAAAGGAGACTGCAGGAACCTCGGATGCAGATGCTATTGCCGTACAGGAAAATGTCGCAAAAGCTCTCGAGGCGGTAAAGGACAAGGCGGAGCAGATCCGCGTGCTTGTGCTTTGCCAGGGTGCCGGCACTTCGACTCTCTTGGCAAATGCTCTTCGCGAAGGTGCCGCTGCTAAGGGTATCGATCTGGTTTCTCAGTCCGGTGCGTACGGAAGCCACTATGAGACGATGGATCAGTACAACGTGATTGTTCTGGCGCCCCAGGCACGCATGTACTATGACGCTATGAAGGCCGATACCGATCGCCTTGGAATTAAACTGCTCACCACAAGGGGCAAGGAGTATATCGACCTTACCAACGATCCCGAAGGCGCAATTGACTGGATCGTTCAGGAGCTGGCCAAATAGTGGATGCACTTCGTCGTTGATTCGTCGGTGTATGGTACGGCCCCGCAGCTTATTGAGCTGCGGGGCCGTATTTCGTTGAGTATCTAATTGAGACAATGAGCGCAACCGTCGTGAGATCGCATTGGCGCTCTCCGAGTCACCGACAAACTGCCTTCCATCTATGTGACCAATTCGCTTTCGGCCTTTAGCCTGCTCGAGGCGCGCGAGGATTGCGAGCTGTGCCTGGTAGGCGGTATGTACCGTCGCCGCACTGCCACTTTTGTGGGGCCAACGGCCGAGGATGCCCTGCGTGCGCTGGGCATCGACGCGGCGTTTATCGGTGCCAACGGCATCTTGGACGGTGACGTATCTACGTCCAACATGGACGAGGGCCATATCCAGCAGCTCGCCTTTAGCAAGGCCGATGCGCGCTATCTGATTGCCGACTCCAGCAGGATCGGCAGGCGATACTTCTGCCCCCTGCCGGCGCGGGGGTACCGCTTTACAATGACGCGTAAATAACTTTGGGCAACAAGGATGAGGCTATTCTGGGATATGACTAGACTCCGTATTTCGTCTTTATGTCCCTTGAGAATGAATCGTAGTCTTCATAGAGCCCCTCTCTGCTTTCATCCTCGGCGTGGTTTACACGTTCAAGGAGCTTATCCTTTGGAGCCTCTTTTGTTATTGCGGCCTCGCTATCGGGTAATGTGGATTGCAAGAATAGTTCTAGAGCATGGACGTCTTTGAGTATGTAGCCCGTCGAACGACCCGCTCCTGTTTTTTCGATTGCGCTGCAACTAACAAGCTGACCGAGGGTTCGTTTAACGGTAACCTCGCTGATATCGGGGCAGTTGGATCGGATGTCGGATTTCTTAATGACACCGGGTCTCTGTTGAAATAGAACGGCGATGCGCGCTTGCTTCGACATGGGACGAGTGCTTGATTCAATTAAGGTACGCTGCTCGAGCTGTCGGTAGGCGGCCAGGGTTGTTCCGAGCATGAAACGGATAAAGGGTGCTTCGGTGTTTTGATTTTCATTCCATCCAGCGGAGCTTGCAGCGAGGGCGTTGTAGTAGAGCGCCTTGTTGTCTTCAATAAGTCGTTCGATGCTGATGTAACGCGCAACGTCGTATCCAGTCTTTTCGAGTAGCAGCGTTGTAAGGAGCCGGCTCATCCTGCCATTGCCATCGTTGAAGGGATGAATACTGACAAAATCGAAGATAAAGCGGAGCGATATAAGGAGGGGATCGCAAACTTGGCGAGATAAAGCATCGTTGAGGGACTGGCAGGCTTCTTTAATAAGTCCCGGGGTTGCTAGAGCCGAAGGGGGCCTAAAGCGCACAAATCGATTACCTTGATCGTCAATGGAGACGATTTCGTTATCGCTATCCTTCCAATGGCCTCCATACGAGATTGCCGTGTGCGCCATGAGGTCACGATGCAACTGCAAAATGACCGATGGCGTTACGGGAATGGAATCGTGTTGCTCGTGAATAAGCGACAGCACATCTCGGTATCCAGCGATTTCTTCCTCTGCGCGGGAGCTTGGCTTGGCGGAATACGCCATGATTGCTTTGAGTCTTTTTTGGGTGGTAACAATTCCTTCAAGTCCGTTGGAGGATTGGGTGCTTTGGATCTTAGCTTCCTCCATAAGGGACGATAGGAGTTCGGGTTTGACTTGACTCAGAACAAGCTGTCGGCCTTTATGCTCGCGTATCGAGAGGAGGAGGTTGGTGATTGGAGTTGCTTCGAGTTCCGCTGGGACTGTGGTGTAATCGAACTGGCGCATGCGGCTCCTTTCGGTATCACGAACATACTTTCGATATCATAATACCATTAAATGATACCGAAAGTATGTTCGTGATACCGAAAACTAGAAATCATGCTTCATAACTGCTTGGAAAGTTCGGATTTGACTATCTTATTGTCTTGATCTGTAACAGGTAGACGGTCGAAAGTGGGCTACGTGTTACAGATTTAGACATTTCTGCTCGGGCGTTCTGTTTGTCTCGATCCGTAACAGCTGGGGCCGAAAATCCCTGCTAGATGTTACAGATCGAGACGAATGATCCGCTCGGGCTCACCAAAAAACAAAAAGGCCGCATGCGAATCCGTGGAGGGATTCGCATGCGGCCGACAGGGGTATGTGGCTGAAACTAGGCCATGAGTAGGCCGGTCTCCGCGACGTTCTTGTACCAGTACGCGCTCGCCTTGGGATAGCGCTTCTGGGTCTCAAAGTCGATGTAGAACAGGCCGTAACGTTTGTTATAGCCGTTGGTCCAGGAGAACTGGTCCTGCAGCGACCACACAAAGTAGCCGTCGACGTTCACGCCGCCGTCGATCGCCTTGAGGATCCACGCGAGATGCTGGCGCATGTAATCGATGCGAGGGGCGTCGTCGATAAAGCCGTCCTCAAAGTCGTCCTTATAGCCCATGCCGTTCTCGGTGATGTAGATCTTCTTGTAGTTGGGGTAATCGTTCTTAATGCGGAGCAGCAGGTCGTAGAGGCCCTCGGGATAGATGATCCAGTCCCAATCGGTGGTGGGTACGCCTTCGCGCACGCATGACTCGCCCACGCCCTTGAGGAACCAGCGCGAGGAGCCCTTGTCGCCGGTGCCATTGTGGTTGATGTCGTTTTCGCCCTCGGCGGCACGCAGGAACTGGCACTTGTACGTGTTGACGCCCAGACAATCGTTGTAGGGGAGCGCGGCGGTCAACGCGGCGATGTCCTCGTCTCGGACGTCGAGCTCGCCGCCGGCGATATGGGCCAACTTGGTCGCAGCTTCCATGGTGTCGGCTGCATAGTGGCCGCGGAAGGTGGCGTCGAGTACCCAGCGGTTGTTGATGACGTCGGCCATGCGGGCGGCCTCGCAGTCGGCAGCACTGTTGGGATCGAGGGGATACTTGGGCTCCAGGTTCTGGACAATGCCGATCTCGCCCTCAAAGCCGCCCTCGTGGAAGGCGACGACGGCCTTGGCATGGGCCACCATCATGTTGTGCATGAGCTGGAAGGCCTTGTCCAGGCGGTACTTCTCGCCGTGCGGCCAGTTGCCGACGATAAAGCTGCCCTCGGCGGTCGCGGGGATCTCGTTAAAGGTAAACCAGTGCTTGACCTCGGTGAACTCGGCAAAGCAGAACTTGGCGTACTCGACAAAGGCGTCGATCGTCGTGCGCGTCAGGAAGCCCTCGCCGCCGTTCTGGTAAAAGGCCTCAGGTGTATCAAAGTGATCGAGCGTGACATAGGGGATAACGCCGGCATTATTGCAGGTGGCAAAGAGCTCGTGATAGAAGGCAACACCCTCGGGGTTAATCTCGCCAGTGCCGTTGGGGAAGATACGGCTCCAAGCGATGGAGACACGGATACCGTTGATGCCGAAGCGCTGGCACAGGTCGATATCGACCGGGTACTTGTTGTAGAAATCGCTTGCGGGGTCGGGGGAGAAGCGACCCTGAGCAGCCAAGAAATCGTCCCAGGGTACTTTGCCCTTGCCGTGCGTGCGGGTCTCGCCCTCAACCTGGTAAGCAGCGGTGGCGCCGCCAAACACAAAGCCGTTGGGGAACTGCATGGGATTGGTCATGAGTCATCCTTTCTGTGGGATACGAATAGGGAGAGGTGCCCGAACCGGGAATCCGGGCACCAACAGAGGGAGGAACTAGTCGAGGTTCTCGCGGAGCCACTTGATGGCGCCGGCGGGGTCGCGAGTAAGGTCGATATATTCCTTACCGCGCGGAGCGAGCAGCTTAATGCCCAGGCGATCGGTGTCGGCCTTCATGTCGTTGTAGTAGCTACGAACCTGCGGGGCGAGCACGATAACGTCGTACTGATCCATGATGGCAGTGTGCTGGCCATAGGCGCCTGCGGAGGAAGCGATGTTCTCTCCGGTCTGTGCGGCACCTTCCTTGATGGCGTTGGCAAGCATGGCAGAGGTGCCGGCGCCGGCGCACAGGACGAGGACCTTCAGGCCATCGACGTCCTTCTTGGCGGATGCATCGGCGGCAGGCTCGGGCTGTTCGGCGGCAGGCTTGCTGTCGGCGGCAGCGGCGGTCGGCTCGACGGAGACGGTAGTCTGCTCGATAGCGGGCGCAGAGGCGTTGGCGGCGATGGTGGCAGCACCATCGGACTCGAGACCCAGCTCGGCGGCGCGCTCGGCCTCCTGGTCGCAGAGCAGCTTATCGTATGCCTTCAAGAACGGCAGGTAGATGATGGCGTCCAGCAAGATGATGATCGCGACAAATACCAGGGCGATAAGCTGGAAGTTCGTGGTGATGAAGATGCCGATGGGGGCAGGGGTAGCCCAAGGCACCACGAAGGAGAAGCCGTTCATGCCCACGTTGTCGATAAAGAACTTGGCAACACTCACGTTGACGCAGCCGGCGGCAACAAAGGGGATGAGCATGTAGGGGTTAAGGATCATCGGCGCGCCAAAGAGCAGCGGTTCGTTGACGGCGAAGGCAACAGGAACAATCGAGGCCTTACCGACGGCTTTGAGCTGCTTGGACTTCATAAAGAGAATCAGCAGAAGCGGCACGATGAACGTGGCGCCGGTGCCGCCGAACTCACCCACGAGCGACATGTTGAAGGTGAGGGAATGGGCGGGGTGACCACCGGCCAGCAGAACCTGCAGGTTCTCGGCCTGGTTGGCAAGACGGATGGGGTCGATGCCCGGCTGGACAATCGAGGGGCCGTGGACGCCGATGAACCAGAAGAACGCGGTGGCTGCCTGGATAAGGATAAGGCCAGGATAGGTCTCTGCCGCAGTGAAGAGCGGGGAGAGCAGCTTGATGAGCAGCTCGGAGAACGGAACGCCCATGAGGTTGCGCACAACCACATCGATGATGCCGCAGATGATGACGGCGCCGCCAAAGGGGATGATGTCGCGGAAGTTCTGAGCGATGGCGCCCGGGACCTCCTTGGGCAGCTTAATGGTCAGATCGCGCGAGACGCAGAACTTATAAACCCACACGGTAATGAACGCGGCGATATAGGCCGAGAACAGACCGCGCGTACCCATGCTGGTGCAATCGAAGACCGAAAGCTCGGAGCCGTCGAACTTGGTGGTGAACTGCGTAACAGCGAGCAGCAGCATGCTGCACTGGGCGGCCACCATGGTGGAGCCGTCGTTGAGCACCTTGCCGGCGGGCATGCGACGGTTCATGGAAGCCGTAAAGTTCTTGGCGGTGGTGCCGGCAACCATGATGCCCATGACGCCCATGGTGAAGTTGTACAGCTTGTTGCACCAGTCGATGAGCGGCTGGGGCAGCGTGATGCCAACGACGCCGGGAAGGGTGGCGATTAGCAGGAAGATCGAAGAGGTGAGGACGATGGGCATGCACCCAAGGAATCCGTCCTTGATGGCCTGGAGGTAGACGTTCCTCGAGATCTTCTCGAAGAACGGTTGATGCTTTTCGAGCATCTTTACGATGGCGTCCATAGAGCTCCTTTGCTACTTGATGCGCGATGCATGTGGATGGAACTGGTCGTCGATGGATGGTCAGGACTGCCCGGAAACCTTCCTGCTTAAGGAAGGCATTGCGAAATGACAACGTTGTCATTTCGTTAATGACAACGTAAGACATTTTTGGAAGAGCAACAAGGATTTACGGGTGAGCGGTCGATATTGTCCGGTAAACGGTTGATTTGTCAGTCGGGCAGGTAGTGTATGCTAGAACGCAAAAAACAAGCGATGCAAAACCGACTGGAGAAGTAGTGGCAACGATGGACAAGAAAAATGTCTCAATGAACGATGTGGCAGTTGCCGCGGGTGTTTCTCTCAAGACGGTGTCGCGTGTGATCAACGAGCCCGATAGCGTGCGAGAGTCGACACGCGATAGGGTCCATGCTGCCATGGAAGCGCTTGGGTTCCGGGCGAACTTTGCCGCGCGTTCACTCAAGTTGGGCCGTTACGGGTGCATCGGCGTGGTGCTGTTCCACTTGTCGGGCGGTGCCGTGGACATGATTGACGGTATCGCCGATGCCGCCGCAGAGCGAGGCTTTGCGCTCACGATGATTAAGAAGTGCGCAGGGGAGAAGATGACCCTTGCCGATGCGGCGCGCAGGATGTCGCAGCTGCCTGTTGATGGCATGATCTTCAACCTGCGTCAGATGGTCGATGACTTTGATACCTTTGAGGCGCCGAAAGACCTCAAGACGGTGATTATCACGCCGATGGAGCATCCTGCCTGCTCCACCGTCAGTGACGACCAAGAGGGCGGCGCGCGTATGGCGTGCGAGTACTTCTTGAATCACGGGCACAAGAACGTGTACTTCGTCTCTGGTAAGAAAGAGTCGCTGTCGAGCCAGTGCCGTATGAAAGGTTGGCGAGCGGCACTCGAGGCGCGTGGCATTGAGCCGCCCGAGCCTCTGCAAGGCGATTGGAATGCGGATAGTGGCTATGCCGCGGGCCTCGTGCTTGCCGATAAGCCCGATTGCACGGCGGTCCTCGCTGCTAACGACTGCATGGCAAACGGCGTGATGATGGCTCTACGTGACAAAGGGCTCAATGTGCCCGACGACGTGTCCGTGATCGGCTTCGACGATGAGCTCTACAAGACGATTCCCAACTCGATTCTGACGTCGGTGAAGTTTCGCCACCGCGAACTGGGCATCCGTGCGCTTAACGAGGTCGTCGCAGGTCTGGAAGCCCCGAGCTCCAGAAGCCGTACGCTCGTCTCGGGCGTGTTGGTCGAGCGTTCCAGCGTAAGGGATCTGCGGGCGTAGACGTGCTCGGCCTGCTCGTCTAAATCTGTAACAGGTGGGACCCGAAAACTCGGCTAGATGTTACAGATTTAGACAATTCGGCCCGGCTTATTCCGTTTGTCTCGATCTGTAACATCTAAGCGGTCAAAAGCGGTCTACATGTTACAGATTGAGATTTTTGGCTTGGCCTGTGCGTTCACCTCGATCCGTAACAGCTGGGACCCAAAAACTCGGCTAGATGTTACAGATTGAGATGAACAGGAGGACGGGTGCGGTCTAAACAAAATGGCCCGCGCATCACACATCGATGCACGGGCCATTTATTGTCTGCAAGCGGCAGGTGGTGTCAGCGTCTTATGCCTCGAGGTTTTCCTCGATCCAGGCGACGGCACCCTTGGGATCCTTAGTGAGGTCGATGTACTGTTTGCCCTTGGGCGACAGCAGCGTGATGCCCAGGCGGTCGGTGTCGGCCTTCATCTCGTTGTAATAGGTGCGAACCTGCGGAGCCAGGACGATGACGTTGTACTGGTCCATGATGGCGTAGTGGCTGCCGTAGGCACCGGCGTTGGCGGTAATGTCGATGCCCAGCTCGTCGGCGCCTTCCTTAAGCGCGTTGGCGAGCAGTGCAGAGGTGCCGGCGCCAGCGCACAGAACCAGAACCCTCAGATCCTTGCCCTTAAGGGCGGACGGAGCTGCGGAGGCCTCAGTGGCAGAAGCGGTCTCGACAACAGGAGCCTCAACGGCGGGGGCGGCAGCGGTCTTGACGGCCTTGGTCTCCTCGGCCTCTTCTTCGGCCAGGGTCTCGGCCTCCTGCTTGCACAGGACGTTGTCGTAGGCCTTGCAGAACGGGTAGTAGATCAAGAAGTCAACGACCAGCAGGACGACAACCAGGACCAGAGAGATCGGCTGGAAGTTGGTGTCGATGAAGGTGCCGATCGGTCCGGGGAGTGCCCACGGCATGGCATAGATAAAGCCGTTCATGCCCAAAAAGTCGATGAAGAACTTACCAATGAGGACGTTGGCCACGGGGGCAAACAGGAACGGGATCAGGAAGTACGGGTTGAGGATGATGGGCGCGGCGAACAGCAGCGGCTCGTTGACGGCGAACATCACGGGCACGACAGAGGCTTTGCCGACGGCCTTGAGCTGCTTGGAGCGCATAAAGAGCAGGAAGATAATCGGGACAATGAACGTGGCGCCGGTGCCGCCGAGTTCGCCGATGTAGTTACCGAAGTTTTCGGTCAGGGCGAGGGCGGGGTGACCGCCGGCCTGCAGCGTGGCGAGGTTGGTAGTGATGTTGCCAAACAGCGCGGCGTTGAGGGCAGGCTTAACGACCGAGGGGCCGTGGATGCCCATGAACCAGAACAGAGGGATCATGAACCAGATGAGGGCGAGGCCGGCGTAGGAATCGGCAGCGGCGAACAGCGGGCTCACCAGCGTGGAGATGACGTTGGCAAACGGGACGGCCAAGCAGGTGCGGCAGATAACGTCGATGACGGCGACAAACAGGATGGAGAAGCTGAAGGCGAAGATGTCGCGGAAGTTCTGGGCGATGGCGCCGGGGACTTCTTTGGGCAGCTTGATGGTGATGTCTCGCTTAATGCAGAAGGCATAGATGTTGACCGTGGCAAATGCGGCGACAAAGGAGCTCAGCAGGCCCTTGGTGCCCATGTTGTCGGTAAAGAACACCGAGAAATCGGCGCCGTCGATCTTGGCACTCGTCTGGGTAACGGCCAAGATGAGCATAGCGCACATGGCGGCGACCATGGTGCTCGTGGCGTTGATGGCCTTGCCGGCAGGCATGCGGCGGTTCTTGGAGCCGGTCAGCGCGCTTGCGGTGGTGCCGGCGACCATGATGCCCACGACGCCCATCGTGAAGTTGTAAACCTTGTTGCAGAAGTTCACGACGTCGACGTTCCACCAGTCGGGCAGCGTAAAGCCGCCGACCGTGGCGACAACGCCCGGCAGGGTCGAAATAAGCAGGAAGACAGAAGAAGACAGGATGATGGGCATTGCTGCCAAAAAGCCGTCTTTAATGGCCTGAAGGTAGATGTTCTTAGAGACCTTGTCGAAGTACGGCTGACCTTTCTCCAAGAACTTAACGATCGATTCCATAGTTCACGCTCCTCTTTGCATGAAATCTTAATGGCATGGACGTTGAAAACCTATATGGTCTCCCGCTTGCTAAAAGCCCGGGTGCAGGCGGGGCCGGTCCCAGGGGG
>CAUFMB010000063.1 GCA_959026535.1 uncultured Collinsella sp. | reverse complement strand
TATGGCACCGTGGGGACACATGTATGTCAATCCTGGTCTAACAGAGCCTTCAGAAAAGTCAGTGCAGCAAAATGGCGATGCTGATAGATGCACAAGAAAGGGGGCACGTTGTTGAAACGTGCCCCCTTTTAAGTTGCGGTTGAATAGTTCTTGTTTTGGCCGTTTAACTGGCCATTTAGGAACTATTTCACCGCAACTGATGGGTGGGATGTGTGAGGCTAGCGCTCGAAGATGAGGTTGCCTGCCAGGTAGGTGGCTTGGACTTTGGTGGCTTGGAGTTCTTGGGGGTCGATGGTGAGTGGGTTTTGGTCCAGGACTACCAGGTCGGCGTATTTGCCGGGTTCTAGGCTGCCGAGGTTTTGCTCGTCGCCCGCTGCATAGGCGCTGCCCAGGGTGTAGTTGCGCAGAGCCGTTGCCGCATCGATACGCTCGCTCGGCAGCCAACCGCCCTCGGGCCAGTGGCTGCGGGGGTCTTGGCGGGTGATAGCCGTGTAGAGCACGTTCATGCTGGTAACGGCTGTGATGGGGCTATCGGTACCGAAAGCTTGACGGATGCCGCGCTGCTTATAGGTCGCAAACGGCCACATGATGCGGCTGCGCTCCAAGCCCAGATCACGCTCCGGGCCACCCGGGTCGAGCGTGATGTGGCAAGGCTGGCTCGAGGCAATGACGTTGAGTTTGCGCAGACGATCGATGTCCTGAGGCAGCAGATTCTCCAGATGCTCGAGCGTGTTATGACCGTGCTGGGGCAAGCCGTAGAGCTCTGCCGCCTCCTCAAAGATATCAAGTGCGGCATGGATGGCCCCGTCGCCGATAACGTGGATGCGCACGGCGTGCCCACGCTCGGCTGCCGCCAGAACCAGCTTGCGCATGCGCTCGACGGGAACCGTCAGACGACCCTGGTCGCCCGGAAAGCGCGGGTTGGTATAGGGCTCAGTGAGGTATGCGGTATGCTCGCTCGACACGCCGTCGAAGAACTGTTTAAAGCCTGGCGCCGAGAGCAGCGCGTTGTTCGCGTAGCGGGTCTGGAGTTCTTCCAAGCGTGATTGGTCATCCAGCAGCGTGGGGAACAGGTGGGCGCGAATGCCCAGCTTGCCGGCGGCTTGCAGCTTGTCGTAAACATCGTCGCGAATAAAGTCGCAGCCCGGCATGGGCATGAGCGACATATCGCAGATCGAGGTGATGCCTTGCTCGGCCATACGCTTCATCTGGTCGGCGTAAGCGCTCGCGATGCGGTCCTCGCCCAGCCACTCCAGGCAGCGCGGCAGCAGCTGCATAGCAGCTGCCTCATGGGCGATACCCGTAAGCTCACCGTTTGAGTCTTTGTCGTAACTTCCACCCGCCGGAGGCTCGCTGTCGCGCGTCACGCCGAGGGCTTCGAGTGCGCGGCTGTTGAGCCACAGGGTATGTCCATCGCCCGAATACATAACACAGGGGCGATCGGGGAAGGCGGCGTCGAGGGAGGCCTTGGTAGGGTGCTCGGGCGGATCCCAGCGGTAATCGCGCCAGCCCTGGGTCACGACCCAGGCGTCATCGGGCAGGCCCTGGGAAAACTCGAGCGCATGCTGCACCAGTGCCGCCTCTGACGTGCCCATATCCATAAGCATATACGGCGAGGAACCGACCGAGGTATGGAAGAAGTGCAGATGAGCGTCATGGAAACCGGGACAGATGAACCGCTCGCCGTAATCGACCACCGGCGTGGCGGCAGGTGCGGCGGCAATCACGTCATCGGGCGCGCCGACCGCGACGATGCGATCGCCTGCAATGGCAATCGCCAGCTCGCGGGCGGTATCGATGCCGTCTTGGGCGGTAAAGACGTTCTTGGAGCGGATAATCCGATCGATATGTTGCATGGGCGTCCCCATCTCTGGCAGGAAATTCAACACCCCCGAGTGTACTCCCCCGCCCTTGTAACAAAACCCCAAGCGGCAAACGGCAACTTTACCAGCCCTAGCGGCAGGTGGCATACTGGAGAGAGCCTGTACGATTTTGCGATCGAGCCAACAAGGAGCAAATCGACCATGACGAAGACCAAGGCACAGCAGATTATGGCGGCAACCGAGGTTCGCGCGGCAGACGACGTCACCGCGGCCATCCAGGATATCGCCGCCGAGTTTGAACCCTATATCATCAAGCAGCGCCGGCACTTCCATAAGCACCCGGAGCTGAGCCTTGCCGAGGAGCGCACGACTTCCGACATCGCCAACCAGCTCGACGCCATGAATATCCCCTACGAGCGTCCGCTCAAGACGGGCCTGGTGGCGACGCTTCGCGGTACCGCGCCGGATGCCTACCGCGAGGACGGCACGCCGCGCCGCCGTATCCTGCTGCGCGCCGATATCGACGCCCTGCCTGTCACCGAGCAGACCGGCGAGGAGTTCGCCAGCGTCAACGAGGGCTGCATGCACGCCTGCGGTCACGACTGCCATATCGCCATGATGCTCGGCACGCTGCAGATTCTGCGCCACATGACCGATGACATCCACGGCGAGATTCGCATCGTTTTCCAGCCCAGCGAGGAAAACGGCCAGGGCGCCAAACTCATGATCGGCACGGGTGTGCTCGACGGCGTCGACGGCGCCTACGCTGCGCACATCTGGAGCGAGGTCGACGCCGGCACCGTAAGCTGCAAGCCCGGCCCACGCATGGCAAACACCGACTGGTTCCGCATCGACGTCCGCGGCACCTCGTGCCATGGCGCCATGCCCCAGCGCGGCCACGACGCCGTTATGGTTGCCGCCGAAATCGTCAACGCCCTGCAGACCATCGTCTCGCGCGAGATTAGCCCCTACGAACCTGCCGTCATCACCGTCGGCGAGCTGCATGGCGGCACCGCGCGCAACGTTATCGCCGGCACGGCGTACCTCGCCGGCACGGTGCGCACCTATGGCGACAAGACGCATGAGGAGATGCCCGAGCTTATGCGCCGCATCGTGGAGCACACCGCGGCTGCTCTGGGCGCCGAGGCCGAGCTCACCGACTACACCATCGCCAACTACAAGGTCGAAAACGATGCCGCCTCGAGCGAGCGCTGCCGCCAAGCTGTGCTCAAGTGCCTGGGTCCCGCGGGCGAGGGCCATTACCGCGGCACGCTTTCGGGCGAGGACTTCTCGGAGTACCTGCGCCGCGTACCGGGCGTGCTCGCCTTTGTAGGCACGCGCAACCCCCAGATCGGCGCCACCTATGCCCAGCACTCCTGCTTCTATAAGATCGACGAGAGCGTGCTCGCCAAGGGCTCCATGGTAGCCGCTCAGTATGCCATCGACTTTTTGGCCGAGCCCACGCAAGAAGAGCTCGACGGCCCCACGATCGCCGCGGTTGCCGAGACCAATCCCGACCTGGCAGCCAAGCTGCGCTCTGCCAAGGCAACGGCCGCCGAGGCCCGCGACGCCGTGCACGACGCCCGCACCGCCCGCCATGCCGCCATCAAGGGCATCCATGATGCACGTGCCGCCGCTCGCCGCGAGGAGAAGCACGACGAGTAGTCGATCCACGACCATCTCGCAGTCATAGCCGCATCGCGATATCAAAGCGGGGGCGGACGCTTCGGCACGTCCGCCCCCGCTTATTTGTCAAGCGCTATTTCTACCGTTTCTACCCCGTCCCCAAATGGCAGGTGGCAGGGTTACTCGTCCTGCGGGTCCTCGTCGGAGCTTGGCGCAGGCTCGGGCTCAGGCGCAGGCTCGGGCTCAGGCGCAGGCTCGGGCTCAGGCGCAGGCTCGGGCTCCGGTTCCGGCATGGGCGCGGGCTCGGGCTCAGGCACGGGCTCGGGCTCAGGCACGGGCTCGGGCTCAGGCCCGGGCCCAGGCCCGGGCTCAGGCGCGGGCTCGGACTCGGGCGCCGCAGCGGAATCGGATACGGGCGCTGCGTCGGCGCTAAAACCAGCCGGAGCAGACTTCTTCTCAAACGGCAGCACAAAAGTCAGAACGTCGTCCTTATCCTCATCGGCCCATTCGCTTGCATAGCGTGCAACCCAATAGCCAACGGCACGATGCTTGAGCATGTTGCCAAAGACCGTGAGGAATACCGTGACAAACGCCGTCAGCACCAAGAACAATACGAGCGTAATGCCACCGCCGGTAACAAGCGCCTCAATAGCCGTAGGACGGTAGTAGTAGCTATACATACCGACAGAGGCAATGGTGCCAAAGACGAGCGTCAGGATCCATGTGATAACGTTGGCGACCAGACCCGTCAAAAACTCGGGAAGGAACGATGCGCAGAACAGCTTGGTCTTATTGTTCTTAAAGGCCGCCCAGACCTTATCGAGCGAAAACGCGCTCTCGACGCGACCGGTCACCGCAAAGTGCATCACGGCGATGTCGGCGAACATAGTAAAGAAGACACCCAGGACCGCCGTGGCAATCATAGCCAGAACAAACAGGCCCAGCGAGCCAAACAGAGCGGCCTCAAGCGCATAGGAGCCGCAATAAGAGTACGCACCCGCGGCACCAATTACCACGCTCTCCACCAGCGAAAGCGCTACACCAATAACGGGAATAGCCGCGATAACCTTGAGCACGCTCGAAATAACGCCCGAAAAGACGCCAAGGCCAAACGACGTGGAACGCATCAACGGACGATCCATGCCGTCATCGACCTTGAGCGACAGGTCGCGACCCCATTCGATGCCAAAGCCAGAACCGCACGCGCTTGCCACACAGGCAGCCAAAAAGCCGAAGGCAGCCGCGATACCGCCGATAACGGGAATGAAGAGCACGAGCACCGACACGACACAGATGAGCGCCGGCAAAAAGGCAATCTGGCACACGCGCTGCAGCACGCCCGGCGTCTTGGTCATGTCTTCAAACGCCTGAGCTACACAGCCCTTGGGCACGTTCACGTTAGGCTGAGGAACAAACTGCTGAGGTTGAGACTGCCCCTGAGGAGCAGAGGTTGCAGCACCGGCATTAGGAGCGCCACACGCGCCGCAGAACTTGTCGTTATCGCCCATGGGGGCGCCACACTGCGAACAGAACATCGAAATCATCCCTTCGTATCTAGAGCGAATCACCTGGATCGCAAACGATGTCTTTGGCAACATTATCGCCCAATGTGGGGACAAATACTCCAAGATGGCCGATTTGCAACGTAGGCGGCCTTATTCAATGATTCGAAGGATGCGTCCGCGCTAGTTCGTGCCGCGGAAGCCCTTGCCCACGATCTCGGAGCTATCGACGATGGTGATGAAGGCGTCAGGGTCAATCTCGCGGGTATAGCGGCGCAGCTGCACTGCCTCGCGACGGCTCAGCACGCTCATGATCACCGTGACGCACTTGCCCGAGAAGGCGCCGTAGCCACGGCTAATCGTAGCTGTGCGGTTGAGATGCTTGACGATAAACTCCTCGACTTTGCGCGGTTCGGCGCAAATGATCGTACAGACCTTGCGCAGGTGGATGCTCTCGATGGCCTTGTCGACCACAAGCGTCTTGGCAAACAGACCGAGCACGCAGTACAGGCCGACGCGCGGGCCATACAGGAAAGCCGCGATGGTCACGATGCCGATATCGACCAGCAGCAGTGCACGGCCAATCTCGAGCGTGGTGCGGCGTTTGAGGATCATGGCAAGGATGTCCGTGCCGCCCGTCGAGGCGCCAATGTCAAAGACAATGGCACTGCCCAGCGCCGGCAAAATGACGGCAAAACACAGGTCGAGCCACATATCACCCGTCAGAGAGACATCAGTCGGAATGAAGAGCTCAAACAGCGAGACGTAGGCCGAAAGCGCAAACGAGGCAAAGACGCTCCAAAGGATTGCCTTGCGCTCCAAAAAGATAAAACCAAGGATGACCAGGACCGCATTGATGATCCACATAAAGACGCCGACGGGCAGAGTCGGGAACAGCGTGGAAAGAATGACCGACACGCCCGAGGTGCCGCCGAAGGCAAAGTGATTGGGGGTTTTAAAGGCAACGATGGCGAACGCCGTGAGGATCAGGCCCAGGTTGAGCTCGGCAAAAAAGCGCGGAAAGCCTGGCTCCTGGCTGCGCTTGCGGCCGGCGCGCTCGCCACGTTCGATATCCTCGCGACCGACCACGCGCTCCATCGGCACCACCGGAGGACGATGCACCTCCTCGGCGGCACGCGACGCCGCCTCTGCCGCAGCGGCTTCAATCGCCCATGCCTTGCTTTCGGTCTCGTGTTCGTCGGCCATTACGGCAACCCCTCGTTAACAATTTGGAAACAATGCGCCCATTAGGGTAACGCGGAACGCGAAGATTGCAACCCTTAGTTAGACGAGCGGTATGACTAGATCGAGGCTATATAGAAAACGGTCGATCGCGCTTTTGCTTGCGCGGTCGACCGTTTGGCGTTTTCGCAGGTAAAACCTACCAAAACAAACCTGTCCCTTTTTAGTAGGTTACTCGTGCTGGCTGGTGCGGTGCTCGTACTCCTCGGGGGTGATGACATCCTCGATGCGCAGGTTGACGCCTGCCACCTCAAGGCCGGTCATCGCGGCCAGACGCTCGGTGACGCGCGCCTTAACGTCGTCAAAGATCGCAGGCGCATAGGCGCCATACTCGATGATGACCGAGATGTTGACGACCACGCGGTTGTCGTCGGTGACCTCGACCGTCACGCCCTTGGTCAGGTTCTCGGCACCAAACTGTTCCTGCACAAAGTGCATAAGGTTACCCTTCATGCCCAGAACATGCGGCACCTCGCGGGTGGCCATGGCGACGATCTTCTCGATCACGCCGTTGGAATAGGTCAGCGAGTCCTCGGACTCGTCCGCCTCCTCGTCGTCCTCGTCCACCTCGTCTTCGGACTCGGCCTCGACGAGCGTCTCGTCCTCGAGCGTTACATCCTCCGCCTCGGCGGCGGCCTCGTTCGCCTCGAGCTCGGTATCGGCCACATCGACCTTCGTGTTAAAAGCCATGGTTCCTCCTTATGCCTGCCGCAGATGCGACAGTCGAATACATATTAGCGGCCGCTAAACAGACGGCCGAAGAAGTTGACGATACCGTTCTCGCCATCGCGAATCTGGCCGATCACGGCACCGATCAGCACAAAGAATGCGATGACGAGCGTGTCCCACAGGCCCAACGTAAGTACCAGCACGGCGAGGATAAAGCCTGCCAAGGCGCCGAGCGTAGTATTGGGGTGGCGCACGGCGTAGCTCCAGATGGCAGCGCCCGTACCTTTGATGAGCCCCATGGCCTCGTCAAAGTCGTTGGCGGCGCTGTCGTGCTGCTCGCCGGCCTCGGGCTTGGTGTCGGCGGACTCGCCTGCTGGCGTAGCGTTCTGGTCGATCGTCAGGCGCGGCGTGCGGGCGGTCTTGTCTTGATTGGTATCACTCACCGGAAACCTCCACGGTCTGGACGGTAGTCTTGGACGGCAAAAAACGGACGCGCGCGGTCGTGCCCGGCGTGCCGAGCATGGTGTCGCAGGCCTTCTCGATGCGCTGCTGCATCGAGGTGGCAAGAGCGGCAACGTCCTTGTCATCGAGCGCGATGGCTTCGACCTTAAAACGAACGCGCGACTCGTCGGAGCCTTGAACGCGCGCCTCGATATGCTCAACCATCACGCGATTATCGCACTCTGCCGCGGCACGGGCGCACGAGGAAAGCGCTGCGAGCGTGACCTCGATATTGCGCTCCCCCGCCGGATGCACGCAGGACGGCTCGCGACGCGCGAACATCAGGCGGAAAAAACCGATGAGCACGCCAAGCGCCACGATAGCGGCGCACACCGTAACGACGACGCGAGGCATGGTGTCACGCAACAGCAGCATAAAGCGATACGTATACGGTCCCCAGAACTGGCAGACAAGCGTACCCAGCGCCACGATGGAGGCGGCAAGATACACGATCGCTAGGGCTCGTTTGAGTACGCGCACGCGCGCTCCCTTCAGGTTTCGGTCCACAGAATGCAAAACGATTCGCATCATTATAAAAGAGCCGGGTCCGGTGCCATACGCACGCGGATCCGGCTCATCTATTCCACGAGGCTTGCATGCTCGCTTCATTATGCCCAGATATGCACGGCTTAACCCGTGCAGGCGCTACTCCTCCTCGAGGGCAGCGATGACCTCGTCGGTCATGTCCATGGTGCTGTAGACGTCCTGGACGTCGTCGAGCTCCTCGAGACGGTCGATAAGGCGCTGGACCTTCTTGGCGTCGGCGCCGGAGACCTCGGTCGGGGTAGTCGGGACCATGGTGGTCTCGGAACCCTTGACCTGGACGCCCTGCTCCTCGAGCGCCTTGGAGACAGCCATGACCTCGTTGGCAGTAGTCCAGACGATCCACTCCTCGCCGGCGTCCTCGTAGTCCTCGCCACCGGCCTCGGCGATGGCCATCATGAACTCATCCTCGTCACCGGCAGCACCGTTGGCGATCATGGTCTCCTTCTTGGCGTTCTCGTCCAGGATCTCCTTGGCGACGACAATCTGGCCCTTACGCTCAAACTGGAAGGCGACGGAGCCGGAGGTGCCCAGGTTGCCACCAGCGTGGGAGAAGGCGGAACGGACATCAGCGGCGGTACGGTTGCGGTTGTCGGTCAGGCAGTCGACGTAGACGGCGACACCGGCGGGACCGTAGCCCTCGTACACGATGTTCTCGTAGACGGCAGCGTCGGCACCCGAACCAAAAGCCTTGTCGATAGCGGACTTGATCTTGTCCTTAGGCATGGACTGAGCCTTGGCCTTGGCAACGGCAGCGGCGAGGCTGGCGTTGTTCTCGGGCAGCGGGTCACCGCCGAGACGGGCAGCAACGGTGATGTTGCGGCTGAGCTTGGAGAAGAGGGCGGAACGCTTGGCGTCCTGCGCGCCCTTACGATGCTTGGTTGTGGCCCACTTAGAGTGTCCGGACATACGTGTCTCCTATCGGTTTCGACCTAAAGCCCAGCGCAGATGCTCGGGCAATATAAACAAACGTCGTTATGATATACCTACTGGCCTGCGAGATAAACCCCAAAATGAAGGCGTCGTGATGATGGCCCCTTTGGTGCAAAGAAACCCGACCTCAATGCACCAAGTTAGAACCAGAGGAAGTCGCTGCGGGTGACGGTGGCGCCGATGGCGAAGGGCATGCAGGCGATGACCGGATACAGGTAGCGCATGTAAGTCGAGCCGTTGCACGGGCCAATCAGGCACACGGCGAGCACGCCCAACAGCGGCACCCAGATCGCCAGCGCACGCCATGAATGACGACGCAGCAGGTAGACCACCACGGCGATCATGATCCACACATAGGTGGCCGAGCTCATGGTGAGCGAGATAAACGGGATGCGCTGCACCGCCACACGGTACAGATTGATCAGGTGGTCGCACCAGCGCACCACGTTGCTGTCAACCGGATGGAAGTCGAAGTACTTGAGGTTGTCGGGACGCGCCATGATCTCGGCACTACGCGCCGTGCTGTAGACCCAGGCATCGCGCGCGCTCGGATAAAAATAACCATAGTAGTTATTGATAAGCGCCGAGATATAGCACTCGGGATCCCTTTTGAACATCTGGGCCCACACCTCAAAATAGGCCTTGATGTCCTCCTGCGAGGCGTACTCGTTAAAGCAGTTCTTGACGGCATCCGACTTATCCGGGTTGTAACGGCGGCCCAGATTCTCGTACTTGAGCACCCGGTCGATCACGGCGCGCTCCTCGTCGGTCACCAAGCCGTCGCAAGGAGCCTCCACGATGGTGCCGTCCTCCTTTACCGTGGGGTTGACGCCCGAGTTGAGGCCGTCGTGCTTTTGGACGAAACGAGCCGTCTGTTGGAACGGAATCGAGAGGATTTCGCGCTTGGAACCAGGCGTGATGTCGTGCGCCGGCATAAAGACCTTGGTGAAGTACATATTAGAGGCAAGGCAGAGTGCGAGCACCGCGAGGACGCCAACCCAGCGGAAGCGCGGCGTGGCGCATGAGACCGCGGTGCCCGTCTGCTTAGCCGCACGACGGGCGACATGTACATCCCATGCGCAAAACGCCGCCGCAATCACGCAGGCCGCCAACAGAAAGACCAGACCGCCATTGCGCAAAAACGTGGAACCCATGGCAGCCAGCGCAAGCAACAGCCAGTCGTGGCGCGCAAAGAGCACGGGCCTCTGTTCGCCCGCACGCTCGGCATTGGCATCACGACGGGGCAAGCCACATGCCACGAGCTTGACGGTCTGTACCAGCAGCACCAAAAACGCGTCGGCAAAGAGCACGTCTTTGGTGAGCAACGCCGCGTAGTTAGAGAACATCGGCATAAACGCAAAGAACAGCAGGATCGCACCGCGAACCGGCAGGCTCACGCCCAGTTTGCGCAGCGACGAAATGGAATAGGCCATGCAGGCAGCCGTGATGACAAATTGAGCGCAGGTATAGATGATGAGGCCCGCGTTAGCGCTGTTGAACAGACACTATGACCCAATCCGAGGGCACTGAAAAGATAGGAGCCCCCGCTCG
>CAUFMB010000062.1 GCA_959026535.1 uncultured Collinsella sp. | reverse complement strand
ATTGACCTTCTGGTCATGCCGCCGAAGTTGAAAGGCAGATTGCCGCTCTGGCGGGTTTGCAGCGTCGGCCCGTTACGCGGTTTGGTAAAACCGCGTAACTCTTAGTAGTCCAGCTTCCACATGTAGCGGCGCGTCATGTAGTCCTTGTGGGTGACGGCGGAAAGCGCACGCATGTAGACGTTGTTGAGGATCGGGGCAAAGATCAGGTGGTTGAAGTACTCGCTCACGCTGTCCTTGATGTCGTTGAGGCCGAGCTCCTTGGCGTCGAGCTGATAGACGCGCTCGCCACCGTACTGGTTGACGAAGCGGATGCCGCGCTCGTCGTTGCAGCGGCTGCGACCGACGCTGATGAGCTGGAACAGCGAGGTGCGCTTGTCTAGGATCTCGAAGGGGCCATGGAAGAAGTCGCAGGTGTTGATGGTGCAGGAGTCGATCTGCAGCATCTCCTGCACGTTGCAGATGCTAAAGACGTAGGCGGCACCAAAGAGCGGACCCTGAGCCATCACGTTGATGCAGGGCTTGTCGGCGTTCTGCTCGGCCCACTTGGCAGCGAGCGGACGAGTGTACTCGACGGCCTTGCGATAGATGGGGTCGACCAAGTCGAACGCGGCCATAGCGGTCTCGTACTCGGCATAGCCCTCGGTCTGCTGCGTAAGCTCCATGGCGATCATGGTCACGACGGCGGAGTTGGTGCGGCCCATGCAGGACTCGTCGACGGCCAGGCTGTCGTACTGGACCTTGTAGTCGCAGACCTCGGTGAGGCCGGACTCGTCAACATAGATTGCGATGGTGCTGGCGCCGTGGTCCTTGGCGACCTGGGCGGCGACGATGGTCTCCTTGGTGCCGCGCATGGACACGACGACGGCCAGGGTGTTCTCGTTGACGTAGACAGGGGTTGCGTGCACGAACTCGTTGCTGGTGTAGCTGGAGCTCACGACCTGCGTGGCCTCGTGCTCCATAAAGTACTGGGCAGGATAGTTACCGCCGTTGGATCCGCCAGCGCCAATCCACACGACGCGCTTGATGCCGCCCTTGTCTGCCTTGTCAGCCAAAACCTGGGAGACGACATCCTTAACCTGTTCCTGAGTAGTCATCGTGCATCAGCCTTTCTTCTCGTTTGATGCTCTCGATGGCATACAAGTTACATACATGTTTTGGTTATGTCGACTAGTTGTATGCTATATTTGTCCTAGAAATTTTGTTGGTAAGGTTTTCGGCAATCCGTTACCAGCGGTTTTATTGTCATGTTGGATACATGCTTTGTTCGGTAAGCATACAAGTTAGATACAGGTTGATCGCATGAACGCTTCGTCTAAAAAGAAACTGGCCCAATACGAGCGCTTGGCGGGTACGCTTCGCGACCGCATCGCCGCCGGCATCTACGCACGCGGAGACAAGCTGCCGTCCGAGATGGAGCTTATGGACGAATCGGGGCTGTCGCGCAGCACCGTGCGCCACGCCCTTAAGGTGCTCGTTGATGAGGGCCTGGTGCGCACCGAGCGCGGGCGTGGCGCCTTTGTGGCCGACACGCCCGCGCTCCACGAGAACAACCTGATGTTTTCGAGCTATACCAAGCAGGTCGAAGGCCAGGGCATGAAGCCCACCACGCGCACCGTGGACTCGGGCTTTGCCAAGGCGGCCGGCAACATAGCTAAGTTCTTTGACGCCGCCGTGGGCAGCAAGCTCGTCAAACTTGTCCGCCTGCGCTACCTGGACGACGCGCCGCTGTGCCTGGAGACCACCTACCTGCCGCCAAGCTTCGAGACGCTCATCGATCGCGATATTAACGGTTCGCTCTACGCCACGCTGCGACAGGAGTTCCATCGCGCGCCGGCACAGGGGCATAAGACCTTTGAGGTGTGCTACGCCTCGCAAAACGAGGCGTTTTTGCTCAACGTTGAGCGCGGGCAGGCGCTGATCCTGATCACCGACTACGTCTACGACACCGACGGCCGCCCGCTCCACGTCTCCAAGCGCATCCAGCGCACCGACCGCGCCAAATACACCGAGCCCATCGGCTAGTGCACCAAACGAGGCAAACTGTACCTAATGAACGTTTTACCTGCGGTTTTATTAAATCTCAAGCCAGCATGGCACAGATGCCAACATCGCCTGGCAATACGCGCCGTCCAAGCTCAACTGTTCCTGCTCAGAATATCCAGTACCGCAAATCTAAGTGAGTAGACTTTTCGTGACCTGTCGAGCGCACCAAAAACTGTCACCTCTGTGACCTGCGGTTTTACTAAGGCAGATACGCCTTGTGCTCGACCTGCGCCAAAAAGTCTACTCACTTAGTTCGAATCGAAGCCAAACGGACCCAAATCGAAGCCAAATTAAGCCCATCCGCATCAAAAGACGCGTGAATCCGTACTTCTCGCGGTGGATTGACGCTACAAAGCGGCCAAAATAAACCTGTCCCTAAATGGTAGGTTTGGGAAGGTCGGGGAACCAGGTTGGTTTGGGTTGGTTGGGTGTGCGCTCGGCCAGGACCAGCTCCATCCAGCACATGTCGTACCAGCGGCCGAACTTTTGGGCGCAGCGATCGAAGGCGCCCACCAGGCGATATCCCATATGGGCATGGAAATCCTGGCTGTTGTGCGTCAGGTACTCGTCGTCCTTGTCGTGCGGCACGGCAATGAGCGCGCACATGTTGGTGATGCCCATCGCGATCAGACATTGCTTGAGCGCGTCGTGCAGCTTGCGGCCCAGCCCGCCGTGGCGCACATCGCGCGCCAGGTAGATCGATGTCTCGACCGACCAGTCGTACGCCTCGCGGCTGTTAAGCGAACTCACGTAGGCATAGCCTACCGGACGCCCGTCCAACTCCATCACCAAATATGGGTAGCGCTTGAGCGTACGCTCGATGCGCCCAGCGAACTCCTCAACGCTCGGCACCTCGTATTCGCAGGTAATCGCCGTCTGGCGCACATACGGCTCATAGATGGCAAGCAACACCGGCGCGTCATCGGGCGTCGCCAGGCGAATCGTCGGCTCGGACATCTCGGGCATACAGCCCCTCCCCCTCAAAAGCAAAGACCGCCCTGCGCCAAACCCAGCGCAAGGCGGCCCCCGTTATTACATCAGGCTACAGGACAGCCGCCAGCGCGTCGATATCCTCCTGCGTCGTGGCCCAGCTGGTGCAAAAACGCACCACCGTGTGGGTCTCGTCGTATTTTTCCCAGTACTCGATCGCCGCATGCTCGCGAATGCGGGCCATGTCCTCGTTGGGCAGAATCACGAACTGCTGGTTCGTGGGCGTCTCCAAGAAGAACTGGTAGCCGCGCTCGTGCAGTACACGACGCAGCGCCTGAGCGGTCTCAATCGCCTGGCGACCAATCTCAAAATACAGGCCGTCGGTAAAGAGTGCCTCGAACTGCACACCCGTCAGGCGGCCCTTGGCGAGCAGTGCGCCATGCTGCTTAATACGCGGAATGGGATGCGCCGGGGCGTGCATGCCACAGAACACCACGGCCTCGCCGCAGAGCGCACCGCACTTGGTGCCGCCGATGTAGAACACGTCGCACAGCTGCGCCAGCTCGGGCAGGGTAATGTCGCACTCATCGGCCGCCAGTGCATAGGCCAGACGAGCACCGTCCACAAACAGCGGAATCTCGCGCTTCTGGCACACCGCATGAATCGCCGCGAGCTCGGCCTTGGAGTACAGCGTACCGTACTCGGTCGATAGGCTCACATACACGGCGCCCGGGAACACCGTGTGCTCGTAGCTCTCGTTTTCGTAGAACACCTGGATATAGTTCTCGAGGTCCTCGGCGTGCATCTTGCCCTCGTAGCCGGGAATGGTGAGCACCTTGTGGCCACCAAACTCGATGGCGCCCGCCTCGTGACAGGCGACGTGGCCAGTCTCGGCAGCAACGACGCCCTCGTAGGGCGCAAGCAGCATATCGATCACTGTCGCGTTGGCCTGCGTGCCGCCCACCAGAAAAAACACGTCGGCATCGGGGGCCTGACAGGCCTCGCGGATAAGCTGCTTGGCACGCTCGGTGTGTGCATCGGTACCGTAGCCGGGCTGCGGCTCCATGTTGGTGTCGACGAGTGCCTGCAGCACTGCCGGATGTGCACCGTGGGAATAGTCGTTGTTAAACGCGAGCATGGCAATCCTCTCTAGCCGGGCACGGGCCCGATGATTCAAACGGGGCTATTGTACGCCGTTGGGATAGGCAATGCGCGCGGCAAGGCACTCAAGCGCCAGCACCAGGGCAAAGCCGCAGCTCACGTCACTCAAAAAGTGCGCTCCGATCACGATGCGGCCAAAGGCGACGAGCGCCGCGACCACAGCCGCCGTCCAAAAGACCACCCGGCGGCGCGACGGTTTTTCCTTAAAGGCCGCCGCGGGAAGCCCGGCGAGCATAAGACCGATCGCCGCGTGCGCCGTGTGTCCGCTCGCAAACGACTTGAACCCGTCCTTGATCACTCCGGCGGCAACATAGGTCCACTTGTCGGGATTGCCGATTACCCACCACGGCTGAAAATTGAGCCCCGGCGTGACCTCGATCACGCGCATGCGCGGGCGCGACCACAGCGGCTTAACAATGACGTTGAGGATGATGGCTTGAGCGGCCCACACGGCCAGCACCATCAACGCCCAGCGCGTAAGCTCGTCGGGCTCGGTCGTGCGCGTGAGACGACAGACGATAAGGTTGGCAGCGATGACCAGCACAAACGTCAGCACCAGCTGAACGGCAATGAGTTTGCCGCCAACCTTCAGGGACGAGACGATCTCGTAGCCAGCCAGACCAACGTTAACGAGGATGCCGAGCACGGCGAGCCATTTGCTCCCCCTGGAGTCGGGACGCACCGCGCGCACGAGCATAACGCCTGCGATGCTCGCCGTCAGCTCAAACGGCAGCTCGCCGGCAGCCTCGATAAAGCGGCCGTACATGCTGCCGATGTTGAACAGCGCGCACGAGATCTGATAATCGAAGAAGCTGCCCACGCCCAGGCAAAGGGCAAGGATAACCGCGATAATGGCGACATCTTTCTTATAGATGTATCCGAACATGCTTTCCTTTCGATGGAACCAGAGTGCCCAAATGGGGCGTTTGCAGCGTCGACCCGTTAGTCGTCGTCGCTAGCACCCAACTGTTGCAGCAGCATGAGCGCCGCCGCCACGGGGCCGGTGCCGTCGTTGGCATCGAGGCCGCGACCCAGGCCGCTGCCTGCGCCGGCGCCCGCCTTGTAGGGCACCGACAGCTTGCGGCTCTTGGGGAAGTTCACCGCGCCATAGCGGGTCTTAAGCTCAAAGGCCACCTTCTTGGGCACGTCGACGCCCAAAAACGTGATGCGACCGCCGCTGAGCGTGACGCTCTCGAGTCCCAGGCGCTCGCCGCGAATGCGGACGCGTGCGCGATTGAACAGGTTGAGTCCCGCCAACGGCAGTTCGCCATGCGCAGCCTCGGTCTCTTCCTGCACCTCATCGATGCTCTCCAGGTCCTCGGCCGCCGCGAGCTTACGGTACACGAGCACGCGCTGATCCACCGCCGGCAGGTACTCCTCGGACAAGAAGTAATCGGCCGGCAGGTTAATACCCACGCTCGCCGCCTCCACGCCGGCGTCGTCATCGCCGCGCGCCTCGGCCACTGCCTGGCCCAACATCTGCGTAAACAGGTCAAAGCCCACGCTCGACAGGTTGCCGTGCTGCTCGGCGCCCATAAGCGAGCCGGCGCCGCGAATCTCCAGGTCGCGCATGGCGATGCGCATGCCGCTGCCCAGGTCCTGGAACTCGGAAAGTGCAGTCAGGCGCGCCGTGGCCTCCTCGGTGAGTGGCAGCTCGCCCGGGAACATAAAGTACGCGTAGGCCTGCGTGGCAGAACGGCCCACACGGCCCTTGAGCTGGTAGAGCTGCGCCAGGCCCAAGCGCTGTGAATCCTCGATGATGAGCGTGTTGGCGGTCGCGTTATCGATGCCGCTCTCCACGATGGTCGTGGCGATGAGCACGTCGATCTTTTTGGTCGCGAACTCAATCATCACGTCCTCGACCTCGCGCGGGCTCATCTTGCCGTGCGCCACGCCCACGCGCGCCTCGGGCGCGGCCTCGTGCACGCGCGCCACGGCATCGTCGATGGTCTTGACGCGGTTGGACACGTAGTACACCTGACCGCCGCGACCCACCTCCAGGCGAATCGCCGCGCTCACCACATCGGGGTCGTACTCCCCCACGTGCACGATCACGGGTCGACGCCCGGTCGGCGGTGTGGTGATCAGGCTCATGTCGCGCACGCCGCTCGTAGCCATCTGCATGGTTCGCGGGATGGGCGTGGCCGAAAGCGTGAGCACGTCAATCTGCTCGCGCAGGTTCTTGAGCTGTTCCTTGTGCTGCACGCCAAAGCGCTGTTCCTCGTCGATAATCACCAAGCCCAGGTTCTTGGGGTTCACATCGGCCGAAAGCAAACGATGCGTGCCGATGAGCACATCGATCGTGCCCTCGGCAAACGCCTTGAGTGCGCGCTTTTGCTGCGCCGGCGTGCGGAAGCGGCTGAGCACCTCGACCTCAAGGCCAAACGGAGCAAAGCGCTCAAAGAACGTCTCGTAGTGCTGCTGAGCCAGAATGGTCGTGGGGCAGAGCACCATGACCTGGCGGCCGGAGTCAACGCACTTAAACGCCGCGCGCAGAGCGACCTCGGTCTTGCCAAAGCCCACGTCGCCGCACAGCAGACGGTCCATGGGCTTGGGCGCCTCCATGTCGGCCTTAATGTCGGCGATGGCCTCCAGCTGGTCGCGCGTCTCGTCGTAAGGGAAGCTCTGCTCCATCTCGATCTGCTCGGGCGTGTCGGGCGGGCAGGCGATACCGGTAATCGACGAGCGGCGCGTATACAGATCGACCAGGTCAAACGCCAGCTTTTTGGCGTTCTTGCGCGCCTTGTTGGTGGCCCGCGTCCAGTCTGCGGTGTTGAGCCTGGTCAGGCGCGGCTTGTCGCCGTCGGGGCCAACATAGCGCGTGATGCGGTCAACCTGCTCCAACGGCACGTAGAGCTTGTCACCGTCGGCATATTCCAACAAAAAGTAGTCGCGCTCCTTGCCGCCCACTTCCTGGCGCGCGATCTCGCTAAAGAGCGCGATGCCGTGGGTAGCGTGCACCACGTAATCTCCCGGCTTAAACGGGAAGGTGATCTGCGTAATGTCCACCTTGCGGCGGCTGCGCGCGCGGTTGGCGTCCATGCGGGCGTTGAGGTCGGCGATCGAGAACACGGCCAAATTGGCGTCGGGAACCACCACGCCCTGCGGCAGGGCAGCGTCCACAAAGGTTACGCGTCCGCGCGAGATGGTGGGCACGGCGGCACCGGCGGCAGCCTGGGCGGCACCCGCCTCGAGTGAGCGGGCGTTGAGCGCATCTGCCTTGCGCTCGCGAATGGAAGCATGGGCCTCCTGGCGAGCGGCGCGATCGGCAGAATCCGCCGCTGCCACGCGCACACGGTCGCCAATAACGCCAGCGTTTTCGGGCGCGGCCGTCAGCGACTCCTCAAAGGTAATACCCTCGTCACCAAAGGTGAGCTCCATCGACTCGCGCGCACCGCGGTCAGGGATGGCAAACACGCAGGCGTAGCGCTTGCCCACGACTTCCTGAATGCGCGTCATAAAGCGATTGTCCGAGCCTGCGATGGCCGGCTGCTCAATCTTGAGCTCGGCCGTCACCGCACCGCCGGCACGGATGAGGCTTACGTAGTTCAGGCGCTGCTGGGCACCAAAGTCGAGCTGCTGGGCGCGCACGTACAAGCCGTCTAGACGGTCAATCCCCGCCTCGCCGGCACGCGCCTCGATATCCTCGTAGGCACGCAGGCAATCGTCGAACAGCGAGCGCGGCTCGGACAGCACCACGAGCGCCTTGCCGCTCACGTGCGCCAGCGGGCTCACGGTCTGGCCGTACATCACCGGCAAAAAGCGGTCGAGCTCGGGCGTGACGATGCGCGCATCCACCATCTCGAGCAGCGCCGCCAACTTGCTGTCGTCCTGGCTGGCGCGGTAGAGCGCCACATGCATGTTGTGGACAGCCTCGTCGGTAAGCGCCAGCTCACGGCACGGGAAAATCTCGATACTGTCCTCGTTGCCGATGGTCTGCCCCGTTGAGCTCACCATGCGGCGGATGCGATCGATCTCGTCGCCGAAGAACTCAATGCGCACGGGCGCCTTTTCCTGCGCGGGAAACACCTCGACGGTGTCGCCGTGCACGCGGAACAGGCCGGGCGCGTCGGCGGCGCCGGCATTGGTGTAGCCCATGCCCACCAGGCGCTGCGGCACCTCGTCAAAAGGAATCTCCTCGCCCACCGCGAAGGTCGTAGACTCCCAGTAGCGGCTCTCGACTGGCGGCACGCAACGCAGCAGCGCACGGGCCGAGGCGACCATGATGCAGTTGTCCCCGCGCACGATGCGCCCGAGCGCCTCGCAGCGCTGGGCAACCACGGCATCGTCAGGCGCCTGCTCGCGCCACGGATAGTCCTTGCGCTCGGGAAAACGGCACACGTGCGCCAGGCCCACATAAGCAGCAAGGCTGCGCGCGGCGCGATCGGCCGCGTCCTCGCCGCTCACAATGTAGACCGTGGGGCGCGGACGGCGCGCAAACTGAGCTGCCGCCATAAGCGTGCGACCCGACTGCGACACGGCCAGCGTCACGTCCTCGCCGGCATCGAGTCCGGCCTCGACAGTCTGCAGCGCCTCGGCAGTGTAGAGCTGCGCGGCTATACGGTGAATGAGCATGCTGTTCCTCCGGCATTGCAACGCCAAAAGCCCGCCGGGGCAAGCTCGGCGGGTCGTTCATCAAAGTTCATTAACGTTTATGGTACCGCACGGCCCCGTGACCAAAAGCCAAAGCGACATCATGCCAAATGTTGCCCACAACGGTCGCGCCAACACGTTTTACCAGCTTATTAACCCGCCATACACTCTGTTCTTTGTTACCTTTCAACACTGATTCGCACCGCAGCGCCCCCTAGTGGGCATTTCGAGCTGCAAAGCGCCTATAATTGACGATATTTACGTATCCAATGCTGTTTTTGAGAGGGAGGGGGTAAAAACAAATGGCTGACACTCCATCTTGTGCACTGTACGCCGGGCTTAAGTCACTCGGTCGCATCAACAACGGTAACGCCGCGCAAATTCTCATGGCCGGCAACGCCCGTTACGGTGGACGCCTCATCTCCGAACGCTTGACGGTCCCGTCGTTTATCTCACGCGAAATCGTTCACACCAAACCCGGTGACCTTCCCGAGCCGCTGTTTGCGCCCTTTGAACAAAGTGCACGCCAGATACTCAACCTCATCATGCAAAACCGAGGCTCCGACCCCCAATCGCTGAGCAAGGTCG
Organism: uncultured Collinsella sp.; assembly: GCA_959026535.1. Lineage (GTDB taxonomy): Bacteria > Actinomycetota > Coriobacteriia > Coriobacteriales > Coriobacteriaceae > Collinsella. Next base: position 1,156 of record CAUFMB010000062.1, on the reverse strand, counting down.
CTAAACGCTATATGGAGTCGTGCGTCCCAAACATGCAGGATGCCCTTACCAATTGCGGCGTCGACGGCATGCTCTTTAGAAACGGCGTCGAGCGCATCGAGACCACTGACGATAGTGACATTAAAGATCGCCTCTACATCCATCTGATCTTTTTTATCGTTACCGGCTGCCTTGGCGACCCCGCCCGCGCCATCGAGTACACCGAGTCCTTTGTGTCCGACCAGATGCTCTCGACGCTTGGCACGGTCGAGACGACCGTCACCTCATTTTTCTCGACAACCGCGCGCCCCACGGGAGACATTCGCCTGGGGCTGCTGCGCGTCGTGGGCAACTCGGCGCGACCGCCGCTGCGTCCCCTTACCACGAACCCGGTGGGCAGCATTATCGGGTCGCTGACTGGCGACGCGAACGCCATCACCGACGTCGATTCCGATGTCTCGCGCCAGCACCTGCGCATTTGGTTCCAAGACGGACGCTGGCTTGCGCAGGGCCTCGACTCCACCAACGGATCGTTTTTGATCTCGGGCGTCGACCGCTGTCGACAGGCTATCGAACCGCCCCGTCGCGAGCGCTCCGCCAACTTTGCCAACACGCCCGTTGAGATTCACAACGGAGACACGCTTTGCTTGGGCGCCACGACGCGTTTTTTGGTCATTCGCATCACAGGTTAGTTCATACACACATCTTCGACGCACAAGGTGCCGTTATTTGCATCAACCACTGCAAATAACGGCACCTTTTCGATTAAGGCAACGGTTGCGCTACCTTTTCACTAACATTATGGCTATGCACTTTTTTCTCGAAAGGATCGCCCCGTGACGTACGACACGGACATGGATATCATCGCGTTGTCCCCCTTTGAACCAAATGCCATGTTTGCGACCACCGAAGACCCCGATACTATTCGCCGCTTTACCACCCTGTTGGATTGCGGGACAGTCGGCGGAGGCTCCCACCATCTTCGCAAGGTCGCCAACACCGAGGGCGAGACCTTTGCGCTCAAGACGCTATGGCCCCTCGGCAGTTGTGAGGAAAACGGCCCCGCCATCACCCCTTGCGGCATCAAGACGCTTACCGAGGAGTATCGCAATCTTGCAGCCGTCTCGCTCATATGACCCAATCCGCTGTCAAGAGCCACAATGGCCCCGCCGACCGC
>CAUFMB010000061.1 GCA_959026535.1 uncultured Collinsella sp. | reverse complement strand
CGACGGAGGCCACATTAAGTGGCCTCCTGTTCGTGCGGAACTCGCGATAAACTTAACCCCCGCCCCGGAGCCCAGCGGGCAATCATCGTTGTACCTATCACTGATACCAATAAACCGCTTGCATATCGTCTGTTGGCTTGGCACGGTACAATGCTTGTAGCTTTAAATTAATAAATTAGTGGGGTTAATTCATGGCAGAATCTCGTGCGGAGCGTAAGGCTCGTCGTGCTTTGATCGAAGCAGCTGAGGGGTCGGAGGAGAAATCTTCTACGAAATCCAAGTCTTCTAAAGCTGCAAAAAGCAAATCGGCCAAGAGCAGGGCTAAGACCAAGCGTTCTGACTCTCGTCGAGGCGGAGACAAAGCGTCTCAGACTCGCTCCAAGCGTCCGCATAAAGATCCGGTTTCGCCTGCGCGTAAGGCTGTGGATCCCAAGTCTCCCTGTTCCATCATGAGAGCTTGTGGCGGATGCACGGCGCTCAATCGTCCTTATAAGAAGCAGTTGGCAGCCAAGCAGGCCGCCATGGAGGAGCTTTTTGCTACCCTTTGCGAGCGCGAGGGCATTAGCGTCGACCCCATTCGCGGTATGGGAGTCACCCTGGGAGACCCGGGCAAATATCCTGCGCCGCGTGGTTTTCGTCATAAGGCTGCCACTCCGTTTGCTCCCGGCAAAGAGGGCGCTGTCCGCTGCGGCTTTTTTGAACGTGGGACGCACAGGATCGTTGCTGTTCCTGAATGCCCTGTCGAGGCGCCGGGCACTCGTCAGATTCTCAACGGCATCGCTCGCGAGGCCGAACGTCTGCATATTCCTGCCTTTAACGAAGACAAGCATCTGGGGCTGCTTCGCTATGCCGTCGTTCGCTGCGGCTGGCGCACCGACCAGATTATGGTCACCCTCGTGACCGCTCAGCGCGACCTGCCGCATGCGCAGGAGTTCTTTGAGGCTGTCGCCGCACTCGATCCGCATATCGTCACCGTCGCTCAGAACATCAACGGTCGCCCCGGCAATGCCATCTTGGGTGAGGAGACTCGTATCGTCTATGGCGCCGAATGCATGCGCGACCAGCTGCTCGGCTGCGAGTTCGATATCTCCCCCACCGCGTTCTATCAGACCAATCCGCAGCAAACCGAGCTGCTCTATCGACTTGCCATTGACGGCATGGACCTGCAGCAGGGTGACATTCTTATGGACGCTTACTGCGGCAGCGGAACCATCGGCCTGTGCGCCGCGAAGGATGCCCAGGACAAGGGCATCGGCATTATGCTGCTCGGCGTGGAGCGCAACCCGGCGGGCATTGCCGACGCACGTCGCAATGCCGAGCTCAACGGCCTCACCCGCAGCGCTTGGTTTATGGCCGACGACGCCACCGATTACATCCTGGACGCCGCCGACAACAACGAGCGAATCGATGTCCTTTCCATCGACCCGCCGCGCGCCGGCTCCACCCCCGAGTTCCTCGAAGCCGCCTGCGCACTCAAGCCGCGCCGCATCACCTATATCAGCTGCAACCCTGTGACCCAAGAGCGCGACCTGCACCAGCTCCTCGACGGAGGCTATCGCCTGCTCAAGATCACGCCCGTCGACATGTTCCCCCATACCGACCACACCGAAACCGTAGCGGTCCTCGAGCGCCGCTAATCCACCCCGGTAGATTTTCGAGACAAGAAAGGGGGCGGCCCGTCTGGACCGCCCCCTTCGCTTGGTTTATGAACTCCGCTACATCCCCTTGCGCAGGTCACACACGCCGGCTGCCGCCATCTCGCGCAGCAGCGTCTCGCGGTCGCGCGTCACGATCAAATCCAGCGGGAAGTGAATCTCGTCAAGCATCTTGCGCGCGTGATCGAGTTTGCCAATGGCCATGCCAATGTGGGCATCGGTCGACACGCCAATACACACGCCCAGCTCGGCGCAGCGCTCGGCGATCTTGCGGCATACGGCCCAATGCTCAGTGTCGACACCGTGTTCAAGACTATGGTTGTTGATCTCGATAATCTTGTGCTTGGCCTTGGCCGCCAGCAGCACCTCATCGATATCGAACGGCACGCCCGAGCGCCCCGTATGCCCCAGCATGAACACCTTGGGGTGATCCAGGGCATTGATGTACATCTCGGTTGTCTGGGCGAGCGTCGCGCCTTCGGCAAACTGCGGGTTATGCACGCTTGCCACCAAATAATCCAAATTACGCGTCACCAAATCGAACAGCGAATGCTCACGACTATACGAATCGCCGGCGATATCGAGCGAAACGGGAATGTCCTCGCCAAACAAGCCTCCATCCAGCGAAACGATATCGGCCTCGACACCACGCAGCACCAGCACGCCGCTCCAAATGCGCGGCCAGATATCCTGGTTAATAAAGAATTGGAAACTGCGCAGGTCATTGGGACAAGGCGTAACCATAGAGCTCAGATGGTCGGCGGATCCGAGCACCTGCAGGCCACGCTCTGCCGCCCAGTACACATTCTCCTCAATGGTCGAATATGCATGCGCAGAGAACATCGTATGGGTATGAATGTCACAAGAAAGCAGGTAGGGCATCAGGTCTCCTTATCTGGCACGGCCGTCGCTTATATTCATTGTACGCATAGCCTTCGATAGTCGTAAAACCACTCCATCCCAAAGACACAACGTCCATGACAACGGGGTCCGGCTTAACACCAAACCCCGTTTCACGTAAAACATTGTAGGCAGAGCGCTTTACTTTTAACGATACTCGTCCGCCAACTGTTTCCAAGCGGGTAGCGAATTGATAATCGTCTCGTAACTCACGCAGTAGCCCAAGCGGAACCAACCCGGCATACCAAAGCTGTCCGAGGGAACCGCAAGCAACTCATACTTCTTTGCGCGCTCGCAGAACGCATTCGCATCGGGCTCCAGCGCCTTCACCCACAAGTAGAATGCACCATCCGGCTCAACATAGGTGTAGCCGTACTCCGCTAGTGCATCGGTAAGCGCGGTGCGGTTGCGCGCATAGGCCTCGACATCGCTCGGTTCATCAATGCAGTCGATGATTACACGCTGGAAGAGGGCCGGTGCGCACACGAAGCCCAGCGTGCGGGCGGCACCGGCAACGGCCGGCATCAGGCGAGCAGCCTGCGGATTGGTATTGGGAACCAAAATCCAGCCCACGCGCTCGCCCGGCAGCGAAAGCGACTTGGAATACGAGTAGCACACCACGGTGTTCTCGTAGATCGAGGGCACCCAAGGCACCCCGGCACCGTACACGATCTCGCGGTACGGCTCATCAGAGATGAGCGTGATTGGGTTCTCGGAATCGCGCTTGGCGTTGACCTCGCGTAAAACATTGGCCAGTCGCGTCAGTGTATCGCGCGTATACACTGCACCGGTCGGGTTGTTGGGTGAGTCGATAATGACGGCAGCGGTCTTATCGGTAATCGCCTTGAGCACGTTATCCACGCTCAGCTGGAACGTATCTTCATCGGCGAGCGCCTCGACGCACGTGCAACCAGCTTTCTCGATCCACACGCGATACTCCGGGAAGTACGGAGCGATAACGATGACCTCGTCGCCCGGATTGGTAATCGCGTTGAGCGTGCAGGTGAGCGAAGCCGCGGCACCCACCGTCATAAATACGTCTTTGCCCTCATAGCTCGTGCCAAAGCGGCGGTTGAGCGATTCGGCCACAGCGGCACGACATTGCGGCAGGCCCGGTGCGGGCGTGTAGCCGTGCAGCTGGTCGCTCGGCAGCTCTAGGGCCTTCTTAATCGACTCAGCCACAGCAGCGGGCGCCGGAACGCTCGGATTGCCCAGCGAAAAATCGAATACGTTTTCCGCACCGATCTGCGCCTTGCGCTCAAGGCCATAGCTAAAAATCTCACGGATGATGGAGCTTTCCGCGCCGCGAGCATACATAGTTTCGTTGATCATCTGTTCCCCTTTCGCATAGGCGCTATTGTACGCTTTAGCCGAGCAAAGTGCCGCAGCAATGTTAATTGGGGACAGACTTAAATGCGTGAAAACGCTCATTTAAGTCTGTCCCCAATCAACAGACGGTCCCATATCGCTCAAAAGAAAAAGCCTCCGCAGGTTTCCCCGCAGAGGCTTTCGCCACAAAGGCTATTTGTCGGCGTCGGTGTCGGCACCGGCATTGACGGCACAGTCATCGCCGGCATCATCGGATGCGGCTTCGGCATCCTCCTGCATGGCCGCCTGCGCAAATGCCGCGGCATCGGCCGCCAGCTCCTCCTCGCTCATACGAGGCGCACGCTTCTTGGTCGGCATGCCGGCCGCCTTGGCATTGCGCTCCTCCTTGGCCGCCAGGATATCGCCCTCGCGCTCAAGGTAGGCGTCCCACTCGTTGTCGAGCAGGGCATTCACGGCGTCGCCTTCGACGGTCTCGCGCTCAAGCAACACCTTGGCCATCAAATCGAGCTGGTCGCGACGGGCATCCAAAATCTCGACCGCACGACGATGGGCCTCACGCATAATGCGCTGGACCTCGATGTCGATGCGGCGCGCCGTCTCCTCGGAGTAATCCTGGTGATCGGCGTAGTCGCGGCCCAGGAATACCTGATGCTGCGCCTCACCAAACACCTGCGTTCCAAGCTCCTCGCTCATGCCCAGGCGCGTGACCATCTCGCGCGCCATCTTGGTCGCGCGCTCCAGATCGTTGCTCGCGCCCGACGTGATGTCGTCGCACATGAGTTCCTCGGCAACGCGACCGCCCAAGAACACGGCAAGCTCGTCGAGCATCTCGTTCTTGGTCTTGAGGAAGTGGTCCTCCTGCGGAAGCTGCAGCGTGTAGCCCAGCGCCTGGCCGCGGCTGACGATCGAGATCTTGTGAACCGGATCGGAGTGCTCCAGGATGTGACCCACCAGGGCATGGCCGCTCTCGTGGTAGGCGATCGTGGTGCGCTCGGCCTCGGTCATCACGCGACCCTTGCGCTGCGGACCGGCAATCACGCGCTCCATCGATTCCTCGACCTCGTCCATCGAGATCACGGAACGATGGCGGCGGGCAGCCAGCAGCGCAGACTCGTTGAGCAGATTTGCCAGATCGGCGCCGGTGAAGCCAACGGTCATCTGGGCGAGCTTCTCAAACTTCACGTCCTCGTCCATCGGCTTGTTCTCGGCATGCGCGCGCAAGATCTGCTCGCGGCCCTTCACATCCGGACGGTCAACCGTAACCTGACGGTCAAAACGACCGGGGCGCAGCAACGCCGGATCCAGGATGTCAGGACGGTTGGTTGCAGCGATCAGGATGACCGACTCGCTCTCCTCAAAACCGTCCATCTCGACCAGCAGCTGGTTGAGCGTCTGCTCGCGCTCGTCGTGACCGCCGCCCAAGCCAGCTCCGCGCTGACGTCCCACAGCATCGATCTCATCGATGAAGATGATCGACGGAGCCTGGGACTTGGCCTCCTTAAAGAGGTCACGCACGCGGCTGGCGCCGACACCCACGAACATCTCGACAAAGTCGGAACCCGAGATGCTAAAGAACGGCACGCCCGCCTCGCCGGCTACAGCCTTGGCCAGCAGCGTTTTACCGGTGCCCGGAGGGCCCACCAGCAACACGCCGCGCGGAATCTTGGCGCCCAGCTTGCGATAGCGGTCCGGGTCGCTCAAAAAGTCACGGACCTCCTCGAGCTCCTCGACTGCCTCGTCCACGCCGGCAACGTCTTCAAACTTGACCTTGGGGCGCGTGGCCTCGTTGGTCTTGGCGTTGGTCTTGCCAAACTGCATGTTCCTGTTGTTGGCGCCCATCATCTGGCGCATAAAGTAGAACATGATAGCGATCAGGGCGATCGTCGGAAGCACGCTCATCGCCAAGTCGCCCCAAAAATCGGGGTCATTGGTGTTGACGATGCACTTGGTATCGGGGTGCTCCGCCATAAGCTCGGCGAGCGAATCGGAGCCGACATAGGTCGAGGAGAAGCTCTTGAGCTCGCTCGTATCGCCCTTGTCCTTTTTTGTCTTCCAGTAATGACCCGTCACGCTTCCGTCTTGAACCGTATAGGTCAGATCTTCGACGCGATCCTGCTTGATGGCGCTCACCATCTCGCTCGTCGCGAGCTTTACGGTATTGCTGGAATTGGCAAAGCCGGAGCCCATGTTAAAGAAGGCGTAGCCCAGGAGCGCGCAAGCCAAAATAAAATACAGCCAGCCCGTACGCGTGGGCTTCTTGCCTCCGGGCACCCCCGGGATCTTAGGCTCCCGGGGAGTCTGGGAATTGTTATCGTTACGGTCGTCGGGCATCTTACGAATAAACCTCCGGTTTCAAAATGCCCAGATACGGAAGGTTACGATAGCGCTCGGCATAGTCGAGGCCGTAGCCCACCACAAAGGCATCGGGGCAATGGGTTCCAACATACTTGGGCGTGATGGCCGAGGTACGGTCCTCAACGTCCTTCCACAGGAAGGCGGCGACCTCCAGAGAAGCGGGCTTGCGGCTCTCGAGGTTCTTCATCAGATACTTGAGCGTCAGGCCCGAGTCCAGAATATCCTCGACGATCAGCACGTCGCGACCGCGGATGTCGATATCCAGGTCCTTAATGATACGCACGATACCCGAGGACTTCACACCGTCACCATAGCTCGAGACAGCCATGAAATCGATGTTGGTCGGCAGCTCGATCTTGCGCATCAGGTCGCCCATAAAGACCACGGCGCCACGCAGGACCGCAATCAGCACCAGATCCTTACCCGCGTAGTCGCGAGTAATCTGCTCGCCTAGGCGAGAGACGATACCGTCGATATCCTCCTGCGTAAACAGAACCTTCTCGATATCCGGATGTTGAGAAGCCATGACAACCCTTTCTTGTGCTTATCGCCCACACACCGCCGTATGGACGCGAACTTCACATTCTAGCAGCGCACGGGGTATATTTTCCAGCCCGTACGCCATCAGCGCGGGAATACCGTCAACGTCGCACAGAATAGCTGGCGTGGGACGCTATTCCGCATCGACCACACGAAGCAGATACGCCACGCGCGTTGCGGCCGTGCATTTAAAACGCTCGTCCGTGCGAACGCCTGCGACCCATACCACGGCACCTCCCGGAGCCGTTCTCACCACGGGAACGCCTGCGCGCTCAGAGACGGGAATACGAGCCTCGTTGAGCAGGTCGGACACCTTCTTACTTCGCCCACTCATGCCCAACGGACACATCACATCCCCCGGCGCGGGACCGTCTACCCACAGACGCGCCAAACGCGCCTCGGCGGGAATCTCCCCGCGCGAGCCGGCGAGCATCCGTTCGCTATCGCGATCGGCAAAGCCCAGCGTCGCGGCATCCACCATAGCGGCCACCCCTCCGGCACCCGCGAGTTCGCGGGCACGGCGCACAATATCACACCCCGGCTCGACGGCTATCGGCTCTGCCACCAGGATGCGGCCCGCCCCCAGCGGCAATCGACCGGGAATGGCGACCCAATCGGCAACTAACCCCTCGCGCGCCGCCGGGGCCTTGAATGACAGCATGCCAAACTCCACGCGCGCATCGATTCCCGCCGGCAGCGTGACCGAACCCGAGCCTTCGGCAACACAGGCAAGCACGCGCTCCACATGCCGCATCTCCGGGCGAGCGTCTGGGTCGATACGCTTAATTGCCAGTCGCACCATGCGCCGAGCAATCACCACCTCGGCCGCGGCCAGTCGGCGAGCGTCAAGGACCAGTGCACCCGCCGCCTCCTTGCGCAGGCAGCTTCGAAACGCCTGTGCGGAAAGCTGGGAAAGAAAGGCATCCTCATCGCCTAAGATCTCGCAGGCGGCGCCAATCGTCTTACAGACGCTCGCGTTGCGCTGCGCCACCACCGGCATCACTCGATGGCGCACGTAGTTGCGCAAGTACGACACGTCCTCGTTGCTCTCGTCCTCTCGCCACGGCTGACCATGCACCTGCAGATAGCCCACGAGCTCATCATGAGTCAGGTCGAGCAAGGGACGCACCACGATATTCCTCCGGCGAGGAATGCTCGATAGACCAGCGGGCCCCGAACCCTTAATCGCGTTCATCAAAAACGTTTCCGCGCGATCCGAAGACGTGTGCGCGGTGCAGATACGAGCCGCCGTTCGCGGTGCCCCCGTCTGGGCGCAGAGCTCGCGGACATACCTCCGCGCCGCGGCATAGCGCACCTCGCGGGCAGCCGCCTCGATATTGCCCGATTCATCATCAAAATAGGCATGCTCAACACACAGCGGCAAGCCATATTGTGCGCATAGGCCGCGTACAAAGGCCTCGTCGCCATCGGATGCCTCGCCGCGTAGATGATGGTTCACATGCAGCACGTGCAGCCGCTCGCGCGCGATGGAGGCTACACCACGCCCATCCAGAATATCCAACTTTGATGTGCACGCCATAAGGAGCAAAGCTGTCGAGTCCGCACCACCTGATACCATGAGCACCACGGGGGCAGCCGTCTGCCGCGTTGCCAGGGCTTTATCATCAGCCCGCGATGCAGCATGGTGTCCATAATGCTGAGATACCGTTGGCATTTGCTTCCTCCTCTATTCGTCGCACCCATTGTATCCTTTGGAATCTTATGTCTCGTCTGCACCTTCATATCCTTGGCAGCGGCTCAAAAGGCAACTGCGCGCTCATCGAAGGCCCCCGGGGGCTCATCATGATTGACGACGGTCTTTCTCGCCGCGAGACATCAAAGCGCATGGCAGAACTGGGGCTCTCGGCAGACAACGTCTCGGCTCTTCTCATTACTCATGAGCATAGCGATCACATCAAGGGTCTCGATGTCTGGTGCAAGCACTGGCACGGCCCCCTCTTTGCCAGCAGGGGCACACTTTCGAACAAAGAAAATCTTTCACATCTGCCTGTCGAGGAATTCGATCCCGGTGACACCCTATCCATTGCCGGCATCCACGTGCAAACCTACTCAACATCACACGATGTCATCAATCCTGTCGGCTATCGATTCAATGCTCTCGATGATTCCTTCGGCTTTGCCACCGACACCGGAGAGCTATCGAGCCAAGCCATGAACACCCTCAAAGATTGTCGAGTCCTCGCGCTCGAAAGCAACCACGATGTGACCATGCTGCGCGAGGGAGAATATCCCCGCTTTCTTCAGGAGCGCATCCTATCTACAAAAGGGCATCTGTCCAACGATCAGGCCGCCGAAGCCGCACGCGAGCTTGTTACCGATCGCACCGAACAGCTCATTGCCATGCATATCAGCCAAGATAACAATCGCCCGAGTCTTACCGTCAAAAGCTATGCCAAAGCTCTAGCCGCAACCCTGGATGACGAGGTCGGCAGCTCCGCCACCCTTCTCCAAGGATCGCGAAATCTCTCGATACGCCCCGCAAGCCAGTATCGGCCAGCAACCATTCAATAGACTGTCCTAGACAGCAAAAGGGGCCGGGAATCGCTTCCCGGCCCCTTTTGTTATCTTTTAATAGCGCAGAACACCAACGAAGTTAGTCGATGGAGATCTTCGTAACGTTCTTCTTCTCGACGATCTTGGGAACCGTAACGGTAAGGATGCCGTCGGCGTACTTAGCCGAGAGACCCTCGCTCGAAGCATCCTTGAGATACACACCACGCGTCGCGCTGTACGAGCTGAACTCCTTCTGCAGGAAGTTCTTGCCCTCGTTCTCCTCGTCTTCCTCGACATTCACGCTAATGGAGAGACGGCCCTCGTTAAGCTCGACATCGATATCGTCCTTGGCGACGCCGGTAAGATAAGCCTTGACCTCATAGCCATCGCCCTTATCCTCAACGTCAACGGGGAACGCCTTAGAGGCAATCGAGCCGTTCGCTAGGTCACTCATATCATCAAACAGATCGAACAGCGAGCTTGCAGAGGGACGAACGCCAAAAACCGAACGATAAGGAACCATGCTTGCCATGTTTACCACTCCTTTATAGGACTGCCGAGTCATCCTCCAGGTGACTGGGACTTCTTTTGACGCTCTTATATATGCCCACCCAGTGCTCATATATACATCGACTATAAAGTTTTTTGAGTCCAGTACTATAAGCATATCTAAGTGCGTATGACTCAGGTTTTAGGAAGGTTAAGGTTCTTTGAACCAGAGCTTAAATACCGAGTATGTCCCCAGCTACAAATAACAAGGGGCTTACAATGAGCGCGTACACGTTGTTGGTAACGAGCTAAAGGGCATCATGGACGACCAAAACCAGAACAAAATGTTTATGCCGACGCAGGGGGAAGATACTTCCACGCAGCCGCCACGGTTCCATCGCCCCCACATCTCGCAAGAGCCCATTAATGATCCGGAGCCCGAGTATGTGACGAGAAATCGATATCAAACACTCGAGGATGCCCAAACGGGGCGCAAACATATGGGCGTCGCCTCGGGAGACCCTGTATATCTGAAAGACGCACCATTATCTAAAAACAGCGCAGCTAGTGAGGAGCCACTGAAAGCATCCGCTGCCAATCAACAAAGAGGTCCTCGACCAAAGCAAACCTTAACGCATTCGGCTCGCTATCTCGAAACGCCAAAACAGGGAAAATCAATCTTCGTTTCGTCAAGTAAACGACGCAAGCAGCATCGACTGACAATCCTGCTTTTGATCATTGCGGCCATAGCAGTTGCCCTTGTTATTCGATTTATTTTCTTTAAATAAAAGCTCAATACCAAAAACAATAAGATCGTCTGGTGTAATAGAGTCATTTACGCCCCGTAAACGCAAAAAAGGGGGAGGCCGCGAGGCCTCCCCCTTCTTCAGTTCGAT
>CAUFMB010000060.1 GCA_959026535.1 uncultured Collinsella sp. | reverse complement strand
GATATGGCACCGTGGGGACACATGTATGTCAATCCTGGTCTAACAGAGCCTTTCAAAAAGCGTACCGGTGCAGCCGAGCTTCTTAGCGCGCTCGTTCATGGCCTTCACAAATGTGGCCTCGGCGTCTTTGGTCTTGGGGTCGATCTTCTTGCCCACATATTCGGCGAGCACGATGGCGGCGTCGTTGCCCGAAGGAATCATCAGACCGCGTAGTGCCTGCTCCACGGTAAGCTCGTCGCCTTCGAGCAAGCCGGCGGTCGAATTACCCACGGTGGCTGCGGCGTTGCTCACCGTGACCTTCTCGTCCATCTTGCAATTCTCGACGGTTAGGATTGCGGTCATGACCTTGGTGATCGAGGCAATCTTGACCTGCTCATCGGCGCCGCGCCCATAGTAGACGGTGCCGTCTTTGCCCATGACGAGGGCATTGGTCGCATCGATATCGGGCAGGTTTTCGGCCGTGATGCCGCGCGCATCGGCGGTTTTGCCGCAAACATTGTCGGTCGTGAACACTTGGGCGCCGGCGACGGTGGGCGCGCCAGCGGCAAGGGCGATAGCGCAGACAAAGCCGGCGGCAAGCTGGGCTGAGCGCTTTGCAAAAGAGGCGAGGGACTTCACAGATTTCGCTTTCGACGGGATGGTCTCTTCTGGAACTAGAGTATATCGTTTGCCGGCGTCGGCGATTATCGCGTGCGTGCGTGGCCCACATCCGCTCCCGAACGGGCGCAAGGGTGCTTAAGGCCGACTTAATCACCCACGCTTGTTGTGTGTGGCGTGCGTCGCCTCGGGCATAATGGAGCGCGAGAGGAGCACGCATGAACGAGCGCATACTGGTAGTTGATGACGAAAAGGCCATCGCCGACTTGGTTGGCATCTACCTTACAAAAGAGGGCTTTGATGTCCAGATTGCCTATAGCGGGGCCGATGCTGCCAAGGCGATTTTGGAGCAGGAGTTTGATTTGGCGCTGCTGGATGTCATGCTGCCCGATATCGATGGGTTTGAGCTGCTGCGTACGATCCGTTCCAGCCATACCTATCCCGTAATCATGCTGACGGCGCGCGATGCCCAGCAAGACAAGATCGGGGGCCTTTCGCTTGGCGCGGACGATTACGTGGTTAAGCCGTTCCGCCCGCTGGAGCTCATCGCGCGCGTTCATGCTCAGTTGCGCCGCTACACCAGCTACGGTAGCCGCGCGCAGGCGGCCGAGTCGCCGACCATTCAGCTCGACGGCTTGGAGATCAACCGCGACGCTCGTTCCGTGACGGTGGACGGTGCACCGGTACGCCTCACACCCACCGAGTATTCAATCTTGCTGTATCTGGTCGAGCATCGCGGCAGCGTGGTGGCCGTGGAGGACCTGTTCCGCGCGGTGTGGAACGAGGACTTTATGCCCGGCTCCAACAATACGGTGATGGTGCATATTCGCCACTTGCGCGAAAAGATCGGCGACGACGCACAAAAGCCACGCTTTATCAAAAACGTCTGGGGCGTCGGCTACATCATCGAATGGCGCCTTTGATGGTGGGGAAGTGGATATGACAAAAGACGATAGGCAGGCATTCGAGGTACCCGATCGGCTCTTTGAATACGTGAGGTCGGTCGTCGACAACCGCGCGCTTGCAACGGTGCTGCTCTTTTTGCTGAGCCTGCTGCTGATTGGCATCGACAACATCGCCGGAATCTTGACGGTGCTGCTTGCCGGCTTTTTGCTGATCGATCGATTTGAGATCGTGCGCCGCTGCATGGTGATTGGCGGCGCTGCGTGGGCCATGACGTTGGCGATTGGCGCCATGGCGCTCGGCGGCATCGAAGGGCCGGTGCTGTTCGATGCCGGCTTTGTATTCAACATGCTTGGCTTTGTGCTGGCGCTTGCCGCGTGCGTGCTGTTCTTGTGTGGCCGCGCCCTGTACTACCAGGGCTACGAACAGGGCGAGCAGCATGCCGATTGTGTGCTGGCCGCTCGTATTCAAGATCGCCTGATCGATCACCCCGACACCTGGGACAACATCGACGGCGACTTCTTGGAGGTCGAGGGCGCCCTTAACCGCGTGCGTGACCGTGAGCGCAAGGTGCAACAGGCCTTGCGTGACGAGTCGCATCGCAAGGACGATCTGGTCACGTACTTGGCACATGACCTACGCACCCCGCTTGCCAGTGTGGTGGGCTATCTTTCGCTGCTGCAAGAGGCTCCTGAGCTGCCGGTTGAGCAACGTGCGCACTTTACGGGCGTGGCTCTCGACAAGGCGCACCGGCTCGATGCACTCATCGAAGAGTTCTTCGATATCACACGCTTTGACTTCCACGATATCGTGCTCACGCGCGGCTATGTTGATCTGGGGTTGCTGCTGGCTCAGGTGGCTGACGAGTTCTATCCCATCCTCAACGAGCAGCATAAGGAAGCCCAAGTTGATATCCACGAGGACCTGACGGTGCTCGTGGATGGCGACAAGATGGCTCGCGTGTTCAACAACATCATGAAAAACGCCGTCGCCTATAGCTATGAGGGCTCGACTATCACGATTGGGGCCGGGCGCCAAGACGATGGCGGCGTGCGCGTTCGCTTTATCAATCAGGGCGATCCTATCCCTGCGGCTAAGCTCAAGGTGATCTTTGAGAAGTTCTATCGCCTGGATGCGGCGCGTGCGACCAATCGCGGTGGTGCCGGTCTGGGCCTTGCTATTGCCAAGGAGATCATCGCGGCACACGGCGGTACCGTTGCATGTGAATCGACGCCCGAACACACGATATTCACCATCGAGCTGCCCGCCGCATAGCCAGCGTGCCCTTACAAACACTTGACAATGCGCTCACGTGCATATGAGCCGCGATTTCTACTATCGATACTGCTGAATTGATATCGATGTGGAGGTATGCGGTATGACGGCTGCTGCGGCTGTGGAGCCCACGGAGCTTGAAGAACTCATGGAAGCGCAGGCCGAGGCCGCGCACGAGCGCGAGGTTGGGGATGCGACTCGCCCCACGGCAGAGGATCTTGCCGCCTCGCCGACGCGTATCGATGTCGAGGGCCTCGACCTGTTCTATGGCGACCACCATGCGCTCAAGGACGTGAATATCAAGATCCGCGACAAGCAGATCACCTCGTTCATCGGGCCTTCGGGCTGCGGAAAGTCCACGTTGCTGCGCTGCTTTAACCGCATGAACGACGGCATCAAGGATTGCCGCATCGAGGGCAAGATTGCGCTCGATGGTCAAGATATCCTGGGCGACTACGACATCTGCCGCTTGCGCCAGCGCGTGGGCATGGTGTTCCAGCGCCCCAACCCGTTTCCCATGAGCATCTACGACAACGTCGCGTATGGTCCGCGCGGTATGGGTGTGCGCGATCGCGCTGCGCTGGATGAGCTGGTCGAGGACTCCCTTCGTCGCGCTGCGCTATGGGATGAGGTCAAGGACAAGCTCAAAGAGTCGGGTCTGGGTCTTTCGGGCGGCCAGCAGCAGCGTCTGTGCATCGCCCGCGCACTTGCCGTGCAGCCCGACATTTTGCTGATGGACGAGCCGACCTCGGCGCTCGACCCCGTGTCGACGCTCGTGGTGGAGCAGCTGGCCTGCGAGCTCAAAGAGACCTGTACGCTCGTGGTCGTTACGCACAATATGCAGCAGGCGGCGCGTATCTCCGACTCGGTCGCGTTTTTCTTGCTGGGTGAGTTGGTGGAGCACGCGCCCACCGCGCAACTCTTCAAGAATCCGACCGATCCGCGCACGGCGGATTATTTGACGGGACGTTTTGGCTGATACCATCTAGTAAAGGTACCTTTAGGGTTAAGATGCGGTCATGCCGGCCGCAAAGGGGTTCAACATGATCTATTACGTCGAGGACGATGACAACATCAGGGATTTGACGGTCTATGCACTGCGCAAGCAGGGGATCGAGGCCGAAGGCTTTTCGTGCGATGGTGAGTTTAAAGCTGCCGTGGCGCGACGGGTGCCCGATGCTGTACTGCTCGATATCATGCTGCCCGATACCGATGGCTTGGCGATTATGCGTCGTCTGCGTGCCGATCGCCTGACGGCGACGGTGCCCATCATGATGCTTACCGCCAAGGATACCGAGCTCGACAAGGTGATGGCGCTCGATGGCGGTGCCGACGATTACCTGACTAAACCCTTCTCGCTCATGGAGCTCGCCAGCCGCTGCCGCGCACTGCTGCGTCGCGGCGGCATGGTCAAGCAGGCGAGCGATGTGCTCAGCGTGGGCGACATCGTGCTCTCGCCCAGCCATCGCGAGGTGACCGTTGCCGGCGAGCCGCTTAAGCTCACCCTGCGCGAGTTCGACCTGCTCGAGTACCTCATGCGCAAGCCCGGCGTGGTCTTTACCCGCGAGTCGTTGCTGCAGAGCGTGTGGGGCTGGGACTTCGACGGCGGTTCGCGCACCGTTGACGTGCACGTGCAGACGCTTCGCCAAAAACTGGGCGAGCATGCCGGCGCCATCGAGACCGTGCGCGGCGTGGGCTACCGCTTGGCCGAGCCTTCTGCCGGTGATGGTGCCGAAGGTGACGACACCGCGGCCACCGCATCGGAGGAGTAACCCGTGGTCTTCGCCCCCCAGGGAAAACATACGCTGTCGCACCGCGTTTTTGTGACGATCTTTGTCTGCGCCATGGCGGTTATCGTGGCGTTTACGGTGCTGGGTGCGTTCTTTGTGCAAAACACCTTGGCGGATGCCACGAGTGCCAACCTGGCGCAGGAAACCGAGCTCATTGCTGCCGCCCTCGATGAGCAGCAGGAGCCCATCCCGTTCTTGCGTAGCCTCGATCGCGAGGACTTGCGCATCACGCTGATTAACAAGGATGGATCGGTTGCCTACGACAACGAGGCGTCGCCTTCCACACTGCCCAACCATGGCGATCGCCCCGAGGTCATCGAGGCCTTTGAGAGTGGTTTGGGTTCCGCGGAGCGCGCAAGCTCTACGCTCGACGAGATTATGCTGTATCGCGCCGTCGCCCTTGATAACGGCCAGGTTGTCCGCTTGGCGCAGGCCCAGCCTGGCGTTGCGGCGATTTTGCTGTCGATGGTGGCGCCGATGCTGCTTATCGCAGCAGCGGGTGCGGTACTCTCGTTTTTTATGGCGCGCCGCGAGTCCCGTGCCATCATCGCGCCGTTGCAAGAGGTGGATTTGGACCACCCACGCCGTAGCTATGAGCACGCCTATGCCGAGATGGTCCCCATGCTTGAGCGTATCGAGTCGCAGCGCCAGGAACTCAAGCGCCAAATGGCGGTGCTGGCGGACAACGATCGTATGCGCCGCGAGTTCACGGCGAATATCACCCATGAGCTCAAGACGCCGCTTACGGCGATTTCGGGCTATGCCGAGCTCATCGCAAACGGCATGGTCGAGGGCGAGGACGACCTGCGCAACTTTGGCGGTCGCATCTATCGTGAGGCGGGCCGCTTGGCAGCGCTTGTCAACGACATCCTTACGCTGTCTAACTTGGACGAGGCCGAGCGTGCAACTGAGGGCGAGGCGGTGCCCATTGGGTCCACGGAGCCTATTGAGCTCTCGCGTGCCATCTACGCGGTTGAGCAGCGTCTTGAACAGGTCGCCCGTCAGGCGAATGTGACGATAAGTCATGAGACCAAGCCTGTGGTCATCGAAGGCGTGTCGCGCTTGATCGACGAGCTCATCTATAATCTGGCAAGCAACGCCATCCGCTACAATCGGCCCGGCGGTACGGTTACGCTGCAGTGCGGCACCAACGACGAAGGCCATCCGTTCCTCGCGGTCGCCGACACGGGAATCGGTATCGCGCCTGAAGAACAGGGCAAGGTATTTGAGCGGTTCTATCGCGTGGACAAGAGTAGGTCCAAGGCACGCGGCGGAACCGGCCTGGGGCTTGCCATTGTCAAGCATGCGGCCCTGTATCATCACGCCACGCTCGATTTGTCGAGCGCGTTGGGCGTGGGAACCACCATTACGGTGACGTTTCCCATACAGCAGGACGAGCCATTCGCATAGCGATACAACATAGATATTGATGCAGACGCCGCATTTGACTTTCGGGTGCGGCGTTGTTGTGCAATTTTACGATTGCTTCCGACATTTTTACAGGAGAGCCTGTTTCTTATGTATAGAGTTTGGTCTCGGTAAAAAGATGCGATAACATACGGACAGTTTTGTCAATCCGAACTGGGGAAATGAAAGGCAAGCTGCATGACCCTTCTCGAACTGTTCCAGCTGCTGAAGAAGCACCTTCAGCTGGTCATCACCCTTCCGGTGGTCTGCGCGATCGCCATGGGCATCGTGTCCTTCGTTGCGATGGACAACACCTATACCGCGACGACGAGCATGTACATTCTCGCCAAGACCGACGATAGCGGCCAGATGAGCTACAACGATCTCTCGGCGAGTCAGATGCTTTCCAACGATATCGCCACGCTGCTGGATAGCGATAGCGTTAAGAGCGGCGCAGCCAATGAACTGGGCCTCACCGATCTGGATGACTACAAGGTGTCTGTTTCCTCCGAGACCACCACGCGTGTCATTACGCTTTCGGTTACCGGCACCGATGCCAAGGAGACGGCTAAGGTCGCAAAGGCCATGGCCAGCTCGGTGAGTACGGTCGCTCAGAACGTCGGCGCTGCCCAGAGCATCAACGTTATCGACGAGGCTAAGACCCCCGAAGCCCCCAGCGGTCCCAAGCGTATGCTGTACGTTGCTGTCGCGTTCCTCGCGGGCATCTTTATCGCAGTTGCCTATGTCGTTTTGGCAGACATGCTCAACACCCGCATCCGCGGTGCAGAAGAGGCAGAAGAGCTCCTGGGTATTCCCGTTGTTGGCCGAATTCCGGCTATGAAAGGTGGTAAATAGGCATGGCTAAGGCAAAGAACACCGATAAGCTCGTTGTACAGAATGCCGCCAAGACCCTTCTGGCCAACATCCGCTTTGCGAGTGTGGACGACCCCATTCGCACCATCACCGTTACCTCCTCGATTCCCAACGAGGGCAAGTCTACGGTTTCCATCAACCTTGCCCAGGCTATCGCCACCAGCGGCAAGAGCGTCCTGCTGGTCGAGGCTGATATGCGTCGCAGGTCCCTTGCCGATATGCTCGGCGTCCGCTCCCGCGGCGGACTCTATGCAGTCCTTTCCGAGCAGGTTTCTATTGACCAGGCGATTGTCGAGACGGGTCAGAAGAACTTTTACTTCCTCGATGCCGAGCCGCATATTCCCAATCCTGCCGACATCATCGTCTCTCACCGCTTTGCCAAGCTGGTAAAGGCACTGTCCGCCAAGTTCCAGTACGTCATCTTTGATGCTCCCCCGGTCGGCACCTTCATCGATGCTGCCGAGATCGCAAGTCTGACCGACGGTGCGCTGTTCGTGGTGCGCGAGGACTTCACCAAGCGCGAGGAGGCACTCAACGCTATCGGCCAGCTTAAGAAGTCCGAGAAGGTCAAGCTCATCGGTACCGTTATGAACTACTGCGAGACCGAGACCAGCGAGTACTACTACTCCTACTACACCAAGGACGGTAAGAAGGTGAAGAAGGGCTCGGACGATCAGGGGACTTCCAAAAAGGGCATCTTCACCAACCGAGCAAACGTTTAGTTGATTAAGGCTGACCTATGCGTGACATTCATTGCCATATCTTGCCGGGTGTAGACGACGGCGCCGCCGATCTCGATGAGAGCTTGGCGATGCTCGAGGCTGCCAAGCGGGCCGGTGTAACCAGAATCGTTTGCACTCCTCACTGCCGTGATCCCTATTTTGATTACGACAAGATGTGGGATGCCTTTGAGCTGCTGCGTGATAACGCTGACGGTTTTCCGCTCCAGATGGGCTTCGAGGTCAACCATCGAAAGCTCGTTGAGCTTGGTATCGATGCCGCGGAGCACTTGCATTTCGATGGGACCAACGAGTTTCTGCTCGAACTTTCGACGCATGCCGATGCGTATGCGTTTAGAGAGTACGAGAACACGATTTACGATTTGCAGTGCCGTGGCTACCAGGTGATCATCGCTCATCCTGAGCGCTATCGTGCGGTTCAAAAGGATGTAAGCGTGGCGGAGCGTCTGGTCGATATGGGCTGCAAGCTGCAGGCTTCGGCGGACTTTATTGCCGGCGGTCGCTTTGGTCGCGAGAAAAAGCCGGCACAGCGCCTGTTCGATCAGAACCTGTACAGCTTCATCGCGAGCGATGCCCATAACGTGGGTCATTACGACTGCCTGGCGAAGGCTCGCGCGAAGTTTAGCGTACGCGGAGCTCATTTTCGCTAAAATCTGTCCCTAACGTTCGCATTGAATGAAAGGGCAGCCATGGATATCCAACTTAAGACGGGATGCTTTGATGACGCGGCGTTGGTGCGCCGCGTCGTTTTTATGGACGAGCAGGGCTACGAGAATGAGTTCGACGCTATCGACGAGGATCCAAACTGCATTCATGTGACGCTCTATGTAGACGGCGAGCTTGCCGGTTGCTCGCGCGTGTTTCCCGAAGAGCTTGAGCGCGTGGCTGACGCAGAGGCCCCGGTGTTGCCGGCATGCGACATGGACGAAGGCGTTGCGGCGGGGGAGACCTACATTATGGGGCGCGTCGCCGTGCTGCCGGCTATGCGTCGTCGCGGACTGGCGAGTGCGATCGTGGAGACCAGTGCTTCGTGTGCACGCGATGCCGGCGCCAAGCTTATTAAGCTGCATGCGCAGGAATACGTGCTGCCGCTCTATGTAAAGGCGGGCTACACGCAAATTGCCCCGGTAGATTACGAAGACGAGGGCCAGCCCCATGTCTGGATGGCCAAGCGCGTAGATGGCAGATAGGGACGTTCCTTTTCTGCCGGCAGCTGGGGACACTCCTTGGCAATTGACGCATTGGAGCGCTCGGACATACAGTTTTTCGATTCCGTATGTATATATGCGCGCTATTGGGTTATAAAATCTAAGTCTGAACATAGCAGGTCTGCGATGCGGCTCGGGCAACCGGGCCGTTTTTGCGGACGGGGGTAGCGCGAAAGGACTGCACATGCGTCAATTTAAGACCGAGAGCAAAAAACTGCTCGACCTCATGATCAACTCCATCTACACCAATAAGGAAATCTTCCTGCGCGAGCTTATCTCTAACGCGAGCGACGCCGTCGACAAGCTCAACTTTAAGAGCCTGCAGGATCCGAGCGTCAAGATCAACCAGGGCGACCTGGCCATTCGCGTCTCCTTTGATAAAGACGCCCGCACCATTACCATCTCGGATAACGGCATTGGCATGACCGCCGAGGAGCTCGAGCGCAATCTGGGCACCATCGCCCATTCCGGCTCCGAGGAGTTTAAGACCGAGAACGCCGAGCAGCAGGGCTCCGATGTCGACATCATCGGCCAGTTTGGCGTGGGCTTCTACTCTGCCTTTATGGTTGCCAGCCATGTGAAGGTCGTCAGCCGCGCCTATGGCGAGGACACCGCTCACGTGTGGGAGTCTGATGGTCTTGAGGGTTACACCATCGAAGACGGCGAGCGCGCCGAGCACGGCACCGATGTCATCTTGACGCTGCGCGAGAACGAGAAGCTCGATGCCGACGGCGAGGCCGAGACCTACGATCGCTTCCTGACCGAGTGGGGTCTCAAGAGCCTGATTCAGCAGTACAGCAACTATGTGCGCTACCCGATTCAGATGATGGTGTCCAAGAGCCGCCAGAAACCCAAGCCCGAGGACGCCGGCGACGATTACAAGCCCGAGTACGAGGACTACCAGGAGCTCGAGACCGTCAATTCCATGACACCGATCTGGAAGAAGCGCAGCTCCGATGTCGAGCAGAAGGACTACGACGAGTTCTACAAGTCCACGTTCCACGACTTTGACGATCCTGCGCGCACCATCAGCTTCCACGCCGAGGGCACGCTCGAGTATGACGCCCTGCTGTTTGTGCCGGGCCGCGCGCCGTTCGATCTGTACAGTAAGGACTACGAGAAGGGCCTGGCGCTCTACAGCTCCAACGTCCTGATCATGGAGAAGTGCGACGACCTGCTGCCCGACTACTATAACTTTGTCCGCGGCGTCGTGGATTCTGCCGACGTGTCGCTCAACATCTCGCGCGAGACGCTGCAGCAGAACCGTCAGCTCAAGGCCATTGCCAAGCGTGTGGAAAAGAAGATTACCGCCGACCTTGAGGATATGCGTGACAACGACCGCGAGGCCTACGAGAAGTTCTTTGAGAACTTTGGCCGTGGCCTTAAGTATGGTATCTACTCGAGCTATGGCATGAAGGCCGATGAGCTCGCCGACCTGTTGCTGTTCTGGTCTGCCAAGGAACAGAAGATGATTACTCTGGCTGAGTATGTCAAGGGCATGCCCGAGGATCAGAAGGCCATCTACTACGCCGCCGGTGACTCGCGTGAGCGCTTGGCCAAGATGCCCGTGGTAAAGGGCGTGCTCGACCGCGGCTATGACGTGCTGCTGCTGACGCAGGATGTGGATGAGTTCACGTTCCAGGCTATGCGTGAATACGTTGCCGCCGATATGCCCAAGATCTACGAGGACGATGCTGCCCGCGAGGCTGCCGAGAAGGCTGTGGCCGATGGTGCCGAGCCCGAGGTCGAGGATCGTCATCTGGAGCTCAAGAACGTCGCGACCGGTGATCTTGACCTGGCGACCGAGGACGAGAAGAAGGAGGCCGAGGACGCCACCAAGGAAAACGAGGACCTCTTCAGCGCTATGAAGGAGGCGCTCGGTGACAAGGTCGAGAAAGTTGCCGTCTCCGCGCGCCTGACCGATGCCCCCGCTTGCATCACCACCGAGGGCCCACTTTCGCTCGAGATGGAGAAGGTGCTCCAGAAGGGACCCGAGGGCGCGCCCGACGGCATGCCCAAGAGCCAGCGCGTGCTCGAGCTCAACGCCAAGCACCCGGTCTTTGACAAGCTCGTCGCTGCCCAGAAGGCAGGCGACGCCGACAAGATCAAGCAGTACTCCGGTCTGCTCTATGACCAGGCCCTGCTGGTCGAGGGCATCCTCCCCGAGGACCCCGTGGCCTTCGCGGCGGCTGTTTGCAACTTGATGTAGTTGGGCTGTTACGCGGTTTTACCAAACCGCGTAACAGCTCGACGCTGCAAGCCCGCCAGAGCGGCAATCTGCCTTTCAACTTCGGCGGCATGACCAGAAGGTCAAT
>CAUFMB010000059.1 GCA_959026535.1 uncultured Collinsella sp. | reverse complement strand
CGAGCGGGGGCTCCTATCTTTTCAGTGCCCTCGGATTGGGTCATAGTGTCTGTCGGTGCCATAACATCGGCGTTTGCGTTGCTGGCGAAAAGTAGTCGTTGGGGACGTTCTTAAACGACTATGACCCCTTTGCACCAGTTTCTGTCGAGTCGGTGCTTCTTGCGGGTTGCCCGTATAATGGTTTGCGTATGAACCGCAACCAAGGAGTTCCAGTTTATGGACCAGAGCCTTTTTCAATTCGACCTGATCGCCGAGGACCCGACGACGCACGCGCGCGCCGGCGTACTGCACACCCCGCACGGCGACATCGAGACGCCAATCTTTATGCCCGTGGGCACCAAGGCAAACGTCAAGGGTATTCCTACCGAGACCGTCAAGCAGCTCGGTGCCCAGATCGTGCTTGCCAATACCTATCACCTGTCCATGCGTCCCGGCGAGGATACCATCGCCGAGCTGGGCGGCCTGCACAAGTTTATGAACTGGCACGGCCCTATCCTCACCGACTCGGGCGGTTTCCAGGTGTTCAGCCACAACGACGCGGTCAAGCTCACCGATGAGGGCGTGCGCTTTATCGTCAACGATTACGACGGCCGCCACGTGTTCTGGACGCCCGAGGACAACATGGAAATCGCCATGAAACTCGGCTCCGACATCTGCATGCAGCTGGACCAGTGCCCGGGCTATCCCGCCACGCGCGCCTACGTTGAGCGCGCCGTTGAGCTGTCGAGCATGTGGGCCGAGCGCTGCTATAAGGCGCATACCCGCGATGACCAGGCGCTCTTTGGCATCGTTCAGGGCGGCATGCACCTGGATCTGCGCCTGCGTTCGCTGCGCCATCTGGAGGAGTGCGGCGACTTCCCGGGCTATGGTATCGGTGGCTATTCGGTGGGCGAGGATCACGAGACCATGTTCGAGACCCTGGCGCCGCTCGTGAGCGAGTACATGCCCAAGCATAAGCCGCGCTACCTGATGGGTGTCGGCAACCCGACCACGCTCGTGCGCGGCGTTGGCGTGGGCATCGACATGTTTGACTGCGTGCTGCCGACGCGCACCGGCCGTATGGGCACGGCATTCTCCAGCGAGGGTCGCCTCAACTTCCGCAACGCTCGCTTTGCGCACGACGACGGTCCCATCGATCCCACCTGCACCTGCCCGGTGTGCACGGGCGGTTACAGCCGTGCGCTCATCCGTCACATGGTCACGCAGAAGGAGATGCTCGGCGGCATTCTGCTGTCGATGCACAACATCTACTACCTGCTCAACCTGATGCAGCGCGCCCGCCAGGCCATTATCGAGGGCCGCTACGGCGCGTTTGTGAGCGACTGGATGAACAGCCCTGCGGCGGTGGACTACTAAGGGCGACAGATACGCTTGCAGAGCGTGGACAACGGCAATGGTCGAGCGCCAGCCGGTCGTCGCATTCGCTGACACCGGCTGCGCGACCGCTGACCGATAGCTTGCAAGTGCTTGATGCATCGTGGGTACCATACCGAATAGTTGATGCTCGGGCGGGTGTTTGACGCATGGCGTCGACCCCGCCCGTTTTCTTTTTCTCGATAGGAGTACCCATGATTAAGAATGAGAACGTCGAGGGCGAGCCTGCCTACGACGAGACGTACCGCCGCGGCCCCGTGGTCATGCGCGGCCCCATGATTCCCAAGGACAACACCTACGCCAACCTGCTGGCGCCCGAAGATTCGACTGACTGGCTGCATGCCGATCCCTGGCGCGTGCTGCGCATTCAGGCCGAGTTTGTCGATGGCTTCGGCGCGCTTGCCGAGCTTGGCCCCGCAGTGACCATCTTCGGCAGTGCCCGCACGCCCAAGACCGATCAGCTCTACAAGGCGGCGCGTACCGTCGGGCGCAAAATCGCCCAGCGCGGCGTGGCGGTTATCACCGGCGGCGGTCCCGGCGTCATGGAGGCAGCCAACAGGGGAGCGGCGAGCGCCAACGGCAAGTCGGTCGGCCTGGGTATCGAGCTTCCGCACGAGCAGGGGCTCAACAAATACGTGAACCTCGGCATGGACTTCCGCTACTTCTTTGTGCGCAAAACCATGTTCGTTAAGTACAGCTCGGGCGCCATCGTATTTCCCGGCGGCTTTGGCACGCTCGACGAGATGTTCGAGGTTCTCACGCTGGTGCAGACGCACAAGGTCAAGCGCATGCCGCTCGTGCTGGTGGGCAGCGAGTACTGGCAGGGCCTATTCGACTGGCTCAACGGCCCGGTGATGAGCGCCGGTATGATCAGCCCGCTCGATCCGGATCTGGTACACATTACCGACGACCTCAACGAAGCGGTCGACGTCGCCCTGAGCGGGCTGATGTAGAGCAATCGTGCCGCTGCGACATGAATATGCATGGCAATCTGATGCTATCTAACATCAGATTGCCATTTTTATTGGGTATACTGATGCAAAAGACGAGGGCGAGGAGGTCGCGTATGTCTACTGCAACGATTAAGCCCACGACGGTCCGCATCGAGGAGGGGCTTAAGGAGCAGGCGACTGAGTTTTTAGATTCGGTTGGCCTGAACCTTAATTCGTATCTCAACCTTGCTGTTCGGCAGCTTGTGAACCAGCGGAAGATTCCGTTTGAGATTGTGGGGCGGCCGGAGGTACCCAACGAGGCGACGAGGCGCGCTATGGTGATCGCCGAGGCTCGTGAGCTGGGGATTCTGCCAGACGACAGCCCGTCATTCGATAACGTTGATGAGTTGATGTCGTTCCTCGATGAGGATTAGACGATGTTTGAAATTAAGGTCGAGGCTCAGTTTAAGGCCGACTATAAGCGAGCGATGCAGAGCCACCCGCAGCTAAAAACCGAGTTTAAGGCGGCAGTTGCCGAGCTTGCGGCACACGGCGTGCTTCCGGCAGAGTACGGTGCCCACGAGCTCTCCAACCCGGGCGGCAATTACAACGGTCACATCGATTTTCATCTTTCCGATGGCCTGGTCGACGTGGTCGTTCTCTACCTGCCGCATAAAACCAATCCGGTGATTCGACTGGTAAGAATGGGTTCGCATCAAGAGTTATTTCAGGGCCCACTGAGCTAGCCACTCACTTCTAAGTTGCGGTGAAATAGGGATTGATTTGCGGCTTATAAGCCAAAAACAGTCCCTATTTCACCGCAAGTGATGGAGATGTTCCGTCTGTTGACGCGGCATCTGGCTTTCCCTTGTGGCTGACTTCGTCTAAGAGCTCCGCTGCGATCTCGCTGTTTTTGAACCTGATGCTGCAGTCTTCGTTCTTTGGGAAAGCTAGCAGCGGGATCGTTCCGTACCAGACAGTTTCTTCGTCAATTATCGCTGCACACAAACGTCCTTCTGCTCTGATGGCATACTCGACGTTCATTTCGGCCAAAGTCTCTTTTGCATCTTCACGCGGAGTCGAGGCAAGGTAAATCTCAAGGGCAATCCCTCGGGCAGCGGCGCCTTTGATTGCATTGCCGAGCTTTGCAAGGCAGGCGGCAGATACGTAGGGCGCGGCAATGAAGATGCTCTTGGCGGCGTCGACGATGTCTTCAACCAATGTCTCTACGGCATTCGCCGGCTCTATGAGAATGTTTTGATCGGGCTGCTCGCTGCCTCCGGTCACGTAGACTTCGTACCCAAGCTTGGCGTACGTCTTGAGTCTCTTCTGGTACATGCGGGCGAGCATGGGTATCGACAGGTCGACGTAGTCGAATATCTCAACCCGCTGTTTGCCGTCGTAGTTTCTATGCAGCCTGCCTGCCTGTTGCGTTACGCTGCCATCCCAGGCTATCGGCGTCGCAATAAACAAGTTGTCGAGATATGCAAGGTCGAACCCCTCGCTCAGGAGGCTTTCGGTGGCAACAATGATTCTGTGCTCGTGCTCAAAGCCGGGAAGCTTGCTCAATATCGCTTTCCTCTCTTTAGCATCGATTTCCCCGGTTAAGAGGATGGGCTCGTGTCCGCGGTCGCGAAAGAGCCTGCAAAGCTCCTCGGCATGCTTTTTCCTTTTTGAAAGCACAAGTGGATGTCGACCGCTTGATGCGGCTTCGAGGGCGTCGTCGACAATCAATTCATTTCTTGCCGTATGCGCGCACAGAAGGTCGAGAATCTGATTGAAGCTTGCACCGGGCTCGTAGGCCGGTAGTCGAATTCCGGTAAAACGAGGCCGTACGATGCGCTGGATGCCCTGCTGGATCGCTTGCGTTTTTGGATCGATGACATAGCGAAGCGGGCCGCAGAGCATGGAGAGTGCCCGCGTAAGACCGTCGGAGCGCTCGGGCGTTGCGGAAAGGCCGTATACGTATTTGGCCGGGGCAGACTTGAGAACAAGCTCGAGCTGCGGCGCGGCGGCATGGTGGCATTCGTCGCAGATAATGAGGCCGTAATTGCGAACAAGGTCCTTAACTATTGGCTCTCCGGTTTGGCGGTCTTTGCCAGACAGCGATTGAAATGAAGCGACGTCGATGAGGCCACTTACGGCGGTCTTGCCTCCTCCAATTTGCCCGATGAGCGGAGGCTGCTTTTTGCTGATTCGTCCTTTTGGGGTTCGGACGGGCTCCCTGTTGTCCGTAATGTCGACAAATCGCTCGAGCTGGGATTTCCATTGGGTTATGAGCGCGGTCTTGGGAACGATGACGAGCGTTGGAAGACCAATGGCGGCAATAAGGTAAGCTCCGATGACGGTTTTACCGAAGCCTGTCGGAGCGGACATGATTCCGTCTTCGTATATGAGCATCTGATCAGCGGCGATTTGCTGCTCAGGGCGAAGGGCGCCTTTAAATGTCATCACAATTTGATTGTCAGATTTGCGTTCGTCTGAATAGTGGACAGAGACGCCGGTTTCTTGGAGCAGTCGCTCAAGTTGAGCTTTGCAGCCTCTGGGAATCGCGACGCAGCCGCCTCTAAGCTCGCTGAGGTCTATGAGCCGCGGTTTACCGAATACTGATTGATGCATAGATTGCGCGCGGAAGAATTCCGGGTTGGCGAATGTTGCGAGCCCGCGGATTTCCATTTGAGCCGCTGGACTCAGAGACTTCTCGGGGATGTACAGCATATCGGCTTGTGTGACGGGCAGCGATGAAGGAAAGTCCCGCGATGTGAGCGGTAGCCGTTTGCGGGGCGTTTGGGCATACCGTTTGGTCTTGTTTGCCACCGTAACTGTTGCTAGCCCGTGTGGGTTGTCCCCAGTGGTTTCGATCAGATTTTGCACTGTCGAGCGCGGAATCAGCTGGACTTGCGACAGATAAAGCCATTGGTCGGGAAAGGGCTCGAATTGTTCGTCTACAAATACGCTGTTTCCTTCACGTTGTGCCTTGCCTTGAAAGGGAAGTGCGATGAGGTTTCCAAAGCCTCCATCGGGGATAGTGACCTGAGCGGGGAGCATTCGATCAAAGGCCTCGAACGTGATTGTTTTATTAAGCGCCGCGGCTTCGGTTATGAGGTAACTTCCAAACTCTCTGGCAGCCTTTGCGTCGATTGGCTCGAGGAAGAAAAACCAGATGTGTGCGCCGTTGCCGGACCTTGAGCGCTCAACGGCGGCGTTAATGCTCCGTCGTTTTGCAACAAGCCGTACGGCATTTGTTGCCTCTTTCCAGTCCGCTTTGTCAAAATCGATGACGAGAACTTTCGTGTTGCAGTCCCTGTCGAGAACATATTGCCCAAGGACATCGCGGAACCGGTCATCGTTGCCTTTAAAGTGAGCAATGATTGCGGCATCGCTTAATTCGGGGAAGATGCGATTGCCGCATTCTGCGCATTTGACTCTTTGATGGGCTGCTTTGGGGCAAATTCCCGACTTCCACTCGTTTGCGCAAGCGGGCGTATAGCCGATACCTCCGTCTTTTCTGCGATATCCATGAGCGTAAACATCTTTACGTCCGGTAAAGAGACTGCGAAAGAGCTCGAGTTTGTCACGTGCTGGGCTCGCGCTGGTGACGATGCCCTCGATTCGCGCTCGTTCATCGAACAAAGCGCCAGCTTCTTCCCACTCTTCAAGTGTGGCGTAGCGTACGTCTGAACCGTTGTTGCAAATGACGATTTGTCGGTGTGGGTCGGAGGTGTGCGCGATCGTCTGATCGTATTTAAATTGTGCGGTCCCAAAGAGGGCGTATTGATGTAAAGGCTTGGACATTCGAATGCCGTACTCTCGTCTTAAAGGAGTTTATTGAGATGAGAGTACGGCATTTCGTTTTTTTGGGATACTCGACATCGATTTTGGTTCGGCAACGGTGGGTTGTCGCTCCGTGAACGGTGCCTGGCCCGCGCCGGAACGTGTGGCTGCTGGTCTTAAATGGCTTTAGCGGTCATGAGATGGGCTGGAGGCGTGGGGGTCAAGCCACCAGGAGACCCCGTGGTCAAAAAATGGCAAATATGAGTACTGTTGCTAGGATAGAATCATATCATTTGGAAAGTATTTAAGACCAATTGGCTGCGATTGCATATATCAACCCCCTAAATACGACGATTCGGTGCTTTATGGAGCTTGAAAATCGGTGGAAGTGGGCAATTTCAGCGAAATTTTGCTGTTACTAAAATTGTGACAGTACTCATATTTGCCGTTTTTTCCCACTGGGTATCGTCGGGGGCCAATTAGAGCTCCCCGTACAGCTGGGAACGCGCCGATTGCCAGCAATATCTTGTATGCGGATGGCGCAGCAAAAAAGTTGCGGTGGAATAGGGATTGATTTGCGGCTGATAAGCCAAAAAACAGTCCCTATTCCACCGCAAGTGGTAAAGGTGCCTCTAGTGAACGGGCTGGTAGCGGGGGCAGTAGCTGATGGCGATGGCGTCCACGCCCACGTGGGTTGCGATGGTGCAGCCGATGGGGCCGGTGCCGGCGTCGACGTAGTCTTGGCCCGCGAGCGCTTGGTTGACGAGTTCCTGCTCCTCGGCAGCGCCGGTCGTGAGCACGCGCACGCTCGAGCCCGGGTGCTCGGCCAAAAACGCGAGGCAGTCGGC
This sequence comes from uncultured Collinsella sp., assembly GCA_959026535.1. GTDB lineage: Bacteria > Actinomycetota > Coriobacteriia > Coriobacteriales > Coriobacteriaceae > Collinsella. Next base: position 4,241 of record CAUFMB010000059.1, on the reverse strand, counting down.
CATGGTGTTGGCGACGATGCGCTTAGAGCCGCGACCCTTCTTGATGGCCTTGATCTCGCCCGACTGCCACTCCGGCGAAACGGCCAGGCGAATGTTGAGCATCTGCGTGAGCTGGCCGGCGAGCTTGGGGGCGCGGCCGTTCTTGACCAGGTTCTCGAGCGTGCGGGGAATCAGCAGCAGATGGGCGTCGGGCAGCGTTGCGCGGATTTGCGCCTCGGTCTCGTCCAGGCTGCGGCCGTCCTCGCGCATGGCCAGCGCGTACTCCACCAGCAGGCCCTCGGCGCCCGAGCCGGTGCGCGAGTCGATGCAGCGCACGTCGAGCTCGTGCGTCTCGGCCGTCAGGCTGGCGTTGGCGTAGCAGGCGGACCACTCGCTGCACAGCGAGATAAAGATGGCGCTATCGTGGCCGTCGGCGCGCACGCGGTCAAAGAGTTCCTTGAACTCGCCGGCACTCGGCTGCGAGGTGTGCGGCAGCTGCTCGGAGCCGGCCATGCGGGCGACGTACTCTTGGGCGGTAATCTGCACCTGGTCGAGCAGGTCCTCGCCCTCGATAATCACATGCAGCGGAATGACGTAAATGCCAAGCTCTTGAGCACGGGCGGGGGAGATGTCCGACGTGGAGTCGGTTATGATGGCAAAAGACATAATTGCACCTTTCGTTGGGGCACTTGCGTGCCGCCTTCTGAGAGCAAAGTGCGACAAGTATAGTGGAGTTGCTCTACATTGCTAGGTTCAATTGTTGAATAGTCAACAGTTTGAAGTGACGGTGTGGAAATCATCAACTGGGGAAGAGGGATGCCGATGGAGGCGTTGGAGATATGCAAGCGGCCGGTTGTGCTGTTTGATTTTGACGGCACGGTGGCAGATACGGGTCGGGCGGTGATGACCTCGACGCGCAAGACGCTTGCCGCGCGCGGGTTTTCGGAGGCGCAGATGGGTGACCTGCGCCGCATGATCGGGCCGCCCCTGTGGAAGAGCTTTCACGACTTTTATGGCTTCTCCCGCGAGGAGTCGCTTGTGGTGGCTGACGAGTACCGTGCCTTTTTTGATGAGCTGGGACCGGAAGAGTACCCCGTGTTCGATGGGATCCCCGAGCTGCTGGATGGGTTGGCCGCTCAGGGCAAGCGTATGGCCGTGGCGACGTCACGCATGGAGGCAAAGTGCATTGACATGGTGGGCGAGCTGGGGCTTTCGCAGTTTGAGGCGGTGGTTGGCATGAATCCACCGCAGGGGCGCGAGACCAAGGCCGATTCGGTTCGCGACGCGTTGGCGGCCTTGGGTGCGGCCGCGGACGATGCCGTGATGATCGGCGATCGCTTTAACGATGTGGAGGGCGCGCACGCAATGGGCGTACCGTGCATTGGTATCTATTCGGGCGCGGCGGCGCCGGGCGAGCACGAGGCGGCGGGTGCCGATGCAGTGGTGCACTCGGTGGCCGAGCTTGCTAAACTTTTCGCTATCTAATAGACGTAATGTGAGGGGCGGGCGTACCCGTCGCTCATTGGTAAGGAGGTCGTCCATGAATCAGGTGGAGCAGAGCGTTACCGAGTATGTCGACGAGGTCTGGGAGGATGTCGTCGCCGATATCGAGCAGCTGGTGAGTTATCCGTCCGTAGCCGTTGCTGCCGATGCGGAGCCTAGCGCGCCGTTTGGCCGCCCGGTTCGTGATGCGCTCGATTGCGCGCTCGGCATTGCGCAAAAGCTCGGCTACCAGACGAGCGACGACGAGGGCTATGTGGGCATTGCCGATATCCCGGGTCGCGGCGACAAGCAGCTCGCGACCATCTGCCACGTGGACGTGGTGCCCGCCGGCCCCGGCTGGAACACCGACCCGTTTGCGATGGAGCGTCGCGAGGGATGGCTGCTCGGCCGTGGCGTGATTGATGACAAGGGTCCGGCGGTGTTGTCGCTCTACGCCGGTGCCTACCTGCTCAAGCACGGCATTGTGCCGCGCTATACCTTTCGCGCACTGCTGGGCTGCGATGAAGAAGTGGGCATGTCCGACGTTCACCATTATCTGGAGAACCACGCAGACCCCGACTTTTTGTTTACGCCCGATGCCGAGTTCCCGGTCTGCAATGCCGAGAAGGGCCAGTTTGGGGCGACGTTTGTGAGCCCCAAGATCGACGGCGGGCGCATTGTGTCCTGGAGCGGTGCCGAGGCGAGCAACGCCATTCCGTCGCAGTCCATCTGCGAGCTCGCGATTGCCGCCGATGAGCTGCCGGCGCCCGTTGAGAACGCCGACCGCCTGGAGATCACGGCGCTTGATAACGGGCATGCGCAGATTTTCGCCCACGGTATTGGCGGCCACGCTTCGATGCCAGAGGGAACGATCAACGCCGTCGGCCTGATCGTGGCGTATCTGCGCGAGGCCGAGGACGCGTTTGGTGCACGCGACGAGCGTCTGCTGACGCCTGCCGAGCACGAGTTCGTCAAGTTCCTGGCCTTTGTGCATGCGGATGCCTATGGCCGCGGCCTAGGTATCGATGCGACGAGTCCGGCGTTTGGCCCGCTTACCTGCAACGCTGGAGTCATCCGCGTGGCGGATGGCCATATTGAGCAGGTCATCGACGTGCGCTTCCCCGACAGTACGAGTGCCGATACCATCCGCGAGCAGCTCGACCCGCTCGTGGGCCGTTTTGGCGTGACGTGTCAGCTGGGTCGCGCTAAGGTGCCGTTCTCGGTGTCTGCCGACGATCCGGCCGTGAAGGCGCTTATTGATACCTATAACGAGTTTACGGGCAAGCATGCTGAGCCCTTTGCTATGGGCGGCGGTACGTACGCGCGCAACTTTGCCCGCGCCGTCTCGTTTGGCCCCGAGGAGACCGGCCTGGAGCTGCCCGAGTGGGGCGGCCAGATGCACGGTCCCAACGAGTGCGCCAACGAGGACCAGCTCAAGCAGGCGCTCAAGATCTACATTGTTGCGATCCTCCGTTTGAATGAATTAGAGCTTTAGGGTTTCGCGGTTTCCCAATCTAAGTTGCGGTGGAATAGTTCCTAGAATGGGCCATTTGATGGCCAAGCAGGAACTGTTTCACCGCAACTTTGTTTTTATTGGTGTAAAAGGTGCGCCATGTTCGGCGCTGGATTGTTATCCGTTTGTAAAGGCTGGGCCGCGCTTGCGGTAAGGGTCTATCAAATGGCCGTAAGAAACCGCAGATAAGGCGGTCGTCGCCCGATCGAGGCCGTATCTTTCCAAACAGCAAAGCGGGCAGGGTGCCCGCGAGTCGCATGTATGAAAGGAAGATCATGCTCGATCAGGCTTATTCTCGTCGTCAGTTCCTCGGCCTCGCTGGTGGTCTTGCCAGCATCGTCGGTCTCGGTCTCGTTGGGTGCGGCGGCTCAGGTGCCTCCGGTGCCGCCGACAAGGGTAGCGCCGCCGCTGCCGAGTCCGTCTCCGGCGAGGTGACCTACGACGGTGCCTCCTCGTTCCAGGCTCTCGTCGAGGCTGCTGCCGAGAAGTTCATGGATGCCAACCCCGACGTCTCCATCTCCGGCTCGGGCAACGGTTCGGGCAAGGGTCTGACCGCTGTCGCCGCTGGCACCGTCACCATCGGTAACTCCGACGTCTTCGCCGAGACCAAGCTCGAGGCCGACCAGGTCAAGAATCTCGTCGACCACGAGGTCGCCGTCGTTGGCATGGGTCCCGTCGTCTCCAAGAACGTGACGGTCGACGACCTGTCCCTCGAGCAGCTCAAGGGTATCTTCTCCGGCCAGATCACCAACTGGAAGGAGGTCGGCGGCGACGACGTCAAGATCGTCGTTCTCAACCGCAAGGCTGGCTCCGGCACCCGTGCCACCTTCGAGGCCGCCGTTTTTGGCGACGAGGCCGTCGACTTTAAGGGCGACGCCGAGCTCGACAAGTCCGGCGATGTCCAGACTCAGATGGGCAGTACCGACAACGCCATCTCCTACCTCGACTTCTCGCACTTCGATGACTCCAAGTTCAACGCCATCAAGGTCGAGGGCGTCGAGCCCAAGAGCAAGAACGTCACCGACGACTCCTTCAAGATCTGGGCGACCGAGCACATGTACTGCTCCAAGGACGCCGACGAGGCCACCAAGGCCTTCCTGGAGTTTATGCTCTCCGACGACGTCCAGGGCAAGCTCGTCGAGGAGCAGGGCTTCATCCCCGTCTCTGCCATGAAGGTCGTCAAGGACGCCAGCGGCAAGGTCTCCGCTAAATAAGTAAGGCTCTGTTAGACCAGGATTGACATGCCGACCTGCCGGCTAACTCGCCG
>CAUFMB010000058.1 GCA_959026535.1 uncultured Collinsella sp. | reverse complement strand
GCGGTCGGCGGGGCCATTGTGGCTCTTGACAGCGGATTGGGTCATATGAGCGAGAGGGGCCCTGGCATGGCAAGGTGACGTGAAACAAGGCGGCGCCGACCTTCTGGTCGCGCCGCCGAAGTTGAACGTCAGATTGCCGTGCCAGGGCCCCTCGCAGCGTCGAGAGGACCGCCGTTCGGTAGAACGGCGGAACTAATTGTTCAGCATGCGGTCGAAGCTTCCCGAGTCGCCATCCCGATAGTCGGCGGTCATCAGAATCTCCTGTGGAATGCGTCCGCCCTCGCGCAGCACGTTGCGGAACTGCACGCGCGTGACCATGGGCAGATCCTTGATCGTCGCCGCCAGGTTCTGCGGCACACCCTGGTTGGCAGCTGCGGGTTCGCACTCTCCGCCGGCCTTCACGCGACGCTTGTGCTCGGCAAGCATGGCGCGATACATACCGGCATGCAGGCGAATCTCTACCACATTGGCGTTACGGGTCTGCTCGACAATGCGCGCGCCCTCGCGATCGATATCGCCTACGTAGTAGACGTAGTTAAAGCGATAGCCAATCTCGGCCAGATAATCATCCAGTGCGTGCGAAACGCTCGCCTTGCAGCCACCGCCAAAGATCACGCCGCCCACCTTGGTGCCAAAAAGCTTGGCGTGCTTGCGGCCGCGCAGGAGCTTGACGATTTCGTCATAGGTGTCTAGGTTCTCGACCATAATGAACGGCTTGTCGGCGCCCAGCGTAAAGAAACCCGTAAAGTGCACGGGGCGGTTGGGGGCGACCTTAATCGCCTGCATGCTGATACCTTTTTCGGTCATACGCCGAATCAGGCGCTCGCCGTGCTTGCCGTCAAAGGCCTTCTCATCGTTAAAAATCTGGTAGGCGCGCTGGCGACGCGAAGCGACCGGCGTGTCGGCACCGCGATTCTGCTCAATCCAAGCCTGGATGATCGCAATTTCCTCGGCAATCTTGCGGTTGGACATCTCGTTGTGCTGAGTACGCTGCGGAGCCTTTTTGCCGTCCTTGCCCTCGACCTTAACAATTTGAGTCTGCTGCTCCTTAATCTTGGAGAGCGCCATTGGCGTAGGAACGACCTTGAGCAGCTGCCTGCCCAGGACACGTGCCAGAGCAAACGCCGAAACCTCGCCATGAGCGGGCGGCTCAGGCTGCTGGGCGGCCGCAACGTTTGCAGTCGGTTTGGGCTGAGCCTGGGATTTGCGCTTGGAATCTGCCTGAGCTTTGCGCTCTTGCTTTGGCGCGGACGAGCTCTTTTGCGAACGTTCGGGCTTGTCCCCCTTCGCCGGCTGGCGCTTGGGCTGCTCCGCCGGGGCCTCAGCCTTCGCATCCTTGCTTTGCGTCGCTGCCTTCTCGGCCGCAGCCTCGGCATTTGAGCCACGACCGCCGCGGTGACGACGACGGCGGGGCTTGCTCGAGGCGCTCTCCCCCGCCTGCTTATCGGCGGACTGTTGAGCTTTGACCTCGGTGCCAGCCGCAGACTGCGACTCGGAAGGCTGCTGCTCGCGAGCCGCCGGCTCAACGGTTTTCTCGGTTTGCTCGGTCTTCTCGGTCTGAGTGGTCGAAGCCGGCTCGCTCTTCTCCTGACGCCTTACGGGATACGCGCGCCCCGCAAAACCACGTCCGGGACGACACGAACCCGGAGCCTTCTTGGCAGACTCCTCAACATCGTCTGCAACCTCAGAAGACTCTTCAGCCTCACGCGCGGCATCCTGCTGTGCAGCCTTAAAGTGAGCACCGCGACGGCGCTTGGGCTCTTGGGCCTCCACGGGCTTTTGCTCCTTCGTGGGCTTCTGCGACTCGGCAGCAGCCTCGGTCTCAACAGTCTCGGCATCCGTCTCACCCTTTTGAGCAACGGCGCGACGGAAGCGCTCCTGCTGGGCGCGGCGCTGCGCATCGCGCTTGCCACCCCCGCCAAAACCGCCGCGTCCTGCCTTGGCCGTAAAGGCACGCACGACGTTCTCATCGAGCAACTCATCGGTATCGACATGCTCACGCGGAGCAACTTCTTCCACAGCAGGCACGTCAGCGGAATCCTCGACGACAAAATCTTCGACGGACTCGGCAGGCTGCTCCTGGACATCGCGGATCTCGGCATTGATGGTATAGAACGCCGGGCGCCCGTTAATGCCGCTACCCTCGATCTTTGTCACGATATTTGCCGCGATAAGCTCATCGCGCATCGCCTTGGTGTCACATTCCTTATCGACGGAGCGGAAAATTTGCGCCAGCGCACTCGACTTAATCTTGAGCGCCTTGCGGCAGAGCAGGTCGTAGGCAACCAGCTTGGCACGCTCGGCAGAAAGCGACGTCTGGCTGCTCAGACGTTCAGCCAGGGCATCGACATTATTTTGGTTATCGGAATATACCGTCTTGGCCACGGGGCCCCTTTCATATGTACACATATACGTTTATATGGTACAACGCGCGCCCTTATCCACGCAAAACATCTGCGAGAACACTCGGGCGTCGCCCGCTTTTGCATGAAAAAAGACCGAGTCCGCGTCGTTGCGGACCCGGTCTTATCGAGTTGTATAGATGTGACGTTCAACTCGTCAGGTCGATTACGCCTTGGCAGCCTCGGCGTCGGCGGGAGCCTCGGCGGCAGCGGCGCGGCCATACTCGACTTTGCCCATCTCGGACCACTCGGGCTCCTCGTCGGGCATGGAACCGGCCTCCTTGCCGAAGAACTCCTTGAGGCAGTTGACGGCAACGATGAGGCCCAGGACCATCAGCAGGACGGCGAAGACGAGCTGCAGGCCCTTGGTAGCGGCGACGGAAACGGCAGCCGTGGTGGCGGTAGCCGGGATGGTGCCGAAGAAACCGTAGGCCTGGACGGCGGTCATGCAGCCCATGGCGCTCTGGACCAGCGAAGTGAAGGTGCAGCAGAGCAGGAAGGCGACGGGCACGTAGAGCATCCAACCCTTGCGGCCGGTGCACTTGCAGAACACGGCGAGGGTGATCATGGTCATACCGCCGAGCAGCTGGTTAGAAGCACCGAAGAGCGGCCAGATGTTGGCATAGCCACCAAAGGCGAGGGCGAGGCCAGGAAGCAGGGTAACGACCGTGGCGAACCAGGGGTTGCCGAGGACCTTCATGTAGCCGGCCTTGGACTCGATGGCCAGGGCGTCGTTGGTCTGGGCAAAGAACTCGGAGAACGAGGTGCGAGCGATGCGGGCGACGGCATCGAGCGAGGTCAGGGCCAGAGCGGAAACGTTCATGGTCATGAAGACGGTTGCGAGTGTGCCGTCAACGCCGAAGGCCTGCATACCGCGGGAGATGCCGGCGGCGAAGATCTGGAACGGGGTGGAAGCGACACCGGCGTTAAGGGCGCCGGTACCGGCGGTGTTCATGTCGGAGAACATGATACCGGCGACGATGATGGCAAGGATGCCGACGAAGGACTCGACGATCATGGCGCCATAACCGACCTTGACGGCGTCCTGCTCCTTCTCGACCTGCTTGGAGGAGGTACCAGAAGAAACGAGGCTGTGGAAACCGGAGAGAGCACCGCAGGCAACGGAGACAAACAGGACCGGGAACATCATGCCCGAGGCGTTGCTAAAGCCGGTGAAGACCGGAGCGGTGATGGTGGCTTGGCCGTTAGCGCCCAGGACGACGATACCGAGGACAGCGCAGACGATCATGACGATCATCATGATGGAAGTGAGGTAGTCGCGAGGGGTCTTGAGCATCTGGATGGGCATGGCGCCAGCAAAGACCAGGTAGACCATGACGACGGCGAACCACTGGAACTTGTCCAGGTAGACCGGGAACTGCATGCCGACGGCAAACATAAGGACCATGAGCACCACGCCGGTGACGAACTCGGCAGCGCCGGTGAGGTTGAACTTCTTCTGGGCCCAACCAAAGGCCATGGCGACGAAGGTGAACAGGATGGAGATGGTGCCAGCGCAGCCAGCGGCATAGGACTTGGTGAAGTCGATGGCACCGGTAGCAGCACCAGAAGCGTCAACGGCCGGGGTGAACATGAACGTCTTGCAGACCATGTCGGTGAAAGCGGCGATGACGATGATGCAGAACAGCCAGCAGAACAGCAGGAACAGGCGACGGCCGGTCTTGCCGATGTACTTCTCGATGAGCTGGGCCAGGGACTTGCCGTTGTTCTTCATCGAGGCGTACAGGGCGCCAAAGTCGTGGACGGCGCCAAAGAAGATGCCGCCGACGAGGACCCAGAGCACGACGGGAAGCCAGCCGAAGGCCATAGCGACGATCGTACCCGTAACAGGGCCGGCACCGCAGATCGAGCTGAACTGGTGCGAGAACGCGGTGAAGGCGGAGACGGGCGAGAAGCTGTTGCCGTCTTTCATGCGCTTGGCCGGCGTGAGGGCCTCTTTGTCAACGCCCCACTTGTTGGCCAGCCATCGGCCATAGCCCAGATAGCCGCAGGCGAGCACCGCCGCGGCCACAACCATGAGCAAAACTCCGTTCATTACATTTCCTCCTCTAAAAAGAACTTCCCAGACATAAAAAATGAGGGCCGTCGGTTGCGCTCGACGGCCCTCATCTTCATCAGCCGCCCGTTATCGTACGGGCTAGCTGTATGTGCTAACCCGCATCAGATAATTACTACGCTGATAATGTTTAGCTGATGCGTGAACATGTCTAAGAAATCCTCTTCAATCATGATGTGAACGATCCGTGCGTGTTCACATCCCCCAGTGGTTGAAAAGGAGTATGAAACTTTAGTTACCTAAAGTCAACGCAAATATGTAATGAATTTTCCACTTTTTTGAATTTCTCGGTATAAAACGCCACTGACCTCGGACTTTACCCCACGACAGTTTTTGCATGAGAGATGCCCCTGAGAGCCGCGGGAGCCGGGCGGCGCATATGAACTTTATCGCGAGTTCCGCACGCAAAGAAAGCCACTTAATGTGGCCTTCGTCTTGCGCAGGACTGTAGAGCAGGAAACCTTATATCCGGCCCCTCCGTCCGGGGACCGCGCCGTACCAGCTACAACGTCATGTTTGGATCGGCGTCGACGTCGAACGGCGAGATTTCACCTCGGTCGAATTTACGGCGAGCGACCTCCGCAATCATGGCTGCGTTATCGGTACAGGCAGACAAGGGCGGCACCGTTACGCGAATCCCCTGACGTCCAAGCTTCTTGATCATCATCTCGCGCAGATGTGGGTTGGCCGAGACGCCGCCACCGATGCAGTATTCCTTGCATCCGGTAGCGTGCAGTGCGTTTTTGGCCTTCTTGTACTGCACGTCAAAGACAGCTGCCTCAAACGAAGCTGCCAGATCGGGCAGGTGAATCGTGCGCCCGGCCTTGGTCTCCTGTTCAATGTAGAGCGTCACAGCGGTTTTAAGGCCCGAAAGCGAGAAGCGATAGTCTCCTCTGCTGTTAAGCGCACGGGGGAAATCGATCGCCTTGGGGTTGCCCATCTCGGCCAGCTTGGAAATGATGGGGCCACCGGGATAGCCCAGACCCAACGCCTTGGCTACCTTGTCGAAGGCCTCGCCCACAGCGTCGTCAAGCGTCTCACCGAGCACCTCGTAGTCGCCCCACGCCTTCACGTGCACGAGCATGGTGTGCCCACCCGAGACAAGCGTGAAGATAAACGGCGGTTTGAGGTCGGGTTGCGCCAGCAGGTTGGCAAACAGATGACCCTCAAGATGATTGACGCACACGAGCGGCTTGCCGGCAGCGTAGGCAAAGCCCTTGGCAAAGGCGACGCCAACCACGAGCGCGCCCACCAGGCCCGGACCCTGTGTCACGCCCACGGCGGCAAGCTCGCTGGGAGCAATGGCTCCACCCTCAAGGCCAAGCGATGCTGCGGCATCCTCGAGCGCCGCATCCACGACACTCACAATCACCTCAACGTGTTTGCGCGAGGCGATCTCGGGCACCACGCCGCCAAAGCGGGCATGGAAATCAATCTGTGTCGACACCTGGTTGGCCAGCATATTGCCATCCGCATCGATAATCGCCACGGCCGTCTCGTCGCAGGAACTCTCGATAGCGAGCACTAGGCGGCGGCGCTCAATTTCGGCACGCTCCCCCTCGGAGCGCCCAGGCGCAGGCAGCGGCCATACGCGCTGCTCTGCCGCCGTCGGCTCGGGCGAAGCATTGTCGACCGGAAGTACCAGGGGCAGCGGGGCCGTCATGACGATGGCGTCCTTGCCGGCACCATAGTAGCCGCGGCGACGGCCAGCCTCGGTAAAGCCCAGAGCGTTATAGAGCGCAATCGCTCCCTCGTTGCCGTCCTCAACCTCGAGCGAAGCCGTGGTGCAGCCGAGCATCTGGGCATCATAGCTCACGTGCGACAGCAGCTTGCGGGCAATGCCCTCACGGCGATGTGCCGGGTCGACGGCGACATCCAGAATCTGCACATCACCGTCCACGACCATACCGCCGGCAAGGCCCAGCAGCTTGCCATCGTCGTGTGCCACCCACCAACTACGCGGCGCAGCGACGTCCTCGCCCAGTTCGGACAGGAACATGCCCGGCGTCCACGCCTCGTGTCCGGCACCTTCAAAGCAGGCAGCCTCCAGCGCGCTCGCGCCCTCGGCATCCGCCGCGCCCATGGGACGGAACTGCAGATGACGACCGGCGAGCTCATCGGCAACGCCCGTAATTTCGCTCTGTGCACTCTCAGCAAGACCAAGACGCTTGCGCTCGTTTTCCTCGGCATCCGAAAGGCGCGTGTAAATCGGCAGGACGCGGGCCGGATCGCCGTCACCCGCAGCGTGCGCGAGCAGCAAGCCCTCGCCCGAAGGCCACCACAGGTCGCACTCCACGCAGCGGGCGGTCTCGTCCTCACCCAGCAGCTTGCCATAGCGCACGAGACCGTCACCGGTCAGCTGAACCTGGTCCCAGTCCGCTGCTTGGCGCCACTCATCGAGCGCCACGGCGGCCTTGACCACGTGTTCGCGCTCAAATTGACGCTCGGGGCCCTCATCGACCAGCATATACAGCGCCGGATATACCTCACCGCGCATAGCATCGGCCAAGATACCAAGCTTGCCGCGCACGCCAGCCTTCCACGCCGTCCAAGCGCAAGCGTCGAGCGTCGACACGCCCAGCAGCGGAACATTGGCACCACGTGCGAGGCCCTTGGCAGTGGAGATGCCGATGCGCACACCCGTAAACGACCCCGGACCGCGGCCGACCACGTAGCAACCAACATCGCTGCGATCCAGACCGGTTTGAGCCAGCACGCCATCAACGGTATTCACGAGCTCAACGTTGGCGTGACGGCGACACATGTGGTCGCCGCTCACGAGCTTCGTCTCGCCCGTCTGCCCATCAATCCAGCTTGCCGCGCAGGCAAGCATGTCGGTCGAGGTATCGAGCGCCACCACCAGCGCGTTGTCGTTATGCAAGCTCATCTTGTACAGCCTTATCAATCAAATGGGAAAGCTCCATTGCGCGGTCACCGTGCGCCTCAAGTGTTATCGTTCGCACATCGCTGTCGCCCTCATCACGCCTGAGCGTCACCGAAAGATACTCATCCGTCAGCTCGTCCTGAAATTGTTCGCCCCATTCCAGCAGGCAAGCACCCTCATAGCCCAGCACATCGAAAATGCCCGTATCCTCGAGCTCGTAGGCATGCTCCAGGCGGTATAGATCAAAGTGAAACAGCGGAATACGACCTTGATCGTGAACGGCCATGAGCGCAAACGTAGGACTCGTAACCATATGCTCATCGCCCAGCCCGCGCGAGACGCCCTTGGTAAAGTGAGTTTTGCCCACTCCCAGGCCACCGGTCAGGATGAGCACATCGCCGTCCTCAAGGCACGGTGCAATTAGCTCGCCAAAGTACTCCGTATCGGCAGCGCAAGTCGTTTTGTAAGTACCTACCCCCAGGCGCTCCAGGGACATATATGCTCCTTATTATTCCGAGGCGTCCTCTGGTGCGGGATGTCGCTCCAGATAATCGCCCAGCATCTTAAAGTCTTCCTCCAGCAGCTCCTGCCACGCCGGATTGCGCAGCGCTGCTGCCGGATGAAAAGTGGGCATTACTACAAAATGCCCCATCTGGTGGAACCTGCCGCGCAGCTTAGTAATGCCAATCTCGGTCTTAAGCACAAAGTGCGTCGCGGGGTTGCCGAGCGTCACGATAATATCAGGCCAGATGCTTCGAATCTGCTCACGCAAAAACGGCGAGCAAGCCAGCACTTCCTCGGGACGCGGATTGCGGTTTCCCGGCGGGCGGCACTTAAGCACGTTGGCAATGTAGACGTCTTCGCGTTTGAGCCCCGCCAGCGACAAAATGCCGTTGAGATCCTCGCCTGCCGCCCCCACAAAGGGCTCGCCCTGCAAATCCTCGTTGCGACCCGGCGCCTCACCGATAAACATGACGCGAGCGCGGGGGTTTCCCACGCCAAACACGATATTGTGACGCGACTGGTAGAGCTGGCAGAGGTGACAATCGCCCAGAACGGCCTCAATCTCCTCGAGTGCGACCTCACGTGGCGCCTGATGGCTATGACCGGGAATGTGCATGACGCCCATAGCGGCTCCTACACGTAGACCTTGTCGAGACGCATGCCAAAGCCGCAGGCGACCTCGTAGTTAATCGTTCCGCGCAGTCGGGCCATCTCGTCCATAGTGATCTCGGCATCGCCATCGCGGCCGACGATGATCATCTCGTCACCATACTCGGCCTCGGGAATCTCGTGTGCCGGGTTGGACTGAATGGCGACCATAAACTGGTCCATGCAGATATTGCCAACCTGATGCACGCGCTCGCCGCGATACAGCACATCCATACGATTGGAAAGCGTACGCGATAGGCCATCGGCATAACCGATCGGCAGCGTGCAGATCTGAACGCGCGTACGCGGTACGCGGTAGGTAAAACCGTAGCCCACGCCCTCACCCATCGCAGGGTGTGCCACGCGCGTCACACGCGCATGGACGCTCATAACGGGATCAAGCTGCATCACGCGGCCACTCAGCTCGCACGGCTGCATGCCATACAAGCCAACGCCGGCGCGGATCATATCAAAATGCATCGAGGGGTCGAGCATCGAGGACGGCGTGTTGGCGCAGTGCACGATACCGCACTCAAAACCCGCATCCTTAATGGCCTGAACGGCCTCGGTAAAGCGCTGACACTGCAGCTTGTAGTCCCAGCCCGAAGGTTCATCGGCCGTGGCGAAGTGCGTAAATACGCCGTCGCACTGAATACCACGATGGAAATTTATACCGCGGACAAAGTCGAGCACCTGCGTGTAGTGAACGCCGATACGATTCATGCCCGTCTCGATGGCGAGATGATACTTGCCCACTTTGCCCGCCGCGACGGCACATTCGCCATACGCAAGAGCAAAGTCAGACGTATAGACCGAGGGCATGATATCAAACTCGAGCAACGTCGGAATGGCCTCGATAGGCGGCTCGCTTAGGATGAGGATGGGTTTCGTAATCCCGCCCTGTCGGAGCTCAACGCCCTCGTTAACCGTCGCCACGGCAAACATGTCGGCACCGGCCGAATACATGATCTTGGCGCACTCAACAGCTCCATGACCATAAGCATCGGCCTTGACCACGCAGCACAGGCGCTGACGTGGATTCAGCAAGTTCTTATAGGCCCTCGTGTTGCGACGGAGCGCCCCGCGGTCGATCTCGACCCAGGACCAGCGCGTCAAATCGGCTTTATTCATGATTAGTCATCCGGCCCTTCGTCCATGATTCCCAGATCTTCGAGCGCATCCTTTGCCGCCAGTTCCATGGCGGGACCGATCAAGTCGATAAGATCGGTCGCGATGACGCTCTTCTCACCATACTCCGTCGCCGCGGCAAAACCGGCGTAGCTGTGAAGTGCGACAGCGTACGAATACAGCAACTCCCAACGATCCATCTCGTCGCGCATGGTGGCAAGCGTGCCGGCCAAAATACCCGCGAGAACATCACCCGAACCGGCAGTTGCCAGAGAAGCCGGACCCGAGAGCGGCAGCAGCACACGCTCAACGCCACAGATAGCCGTCGTCGGCCCCTTGGCAATGACCACCAGATTGTCGGAGCCTGCAGCCCAGACAACCTTCTGCGCGGCTGCAATCGCGGTACCAAGGTCGTTCACCTCATCACCGGCAACCAGACGCGAAAGTTCACGATAGTGCGGCGTCATGACAAGCGGCTGCTCGCGACGGTACATCTCGGGATTGCTATCGATACCATCAATGGCAATCTTAGAGAGGCAGTTGAGCGCATCGGCGTCCAAGATGAGCGGCACGTCAAGCTCAAGCAGGCCCGAGACCACCTGCATAGCGCCAGCAGACGTCGTCATACCGGGGCCGCACAGCACGCAGCTGTACTTCTTTGCAATCTCGCACACCGTCATGCGCGCAGCGGCACCAAAGGAGCCGCGGGAATCGGACGGAATGGCAAAGACGGGAATCGAAGGAAGTGCCATACGAATAAGGTTGGCGCAAGCATCAGGCGTTGCGACCGCCACATAGCCGGCACCAGCACGGGCAGCAGACTTGGCTGCCATAATGGCGGCACCAGGGTACTGCGCCGAGCCGGTGACAATAAGCACGGAGCCACGAGAATACTTATCGATATTCGTTGGCAGCGGAGCGAAGTAATCGACCAAATCGCCAGGCTCGACAATCTCAGCCGCATGGTCCACATCATCGATAACCTCGTCAAGACGATCGTAAAGATTGCCGCAGACCAAATCGCCAGCGTACTCAGGACCATCAGCGCTATACAAACCGATTTTGGGGGCAATCATCGTTACCGTACGCTCGGCACGAATGCAATCGTCATCAACAACGCCCGTCTCGGCATTCAGGCCCGAGGGGACATCAATGGATACGACACAATCGGCGCATTCATTGACCGTAGGAATCCAGATGGAGAACGGCGCACGCAGATTCCCGTGGAAACCGGTACCAAAAATGGCATCGACAACAACATCGGCCTTATCGATCAAAACCTCGAGTTCGTCACGCGAGGGACCGACGCAAACGTGCACATCGCGGCCGGCAGTACGACGAGCAACATGACGTGCCAGAGCAGCAGGAATCTCATCCGGCTCAACCGGAGAAACGATATCGACGTCCACACCCTTATGGCTCAGAATATCGGCGGCAACCCAACCGTCGCCGCCATTATTACCAAAACCGACCAGAACGAGAACCCGATCGGGATTGAGCTTCAAGACCTCGTTGGCGGCAAACTCACCTGCTAGCTCCATAAGCTCGGCCTTCGAAGTCCCTTCGCGTTCGATGATATCCTCGAGACGAACGACTTCTTCGGTACTCAAAACCGGTTTCATCTATGCTCCTAGCGTATCTTGCGAAGCATCGCCCAGGTGCTCCGTCAATGCTGAATTCTGCAGCTGCTCAAGCTCATCTAAAACAGAGCGAGCCTCTTTAAATGTCTGCGCTACGCGTTTCTTGGTACTCACCTTTTCCTCTTTTGGCTTAGGCCGAGCATCTTCGGTAATCGCGATGGCATTCGCAACGGCTAAGTCTCCTGTAAGCGTAATGGAAAGAGCGACCTCAACAACACCCAGCTCTTGAGCGATCTCGAGAGCACGGCCCGAAAGCAGCGCCTTCGGTTTGCCGAGTTTATCACGCGTAACCGAAACATCCTTGCGACCAACGCCTTGACTAAAACCCGTGCCGAGAGCTTTAAGTACCGCCTCGCGCGAAGCAAAGCGGCTGGCATAGTGAGCAGCGGGACGCGATGATGCATCACAATACGCACGCTCTTCTTCGGTAAACACACGCCGAGCAAACGACGGCGTCTTTTCAAGAATTGATTTCATACGGGAAATCTCGACGATATCAACGCCGATACCAGCTTCAGCCATGTTCACCTCCATATCGCACAGACTAAGTTATTGTAGCCCGTTCACAGAAGATGCGACAAACGAGGGTTATAAAACACAGCTACTATGTGAGACAAAAGCCCGTAAACGCAAAAAAGGGGGAGGCCGCGAGGCCTCCCCCTTCTTCAGTTCGA
>CAUFMB010000057.1 GCA_959026535.1 uncultured Collinsella sp. | reverse complement strand
GAGAGAGCGCTCCCGCAAACTGCCTCTTGACAACTTATAGGAGCGTCGGTTTTGAAAAGCAGGAAGACCGGCCTGCTCGGAATGTTCAAAAAAGTCTACTCACTTGCCGCGTAAAGCTTCTGCATGAGAAAAAAATGGGGTTTTCAACAGGGCTTCGTCCAGCTCTCGACAAGCTTTTGGCCAGTTGGGGAGGGCTGTTGAAAACTTGGCAGTCCGTTCGGCGCCATTTTTGGTGCGTTCGCGCCAATGCGTGACTGACTGGGTTGAAATTCGTGTTCTCCTGTGCCTATGAAGGATCTACTTTGTGACATATCGGCTTTTAGGTACTGGCGTTTGCCTCCTCAAGTCCGCGCTTTGTGTCCGCCGCTTCCACGACCGGAAGAAGACCGGCAGCGATATGATCTCGCCCGCAACCCGACGGCTGCGGTCGCGCTCGGTTTTCCGTTGCATACATTGGTTCGGACGAGAAACAAACGGACTTGTCCTGCCAGCATTAGGCAGCGGCTGTTTCTTGGTGAGCTCCCCAGGGAATCCGTGCTGGAAACGGAGCATGGATTTTTGATTACGTCTCCTCTACTGACGGCATTCATCATGTCACGGCATCTGACGGATCTTCAGCTTCTTTTGGTATTGGCGGAGATGTGTGGCTTGTTTGCGGTGTGTGCCCTGCCGGCGTTACTTGAGACGGAGCTTTCGCGTGCAATTGATTCGGGTGCGATTTCGACAACGTTCGGTTGGGCGCGCTGCCCGTCCGAGGACGGCACCGCCTCAAATTTATGGCGTCGAGACGCTTTGGTTTTGGGCGGAGACCTTGACCGTTTTTGTTCAGATGTTTGTGGGATGCGTTACGGCAATAGATTTATGGCGGTATCGCAACTCGTTCCATTGGGTGCCGCGTCGCCTTTTGAGGTCGAGGCGTATTTGCTACTTGCACTGCCGCGATCCCTGGGAGGCGAAGGTTTTTGCGGCATAGAGCTTAATGTTGAAGTGATGCTAAACACAAGTGCTCGAGCGATTGTGGGAAAGTCCCGTGTATATATCGACCTACTTCTTTCTTCGCCGGACGGTAGGCGACAGGTGGCCATTGAATGTCAGGGAAAGGCCTCGCACGGACGCGCGGGGGATGGCTTGCGTGACGCTGACCGCATGACGGCCCTTCAGGCCATGGGCTACGATGTACTTCTCCTGACACACAGACAGATATCCGATGAGGGTAGATTCCGCGCGATCGTTAAGACCGTATGCAGGATGCTCGATGCTGAATATCGTGATAAAAGCTCAGATGAGCAAAGGGCTGAGGCATTACTCCGGTCTGAACTATTCGTTGACTGGACAAAATTGGGAGTAATCGACGGAAAGATGCCCGCTAGACACAAAATGGCTCGATCGTGGACGGCTGCGGTTCTAAGTGAGTAGGCTTTTAGCACTTTGGCGACCAGGCCGTTTTGAAACAAGTCATTTACCTGCGGCTTTATAAAGCAATATGGATGGCGTGCTCGGCAAGTTTCGAAAAGTCTACTCACTTAGTTTTTGACGAGAGACCGATGCCGAAGATAGCTCTATTTCAGGGCGTTAACGAGTCCTCGAGACACAAAAAGGCCCGAACCAATACGGTCCGGGCCTCATCGAGCTAGAGGTTATGTCTCAAGCGGTTGGCTTAGCCAAAGTAGCGCTTGAGCAGGCCGGCGAAAGCCTTGCCGTGACGAGCCTCGTCGCGAGCCATCTCGTGCACGGTATCGTGGATGGCATCGAGGCCAGCGGCCTTGGCGCGCTTGGCAAGATCAGTCTTTCCGGCGGTGGCGCCGTTCTCGGCCTCAACGCGCATCTCGAGGTTCTTCTTGGTGGAGTCGGTCACGACCTCGCCCAGGAGCTCAGCGAACTTGGCGGCGTGCTCGGCCTCCTCGTGGGCAGCCTTCTCCCAGTACAGGCCGATCTCGGGATAACCCTCGCGATGGGCGACGCGAGCCATGGCCAGGTACATACCGACCTCGGAGCACTCGCCCTCAAAGTTGGCGCGCAGGTCGGCAACGATGTCCTCGGAGACGCCCTCCATCTTGGCGACGCCCACGACGTGCTCGGCAGCCCACTCGAGCTGGCCCTCCTCCTGCTTCAGGAAACGAGAACCGGGAACGCCGCACTGGGGGCACTTGAAGTCCTCGGGCAGCTGGTCGCCGTCGAACTCTTCCACATAACCGCAAACGGGGCAAACAAACTTCATGATTCGATCCTTTCGATCGATGGCGATTGTGCGCTCGTCCGGTCCCGTAAGGGCCCTCTCCGGACGTGCGTCTTGACGAGTTCTATTATCCATAAATGCAACCAAATGTGAAGCCTATTAGGAATGATTTTTAATAAAACAATTTCGAGATATGAAGATGTTGATTGATTAACGATTGGGAGGCCGTCTGCGATTTTTGCTGAGTACAATCGGGCGAGCAAATGTTGACCTATCAACAAATGAAGGAGTTTCCTTTATGCATCTAGCCCGTCGTGCCTGGTGCCGAACATATCAGACGGTTTTTCGCATTGCATTGCCGATCCTGCCCTATACCGAGCCGCGCATTCTGGAGCATGCCGAGGATGTGCCCGCGGTGCTTCAAAAGCGCTCGATCCAGAAGGTCCTTATCGTGACAGACCCTGGCATTGCACGTTTGGGACTCACGGCATCACTCGAGCGTGCGCTTACGGCTCAGGGGATTGGCGTTACGGTCTATGCCGAAACGCGTGCGAACCCTACGGTCTCGAATGTGGAGGAGGCGGCGTCCCTGTATCGAGAGCGCGCCTGCCAGGCCATTATCGGTTTTGGCGGAGGATCAGCCATGGACTGCGCCAAGGGCGTGGGCGCACGCATTGCGCAGCCAAGCAAGCCCATCAACAAGATGCGCGGGCTGCTGCGGATTCATCGTCGTCTGCCGCTGCTCATCGCCGTTCCCACCACGGCGGGCACGGGAAGCGAGGTCACGCTTGCGGCGGTAATTACCGATGACGAGACGCACTACAAGTATCCCATTAACGACTTTGTGCTTATCCCGCGCTTTGCGGCGCACGACCCCGAGTTTACGCGCGGTCTGCCCGCCTCCATTACGGGGCAGACGGGCATGGACGCCCTGACGCATGCCGTCGAGGCGTTTATCGGGCGAAGCACCACGCCCTATACGCGCAAGATGGCGCGACAGGCGGTGCAGCTCATCCACGACAATTTGCTCGAGGCCTATGAGCATGGCGACGACATGCGTGCGCGTCGCAATATGCTTTCGGCGGCGTATAAGGCGGGCGTTGCGTTTACCCGCTCCTATGTCGGATATGTGCATGCCATCGCGCACAGTCTGGGCGGCCGATACGGAATTCCGCACGGTTTAGCCAACGCGATCATCCTGCCGCACATGCTTCGCGCTTATGGTGACGCCGCCGCCCCCAAGCTTGCCGATCTTGCTCGCATGTCGGGCATTGCGCCGGCTACCGCGCAGGACAGTCTTGCGGCCGAGGCCTTTATCGATTGGGTCGACCGCATGAACGAGGCCCTGGGAATCCCCAAATATGTCTCGGGTATTCGCCGCTCCGATATTCCGCAAATGGCGGCCCATGCCGACGCCGAGGCCAATCCCCTGTATCCCGTTCCGCTTTTGATGGACCGCCTGGAGCTCGAGCATATGTACGAAGTTGTTGCAGGTGGTATGTTTGAGGGCGAGAACTAGGAGGGTCCATGAATACCGAGGAAATCGCGCGCATTGTCGGCGAGCAGCGCGCCTATTTTAAGACGCACGCCACGTTTGATGTCGATGCTCGACGTCGCGTCCTCGTGCGCCTGCGCGAGGCGGTGCGGGCACACGAGACCGATATCGCCCATGCGCTCAAGACCGATTTGGGTAAGTCGCATGACGAGGCATATATGTGCGAGATCGGCACGTCGCTTTCCGAGATTCGTCATCAGATTGCGCATGTGGCTCGATGGAGTCGTCCGCGCCTGCGTCCGTGTGACCTCGCTAATGCTATTAGTGTGTGCAAGACACAAGCCGTGCCCTATGGCGTTACGCTCATCATGGCGCCCTGGAACTATCCGTTTTTGCTGACGCTCGAGCCGCTCGCTGGCGCGCTCGCTGCAGGTAATACCGTGGTCATCAAGCCG
Organism: uncultured Collinsella sp.; assembly: GCA_959026535.1. Classification (GTDB taxonomy): domain Bacteria; phylum Actinomycetota; class Coriobacteriia; order Coriobacteriales; family Coriobacteriaceae; genus Collinsella. Next base: position 7,889 of record CAUFMB010000057.1, on the reverse strand, counting down.
AGCGCCTATGCGCCGGCTTCGAGCGCGGTGCTCAAGCAAATCTGTGAAGAGGCATTTGATCCGTGCCTGGTGACGGTTGTCGAGGGCGGGCGCGCCGAGAATGAGGCGCTGCTCGATGAATGCTGGGACAAGATCTTCTTTACCGGTAGTGTTCCGGTTGGCAAGCTCGTCATGGAGCGCGCGAGTAAAAACCTTACGCCCGTGACGCTTGAGCTGGGCGGAAAGAGCCCCTGTGTCGTGGATGCGACGGCAAACCTGAAGGTCGCGGCACGGCGTATCGCCTTTGGTAAATGGCTCAACGTGGGGCAGACCTGCGTGGCGCCCGACTACCTGCTGGTCGATACGCGCGTGCACGATGAGCTGTTGGGCCTCATCAAGGAGGAGGTCCGCCGTATGTTTGGCGAGCATCCGCTCGATAACGAGGATTACGGGCATATCGTCAACGCCAAGCATTTTGCGCGTGTACGCGGGCTAATCGACCCCGATAAGGTTGTGCTGGGAGGCACGGCGCGCGAGTCGTCGCTCAAGATTGAGCCGACGATTCTAGACGGTGTGTCCCCCGATGACGCCGTGATGCAGGAGGAGATTTTCGGTCCCATCTTACCGGTGCTAACGTTTGAGAGCTTAGACGAGGCCGAGACGTTTATTACGGATCGTCCGACGCCGCTGGCCCTGTATATCTTTAGCCAGGATCGCGCGGTTCAGCAGCGCTTTGTGCGTTACGTGCCCTTTGGCGGCGGCTGTGTTAACGACACGATTATGCACTTGGCTACGAGCCATATGGGCTTTGGTGGCATGGGTGCGAGCGGTATGGGGCAGTACCATGGCCGCGAGAGCTTCGATGCGTTTAGCCACAAGAAGAGCATCGTGAACAAGGCAACGTGGCTGGACGTGCCATTCCGTTACGCTCCTTATGCAAACTGGAAGCATAAGTTCGTGCGCATGTTTGTGCATTAGAAAAGGGTGCGGGCAATACGAACAGATGTTCCTATTGCCCGCATTTTGCGTTAGACTACTGCTATGGAGCACGGATGGGCCAACTCCCTTTAGAAGGGATTTGGTATGAACGTAAGCGATGTTATTTCGTTATTGGCGTTGTTGATCGCGGCTATCGAACTCGGCCTGTTTATCGGCCGAATGAAATAGCCGCCCCCGCGTAAGCGAAGACGGCCACTTCTCACGATGAAAACGTGTATCGGAGTTGGCAAGACCCGCAGCCACGGGTGCCATCCGTGTCCCTATCTTAGCTGTAAGCGTTCCGCCGCGCAAGCGTTGCGGCAAGCGATTGAAAGACGCGGACGGGATGAATTTGTGTCCGCACGGGCCCGTAGACTTCTCAACTATGTTGTGGATGCTCGCTAATCGGTAATGGAGGCGCACGTGTTTGATGACGATGACCTGTTCGATCTGACAGACGATCCGTTTGAGTGGGATATGCTACTCGATGACGATGAGTTGGAGCAGGACCGTAAGAAGCGGCAGGGCAAGAAGGCGCGGGATGACGCTTCGAAAAAGCAGGACAAGCGTCGCCGAGGCCTGTTCGGCGGGCTCTTTGGGTGACTGTCTCATCGCCGCGTCTGTATACTAAACAGGTCTTATACGCGCTGCGAAATGAGGGCATAGACGATGATGTGGTTTACCGCCGATCTGCACCTGGGCGATACGAATATCTTGCACGACATGGATCGACCGTTTGATTCGGTCGAGGAGATGAACCGCAAGGTCATCGATGCCATCAATGAGTGCGTGGCTGTGGACGACCGCCTCTATATCCTGGGAGACTTTACGTATCGTTTGCCCATGGCGGAGGCAGTGCGCCTGCGCGAGCGCATCGAATGCCAGAACGTGACGCTCATCCGTGGTAACCATGATGGCGATTGGGGAGATCCGGACGCGCCGCACATTTGGGATGAGGTGCGCGATTATCTGGAGGTCGCCCCCGGTTACGCTAAGGGCCATCGCCTGGTAATGAGCCATTACCCCATGCTCAGCTGGAATGGCAAGGCGCGCGGCGCCATCATGCTGCACGGGCACATTCACAGCAGGGGAGACCGCACCAACGCGCGCAATCGCGATCGCGAGCGCCCTATCTTTCGCTACGACGTTGGCCTCGATGCCAACAACTACAAGCCCGTTAGCCGCGACCAGATTCTCGGCTTCTTTGGACTGTAGCCCTCAAACCACCACAAAGGGGACAGGCACCTCTGTGGTGGTCCTTGCATAGATTGGAGTCGCTATGAAGCAATTGCTCATTCGTGCCGACGATATCGGTTATTCGTATGCCGTTAACCTGGGGATTGCCCGCAGTATCAATGAGGGCCTGGTGCGCTCGGCGGGACTTATGCCCAATATGCCCGAGGCCGAGCGTGGCTGGTCGCTCGTGGCGGATGTCGGCATTGCGGTGGGTCAGCACACCAACGTGTGCCTGGGCAAGCCGTGTGCCGACCCGGCGCTCATTCCGAGCATGCTCAACGAGAACGGCGAGTTCCATAGCAGCCGTACCTTCCGCGATCATTTTAAGCGCGGCGAGGAGTTGATAGACTTCGACGAGGCCTGCATCGAGATCCGCGCGCAGCATGACCGCTTTGTCGAGATCGTGGGCCGCGAGCCCGATTACTTTGAGGCCCATGCCGTCATGAGCAAAAACCTTAACCGAGCGATCTCGGCGGTTGCTCAGGAGCTGGGCCTTAAGGAGCAAAAGGCGAGCTTCGACCCCGCGGCTGTGGTGCATTGCGGAGATACTGATCTGCGCATGGTGATGCGCTCGATGGAGCCGGGCTACGAGCCCAAAGAGGCAATCATGCAGACGGTTCGCGAGATGGTGGACGGCGAGACGGTCGTCTTTGTGTGCCATCCGGGCTATCTCGATCGTTTTATCCTGGAGAACAGCTCGCTCACGACCGACCGCACCAAGGAAGTCGATGCGCTGATCGACCCCGAGCTTCGCACTTGGCTTGAGTCTCAACCTGATCTTCGCCTGATCGACTACCGCGACCTGTAAGGACCCAAGTCACCACAAAGGGAACAGTCGCCTTTGTGGTGGTTCTGGCGCCGTTGCCATTATGGCGGCGGCGTCTTTTTTGTCCGTGCGGCGCGGTAGAGTGTAGGCGGTTGAAATTTGCGTCCATCGAGGAGCTGCCATGAACGAGATCAAGTGCCCGCATTGCGGCGAAGTTTTTAAGGTCGATGCGTCCGGTTATGCGGATATCGTCAAGCAGGTGCGCGATGCCGAGTTCTCGCGCGACCTGGATGAGCGCGTGAAGGCGGTCCAGCGCGAGGGCGAGCAGGCACTGGAGCTTGAGCGCTCGCGCTCGACGGCTGCTTTGCAAAAGGCAGAGTCTCAGCGCGACGCTCAGCTTGTCGAGCAGAAGAACGCTGCAGCTCAGCAGCTGGCACAAGAGGTTGCCAAGCGCGACGCTGAGCTTGCCGAGCTGCGCGCCAAGCTCGAAGGCGCTGCCGCAGAGCGCGAGAGTGCAAGTCAGCGCGCGGCGGTTGAGGCCCGTTCCGATGCTCAAAAGGAGAATGCCGAGCTTCAGCGCGAGATCGACAATTTACGTGCGCAGTTGGAGCGCAAAGATGATGAAGCCAGGCTTGCCGAGGCGGCGGCACGCAATGCCGCTCAAAACGACCTGTCCGCGCGCGACGCTCGGATTGCCGAGCTGCAGGCCAGGATCGCCGCGGCGGACAAGGCCCAGGAGATGGCGCTTGCCGCTGCCGCGGCAGAGTCGCAGCGTGAGCTCGATGCCGCTCGCAGCGAGGCCGAGCGCGCGCTTACTGACTATCGCGCGAAGGTGCAAGAGAAGTTTTCCGCCGCAAAGGCTCAGTCCGAGCAAGAGGCCGAGGGCCTGCGTGCCCAGCTGCGCGAGCAGGAACTGATGGCAAAAATGAACCTGTCAGAGGCGGTCGCCGCGGCGGAGCGAGAGCGCGATGAGGCACGTGCCAAACTGACGAGCGAGCTGGCGGTGCGCGATTCTCGCGAGGAGCAAGCCAAGGCGGCACACGAGCTCGAGCTTGCGCAGGCCAAGCGCGCGAGCGATGACCTGATTCGCTACAAGGATGAAGAGATTGAGCGCCTTAAGGACATGAAGGTTCGCCTGTCCACCAAGATGGTGGGCGAGTCGCTCGAGCAGCACTGCGAGACCGAGTTTAACCGTCTGCGCATGACGGCGTTTCCCAATGCGTACTTCGAGAAAGATAACGATGCATCCGAGGGCACCAAGGGAGACTTCATTTTCCGTGAGTGCGACGCGAGCGGCAACGAGGTCATTTCGATTATGTTCGAGATGAAAAACGAGAACGACGAGACCGCGACCAAGCATAAAAACGAGGACTTCTTTAAGAAACTCGATCACGATCGTCGCCAGAAAGGCTGTGAGTACGCGGTGCTCTGCACGCTGCTCGAGCCCGAGAGCGAGCTTTACAACGCGGGAATCGTGGACGTGAGCTATCGCTACGAGAAGATGTATGTGATCCGCCCGCAGTTCTTCATTCCCATCATTACGCTGCTGCGCAATGCCGCCATGGGTTCGCTTCGCTATAAGCAGGAGCTGGCGGAGTACAAGCAGCAGAATATCGATGTCACGAACTTCGAAGCCAAGATGGAGAAGTTCAAGAACGATTTCGGCCGCAACTACGAGATCACGAGCCGCAAGTTCCAAACGGCAATCGATGAGATCGACAAGACGATTAGCCATCTGCAGAAAACCAAGGAGGCGTTGCTGTCCTCCGAGAACAATCTGCGCCTTGCCAACAAGAAAGCCGACGATCTTACCATTCGCAAGCTCACGTGGGGCAACAAGACCATGAAGGCGGCGTTTGACGAGGCACGCGGGGCTGCGGCAGAGACAAACGATGAGCCAGCCGAGGCGGATTCGTATGAGGTCGAGGATGCCGAGTAAGGCATAGCGGATAGTGCAAAAACGGGGCCGCTGGCGATAGTGCCAACGGCCCCGTTTTATTCCGTTCCAGTATGTTTGGCTAGTTCTCGAGCAGGTCCTCGATAAAGCCGACGCGGTAGTTTTTGAAGATTACCTCGCCGCCGTCTTGCGTGGCGTCCAGATCGACATCGCCCATGATGCCAAAATCGTGGTCGCCATCCTCGTCGGCAAAGATCTGGTGCACGTGCCATACGTGCGCGGTCTTCTCGTCGGACTCATCGATGGAAAACATTGCGGCACTGCGGGCGTCTCCGTCGGTGAGAATTTCCTCATGCTGCTCATGGTAGGCATCGAGGGCCTTTTGCCAGCGGATCTCGCTCATGCCCCAGTCGTCGTCGAGTTCGCCCAGGTCGCGAATGTGCTCGCGGGCGGCAAGGGTCACGCGGCGGAAGAGTGCGTTGCGCACCAGCAGGGTGCAGCCACGGCGGTCTGCCACGACTTCATCGATGCCCTGCGGCGGTGCGGCGTCGAGTGCAGCGGGGTTGCCGGCGTTCTCCCACTCGTCCACCAGGCTCGAGTCCACCGAGCGCACCACAAAGCCCAGCCACGAGATAATGTCGCGCAGGCGTTCGTCGCGCTTCTCGATGGGCACGGTGCGGTCGAGCGAACGATAGGCCTCTGCCAGGTAGCGCAGCAAAATGCCCTCGGAGCGGGCGATGCCGAGCTTTTGAATGTAGCCCTTAAAATCGCTCGCGCTTTCGAGCATATCGCGCAGAACGCTCTTGGGAGAGAGCTGATAGTCGTTGGCCCAGGGCACTTCCTGGCAGTACTTGTCAAGGGCGGCGTCGAGCAAATCCTCGAGCGGCTTTTCATACGTGACGTCTTGAATGCGCTCCAGACGCTCCTCATATTCAATGCCGTCGGCTTTCATCTCGGCCATAGCGCGATCGCGTGCTGCGCGCTCCTGTGCGCGCAGCACCTGCTTGGGATCCTCGAGCGTTGCCTCGACCATTGAGATCAGATCCATAGTATAGGTCTCGCTCTCGGGATCGAGCAGCTCCAATGCGGCAAGTAAGAACGGCGAGAGCGGCTGATCGAGCGCGAAGTCCTCGGGCAGATCGACCGTCAGTGCGTAGTCGATGTCCGGCGCGGCGTCAGCCGGAGCGTCGGGTGCGGGCGGCACTTCGGTGCGAACGACGACGCCGGAATCGATGAGCGTGGCGAAGATCTCGTCGGCACGAACCTCGAGCTTTGCCTTTTCCTCAGGGGTCTGCAGACTCGTCTCGATGAGGTCGTGTACGCGGGCTCGGGCATCGCCACCCTGCTCGACCACGCTAATCACCATGGAGTGCGTGATGCGCAGGCGCGGCTTGAGTGTCTCGGGCTGCGTCTCGATCAGGCGCTCAAAGGTTTGCTTGTTCCAGGTGACAAAGCCCTCGGGGGCCTTCTTCTTTTTAATCTTGCGGAGCTTTTTGGGGTCGTCGCCCGCCTTGGCCATAAGCTTGGCATTCTCGATCTCGTGCTCGGGTGCCTCGGCGATGACCATGCCCTCGGTATCGAAGCCCGAGCGGCCGGCACGACCGGCAATCTGATGGAACTCGCGGGCGCGCAGACGACGCATCTTGTAGCCATCGAACTTGGTGAGCGCGGTGAGCACCACGGTGTGGATGGGCACGTTGATACCGACGCCGAGCGTATCGGTGCCGCAGATGACGGGTAGCAGGCCCTGCTGCGCCAAGCGCTCGACCAGCAGGCGGTAGCGCGGCAACATGCCAGCATGGTGCACGCCGACGCCGCATCCGAGCAAGCGCTTGAGAATCTTGCCAAAGGCCGTGGAGAAGCTCGTTCCCTTTGCCGCTTCTTTGATGGCTTCGCGTTGCTCCTTGCTGGCGATGCCAAAATTGGCGAGCGACTGTGCCGTCGCAAGGGCGGCATCCTGGCTAAAGTGCACGATATAGAGCGGGGCCTCGCCGCGGCGCATGGCGAGCTCGACCGTGCCCTCGAGGGAGGTCGTCACATAGTCGTAGCTCAGCGGAACAGGACGTGGGGCGTCGACAACCAAGTCGCAAGCAGCGCCGGTGTGCTCCTCGAGTGAGGCGGCGATGGCAGTGACATCGCCGAGCGTGGCGCTCATGAGCATGAATTGCGTGTGAGGCAGGGTGAGCAGCGGCACCTGCCAGGCCCAACCGCGATCGGGGTCGGCAAAGTAGTGGAACTCGTCCATGGCGACGCAGCCAACATCGGCATCTTCGCCCTCGCGTAGTGCGTCGTTGGCGAGGATCTCTGCCGTACAGCAGATGACGGGCGCCTTGGTGTTGATATGCGTGTCGCCGGTGATCATGCCGACGTTATCGCGGCCGAGCACCTGCACCAGGTCGAAAAACTTTTCGCTGACCAAGGCCTTGATGGGGGCCGTGTAATAGCAGCGCTTGCCCTGCGCCATGCCCATAAAGAGCATGCCCAGTGCGACGAGCGATTTGCCCGATCCGGTCGGTGTGCCCAAAATGACGTGATCGCCGGCTGCCAGGTCCATGAGGGCCTCTTCTTGGTGGTCCCACAGTTCAATGCCGCGGTCGCTCGTCCATTCAAAGAAGCGCTCGAAGGCCTGGTCGGGCGTGAGCCACGGTTCGGGCTCGCTGCCGTCCTCGGGCTCCCACCAGGTGGGGGAGAGCGCACCGAGCGAGCCGAATTCGGCTTCGGTTCCCGTGCCGCCCGAGAATGAACTGGCGGCTCCGGCACCGGAGACGGTGCTGGCGGCGATATCTGTCGTGGTCTGTGCCATGTGTTTGCTTTCTCTCGCGATTGTCCGCCAACTATTATGGCGTAGCGTCGCATCGATGCGTTCGCAGGCAAGAAAATGCAGGAAATGGGCGTTCTGCCCAGCCGTTTAGTGTAGTCGCTAGCCAAGTGAGTAGACTTTTTGCGATATTGCGAGCACATGACTTTTGCGCAAGGGTTCTACCTGCACTGATAATTGTTCTCGGGGGAAGCGGGCGCTGCGGGGCGCGGCAA
>CAUFMB010000056.1 GCA_959026535.1 uncultured Collinsella sp. | reverse complement strand
TCCACTGGGCGTAGAACGTCACGTGGTCGCCGCCGCCCTGGACGGGCTTGCTGAAGTCGACCGGGTCGGTACCCTTGGAGTCATAGGTCCAGCCGGCGAAGGTGTAGCCCTCGCGGGTCGGGGCCAGGGGCTGGCGGGCGACGCCGTCGCCGTCGGTAACGCCCTGGAGCGTCTCGTTGCCGTCGAAGAACACACCGCCGTTGGCGACGTAGAGGACGTCGATGGAGTTGTCCTCGACGACCATGTCCCACTGGGCGAACAGGGTGGCGTGGTCGCCGCCGCCGACCAGCGGCTTGCTGAAGTCGACAGGATCGGTGCCCTCGCGGTCGTAGGTCCAGCCGGCGAAGGTGTAGCCCTCGCGGGTCGGGGTCAGGGGCTGGCGGGCGACGCCGTCGCCGTCGGTCACGCCCTGGAGAGCGTCGCTGCCGTCGAAGAACGTACCGCCGTTGGCGACGTAGAGGACGTCGATGGATTTATCCTCCTCAACAGCATTCCACTGAGCATAAAGGGTAGCGTGGTCGCCGCCGCCGACCAGCGGCTTGCTGAAGTCGACAGGATCGGTGCCCTCGCGGTCGTAGGTCCAGCCGGCGAAGGTGTAGCCCTCGCGGGTCGGGGTCAGGGGCTGGCGGGCGACGCCGTCGCCGTCGGTCACACCCTGGAGAACTTCGTTGCCATCTGCGAACACACCGCCGTTGGCGACGTAGAGAACATCCTTCTCATTGTTAGCAAGCTCTGCCCACTGAGCGTAGAGCGTAACGTGCTGACCGCCACCCTTGATGGGATTGGTGAAGTCGACAGGCTCGGTGCCAGCAGCATCGTAAGTCCAACCGGTAAAGGTGTAGCCCTCGCGGGTCGGGGCAAGGGGCTGGCGGGCGACGCCGTTGCTGTCAGTGACACCCTCCATGGCCTCATTGCCATCGGCGAAAGCGCCGCCATTGGCAAAATAGAGAACCGTCTTCTCGTTGTTCTGCTTCCACTGAGCATAAACAGTCGCATGACCGCTGCCCGCAACAATAGCCTTCGTGAAGTCTACGGGGTCATTTCCGTCACGATCGTACGACCAACCAAGGAAGTCATAGCCCTCGCGGGTCGGCTGAAGCGGCAGACGTGCGATACCGTCGGTATCGGTTACGCCCTGCATAGTCTCGTTGCCGTCGAAGAACGTACCGCCGTTGGCAACATAAAAGATATCGACAGTCTTGTCCTACTTCGCAGGCGTCCAAGCGGCGAAAAGGGTCACATTCTTGCCGCCACCGACAATCGGCTGGTTGAAGTCAACCTGGTCGGTTCCATTGCTGTGATAATACCAACCGGCAAACACATAGCCGTCGCGCGTAGGAGCAAGCGGCTGACGAGCAATACCATTGCTGTCAGTCTGGCCCAGCATGACGTTGTTGCCGTCGGCGAACTGACCGCCATTGGCAGCGTAGGTCACATTAAGCACCTTCGAGGGAGCCTTAGTCCACTTGGCGTACAGCATAAAGTTAGCTGCACCGCCCTGAAGGGGCTTGCTGAAGTCGACCGGATCGTTACCGTCGCGGTCGTAGGTCCAGCCGGCGAAGGTGTAGCCCTCGCGGGTCGGGGCAAGGGGCTGGCGGGCGACGCCGTTGCTGTCAGTGACACCCTCCATGGCCTCATTGCCATCGGCGAAAGCGCCGCCATTGGCAAAATAGAGAACCGTCTTCTCGTTGTTCTGCTTCCACTGAGCATAAACAGTCGCATGACCGCTGCCCGCAACAATAGCCTTCGTGAAGTCTACGGGGTCATTTCCGTCACGATCGTACGACCAACCAAGGAAGTCATAGCCCTCGCGGGTCGGCTGAAGCGGCAGACGTGCGATACCGTCGGTATCGGTTACGCCCTGCATAGTCTCGTTGCCGTCGAAGAACGTACCGCCGTTGGCAACATAAAAGATATCGACAGTCTTGTCCTACTTCGCAGGCGTCCAAGCGGCGAAAAGGGTCACATTCTTGCCGCCACCGACAATCGGCTGGTTGAAGTCAACCTGGTCGGTTCCATTGCTGTGATAATACCAACCGGCAAACACATAGCCGTCGCGCGTAGGAGCAAGCGGCTGACGAGCAATACCATTGCTGTCAGTCTGGCCCAGCATGACGTTGTTGCCGTCGGCGAACTGACCGCCATTGGCAGCGTAGGTCACATTAAGCACCTTCGAGGGAGCCTTAGTCCACTTGGCGTACAGCATAAAGTTAGCTGCACCGCCCTGAAGGGGCTTGCTGAAGTCGACCGGATCGTTACCGTCGCGGTCGTAGGTCCAGCCGGCGAAGGTGTAGCCCTCGCGGGTCGGAGAATCCTTGAGCGGATTAATCTCGCCGTTCTCATTCGTTTTATGATCCATTGAGATGGGGCTTCCGTCAGCAAAAGTGCCCCCGTTTGCATAGAAACTAACCGTCTTTACGCCAGTGGCGGCAGCAGCCGCTTCCCCACTCGTGTTCTGGGCAGTCTCCGCCGCGATAGCAGCAACCGGCGTGGAGCTGAGCACCATACTCAAGCTCAGACCGGCTGTGATAGCAGCGTTAAGCTTCCTATTCATGTGGTCGTCCTTTCCCGACTTGCTTCTCCGCGGCCACTTCGCGAAAGAAGACATTTGAATTGCATGATTAATTCAAGCCGAGAAAATCCTAAAAAGGTTGCGCAACCAAGCTATATCTAAGATTTGAGACTTTTTTGCAAAAAAGTTTGCAAAAAGCTATTGCACCACCCGTACGCTGGGGCAAAGGTCTGCCAGCGGGCACTCGTCGCACTTGGGTTTGCGGGCGTCGCAGATCTCACGGCCAAAGGTAATCCACTGGTGGTTGACCGACTCCCAATACTCGTGCGGCAAAATCTTGAGCAGATCTTGCTCGGTCTTGAGCGGCTCTTTGGCATGCGTTTTAGGACTCAGCATCAGGCGATGCGCGATGCGGTTGACGTGTGTATCGACCGCGATGCCCTCGACAATGCCGTACCCCACGTTGAGCACGATGTTCGCCGTTTTGCGTCCCACGCCCGGCAGCTTTACAAGCTCCTTCATGTCGGCCGGTACCTCGCCGCCGTAGTCGGCGACGATCATCTGCGCGGCCTCCACGGCATGCTTGGCCTTACTCTTATAAAAGCCGAGCGACTTGATGGTCTCGGCCACATCGGCCACGCTCGCGCCGGCCATGGCCTCGGACGTGGGCCACTGGGCAAACAGTTGGGGCGTCACCTTATTGACCTGTGCGTCGGTCGTCTGTGCCGAGAGCAGCACCGCGATGAGCAGCCTAAAGGGATTCTCGTGGTCCAAAAAGCACTCGACCGGGCCATAGCGACGGTTGAGGCGCTCGCACACCTCAACGGCGCGCTCGCGTTTGGCGGCATTGGTCTCGCGTGGCATAACGACTCCTCGGCTCAGCGGAATTAACAAGCTTCTGGGCACGATTGTCCCACGTATGGGGTCTTTACGCCTCCAAAAATGCGCCGGTCTAGCGGCCCCACAGGCTTGCGTACTCGCCGCCCGCCTCGACAAGCTGCGCATGCGTACCGTCCTCGACAATCTCGCCGTCCGCCAGCACCACGATGCGGTCGAGCGCCGCCACGGTGGACAGGCGATGTGCCACCACAATGGAGGTGCGGCCGCGCATCAGGTTCTCGAGCGCCTCCTGCACCAGCGCCTCGGACTCGCTGTCCAAGGCAGACGTCGCCTCGTCGAGCACCAGGATCGGCGCGTCGGTCAGAATAGCGCGGGCAATGGCCACGCGCTGGCGCTGGCCGCCCGAAAGCTTAACGCCACGCTCGCCCACCATGGTGTCAAAGCCACGGGGCAGGCGGTCGATAAACTCGGTCGCATTAGCCAAGCGAGCCGCCTCGCGGATCTGCTCGTCGGTGGCGTCGGGGCGGCCGTAGGCGATATTCTCGCGAATGGAGCGATGGAACAGCAGCGCCTCCTGCGGCACGTAGGCAACCTGGCGGCGCAGACTCTGCTGCGTACAGCGCGAGACGTCCTGGCCGTCCACGAGCACGCGGCCGCCCTGTACGTCGTCCAGGCGCAGCAACAGCTTGGTGAGCGTCGTCTTGCCCGAACCCGATTTGCCCACCAGGCCCACGCGCTGGCCCGCCGCAACGTGAAGCGTCAGGTCGTCGAACACGCTCTCGCCTGCCGCGGCGTCACGGTATGCAAAGCTCAGGTGCTCAAAATCAATCGCGCCCTCGCTCACTTTAAGCTCGGGAGCGTTCTCGTCGTCTGCCACCAGACGCGGCTCGTCCAGTACGCGCGTCATCTCGGCCGCATCGCCCAACGCGCGGTTGATACGCTGCATCATGGAGCTTACGTAGTTCAGACGCATGGTGAGGTTGTACGTATAGGTAAAGATCATGACGAGCGCACCGGCCGAGATGCCAAACCACGCGTTGCCGCCCGCGACGAACACGCTCACCACGGCCATGGTAATGACGATAAGGCCCGAGGTCGTAAAGTTGCGCTGCATCATGGCGTGCATCGAAACCGTTTCGGCATCGCGCGCGGCGCGGTCAGCGGTATCGAACAGGTCGCGCTCAAAGTCCTCGCGCCCGCAAGTCTTGACGGCCAGGATGTTCGTGACCGCGTCGGACAGCACGCCCGACAGCTTGTTCTGAGCGGCGGACGTCGCGGCCGAAAGCGGCATGATGCGCTTATACATAAGCCAGACAAACGCAATGTAGACGACCATGATGCCCACCAGGATCACGGTAAACGTCGGCACCACCGGGGCGAGCGCCGCCACCGTGCAGATGACCGAGGTGATAGTGGGAATGAGCGAATACACCGTCACGTCCACCAGCCCCGTGTAGCCACTCATGAAACGGCTTGTCTGGCTCACAAGCGATCCGCCAAAACGGCTGGTGTGGAATGTCATGGATTGATTGGAGAGCGTGTCAAAGCACAGGCGCGCCAAGTGATAGTTGCCCGCAATCTCGAGCTTGTAGACGGTGTAGTCCTGCAGCTTGGAGAGGATTTGGCCCACTAGGTTAACGAGCACGAGCGCCAGAATGTAAGGGCCAAAGACCTCAAACACCTGGTCGCCCGCCACGGGGCCGGCCTGGACGCGGTCGACGATAAGGGCCATCACGTAGGTGTTGGCAAACGTAAGCAAAAAGATATAGCCCGCCGACGAGAATACCGAGAGAAAGACGATCAACGGCTGTGTGCGCGTGACGTCCCAAAAACGCTGCAGCGTGCGGCGCACGGTGGAGCGTTTGAGCGGACTGGTGCTTCTCTGAGACATGGTCTTCCTTTCGCGTCTGATAGGGCGAAACGCCATTGTTGCACATTGAAGCGCACTTCAGGCAAGCACGATGCGAAAAGCGCCCGCGCCGTGCTTGCGCGGGCGCCCCGCCGTCAGATGCAGCTAGTCCTCGTCTTTTTGGTCTGCGAGCAGCTCCGCGGATGTGAGCCCCAAGATCTCGTCGGCCTCCTTGGCATCTTCCAGGGCGTCGATGTCCTTGAGTTTGCGCTCCATAACGTTGGTGCGCGTGGTGATGATGCCCTCAACCGTTTTACCCGCGGTCTCGATCTGCTGTTGGGCGCGGCGCAGCGCCGCCTGATAACGCGGCAGCTCGGCCTTGACGGCGGAAAGCACGCGCAGCACGTCGTCGGTACGTTTTTGCAATTTAAACGTCTGGTAGCTCATCTGCAGGCTGTTGAGGATGGCCGCCATGGTGCTGGGGCCGGCAACGTTGACGTGATAGTCGCGGCCCAGGGTCTCGATAAGCCCGGGGCGGCTGACGACCTCGGCGTACAGGCCCTCAAACGGAACGAACAGAATCCCAAAGTTGGTGGTCGCGGGCACGCTCAGGTACTTTTCGCAGATGTCCTTTGCCTCACGCTTTACCATCGCATCGAGCGTCTTGCGCGCAGCGGCTACAGCCTCAGCGTCACCCGACTCCTGGGCGTCGAGCAGGTGCTCGTACGCGTCGCCCGGGAATTTGGAGTCGATCGGCAGCAGCACGGGATCGCCCTCGTCCACCGGCAGCTTGACGGCAAACTCAACGCGCTCCGAGGCGCCGGGCTTGGTGGCGACATTTTCCAGATACTGGTCGGGCGTAAGGATGTCCGCCAGGATCGCACCCAGCTGCACCTCGCCCAAAATGCCGCGCGCTTTTACATTGCCCAGCACGCGCTTGAGGTCGCCCACGCCGGTGGCGATAGACTGCATGTCGCCCAAACCCTTGTACACAGCCTCGAGCTGGTCGCTCACCTGCTTAAACGATGCAGACAGGCGATCGTTGAGCGTACGGGAGAGTTTCTCGTCCACCGTCACGCGCATCTGATCGAGCTGCACGTTGTTGTCCTTGCGGATGGCGCCCAGCTGGGCATCGACCGTCTCGCGCACCTTGTCCAGGCGATGCTCGATGCCCTCGCGGTTGGCGCCCAGCTGTTGGGCCGTCTCGCGGCGCAGGTCATCCATACGGTCGCCAGCCTGCGAGAACTCGCGCGCGATGGTCAGGTAGCGCTGCTGCTCAACGGCTGCATCGGTCGCCTGCTGCTGCGCGATGGCGTTTGCCGTGCGGCGGGTTTCTGCCAACGCGACATTAAGGGTGTCGAGTGCATTGTTGGCCCGCTCGAGCGCCGCCAGCGTCTCCGCGTCGTTGCCGCCGCGCTCCCGCAGCTCGGCGCGAAGGCCCTTAAGCTGCAGGGCACAAGCCACGGCAACCCCCACCGCCACCAAGGCGATCACAACAAGCGCAATATCAATAGCAGACATAGACTCCGCCCAACAAACTCAATCGATTATCAATCAAAACCGCGATCAATCTTACCCCGCCACACGCACCGGGCGCCCGGCCCCTTCTTGGGTGCCCCTCCCCTCCGCATATTCCATAATGCGGCGCGCCGTTTTCCTGCTCACCTTTGAGTCATCGCCGGCTAAGTATGCGTACACGTTTCCCTTATTCAGATTCAAATCGCGGCAGAGACCGTAGCGCGTGCCGCCCGATTCCCTTAGCGCTCCCAATGTTCTTTTTCGCATCAGGGCGTTGATCCTTCTGTCCGCCACCGGCTTTTCCTTCTCCGCTCTATACGCACGCCAAACGTTGGCATAACGGTTGGGGAGCTCACTTTTGGCACATAGAGACGCCATGCCGCCCGCTTGATCGTACAAGGACAAAACGCCTCGGTAATCCTCTTCCATCCACGAGCCCTCGGATAAACCCAGAACGTATTCGGCTTTTCCTTGCGCCAAAGCGAGCAAAAACAGAGGTTCCGCCACGCGCGGCGCAACCGTCGTCGCCTGCTTAACCAGTTTTCTAAAACTCAGCGACTGCTGTCCGGATAGCTCTCGGCAATAGCCTTTTAAGAATCCCTCAAAGGTCAGATTCAACCGAGCACCTCCTTTTTGTATTGCCTGTATGCGCAGACCATCTCTTGATAACTCCGCTCCGAGGGCGACGATGCCAGAGCCTCTCCCTCGTCGAATATAAGCCGCTCGAGCAGATCCCAATCAAGTCGGTCAACGAATGCCTGACTATGAAGATCGACGATGTCGTTCGGACGATAGGCATAAAGCTTCATCACCGCCAGGTCCTCCAAAGATGGCGTAAAGTACCTGATAAAACGCGCCCCAATCTTCAAGGGAATCAAACGATCTTCGTAATTGAATGGCATCTGATTACAATATGCCACCGCCATACCATTCACCTCGGGGTATCGAGCTATGATCTCGCGGAGGCACCTGTCTGCCTCAAACACATCAATATCATGTGTAACCGACCGATTCGTCACATCATTTAGCATGAAGGCGCTTCCTCCCACCAATACAACGCTCGGCCTGTCGTCTCTTGGACCTATTTCCAGCTCCGCCTCTTCGTCAATGCCCAAAAGAGTCTGCTCTAAATCCTGCTTATACATAGCAAATCCTATTATTATTCATCTTCAATAATACTATTCAGTCGCACGACAGGACCCAAAGGATGCAAGGATTCTACTCGTGGCGATAATCCGTACACCCTAGAAGTCCTAATGTGACAAACGCTAACTCTCCCAGCCGGCGCGGATGGTTGTTATGACGTCGCCTAGGCGCTGGCCGAGAGCTGCCAAGTGCTGAAGCACCTCATTGGGTGAGGCGCCGTTGAAAATGCACGTGAGGGCATATGAGGCCAAAAAGATTGCCGCGAGCCCCAACGGGATCAGCACAATCATCGCTAACGTGCGCAGGCGCTGGCCCACGCGGCGGTGACGTGTGCGGCGCTTGTCGAACGCAAGCTCCTGCGCATATGAATCTTGTTGTATGGAATAGTTCTCTGGCGCCGATCCGCCCGCAGGCGAAACCGCAGGCATGGCATTTTGCGCAGGGAGCTGGGCGGCTACCCCTTGCATTTGCATCTCCATGAGCCGTTGCTGCTGACGCAACATGCGCTCAGCTTGTTGCTGCGGAGTCTCAAGAAACAGATCCATGCTGGCCTCCAAAATCGGAGCATTCGACGCTTGCGCCCAGCATCCCGCACCGCCAAGGCCACGGCAACGCAATCCGTAGCAATAGCTGCAAAGTTTCTTGTTGACAAAAGCTGTCGAAAACCTCAACAACTCCCCTACCAGCACTTTCTCTGAGCTTTTTTGTCGAATAATCTTTCGCCCTTCCACCAACCCGCCAACTAACCAAAACCTGACCAAAAGCTTGACGGAAATTGTGAAGACCGGGACCCCACACAAAAAGTGCCGCCCCAAAGGGGCGGCACGCAAACTTATTATCAGCTTTTCTGTAACGAGCATGCGACGACTCAACGCCGGAGCGCAGGGCGGGGCAACGTTGCGCCAGACACGCCACAACAAGATGCCCATGCCGATGACGCCGGGAATATTGAGCAACAAAATCTCGGAGCACAAGAGGCCGATCAGGTTGCCGGCGGCAAAGCCCGCATCGCCCTTGCAGTATTTGCGATAAATCATGTACAGCATGTACGCCACAAACGGCTGCAGACACGCCGAGATAAACGTAACCACCATCGAGGGGTCTTGAGAAAAGACATCGGTGAGCTTATCCACACTCGTAGCATCCTTAGAGGCCAGGAACAGACCGATGACCACCACGGGCACCACGCCCAAGATAACCTCGACCATCGTAAACAGCTTGGCGGTCAGGTCCTCACTCGCCGAATTCAAATGGGGCGCCCACTCAGGATGAGCATGCGCGCCGACCTTCTTGTCCTTCTCGGCACGATCGGCCTTTTTGCCCTCAGGGACCCGACGACCAGGATCCTTGCGAGTCCCCGCCGCAGCAACCCGAGCCCGAGACTTCTTACCCATAAAAAACACCCCATCAGGTAGTAGATAAACTAAAAGTCGCTACCCAGTGTACCCCACCCATGAACGGTGCCGTCCCAACCAGTCCCCCTACAAAAACGTGCCGCCCCAAAAGGGGCGGCACACAAACTTCTTATCAGCTTTTCTGTAGTGAGCACGCGACGACCCGAAGCCGGAGCGCAGGGCGGGAGGCCGGACTACCTTCCCTCAACGCGACCCTGCGGAGCCGTGAGCGGGGAGGGAAGGTAGTCCGGCCTCCCGCCCTGCGCTCCGCAGCAGCCAGCGCCACGCGCTAGTAGTTCACCACCTGCTCCTCAAAGTACGCCTTCGGGTGGTTGCACACCGGGCACACCTCGGGCGCCTCGGCACCAACATGCAGGTGCCCGCAGTTCAGGCACTTCCACACCTTCACGCCCTCGCGCTCAAACACCTCGCCCGACTCAATGCGCTCGACAAGCTTGTTGTAGCGCTCCTCGTGAGCCTGCTCGACAGCACCGACGCCACGGAACTTTGCGGCGATCTCGGTAAAGCCCTCCTCCTCGGCGGTCTTGGCAAACTCGTCGTACATCGTGGTCCACTCGTAGTTCTCGCCCGCAGCGGCATCACGCA
The DNA here is from genome assembly GCA_959026535.1 of uncultured Collinsella sp. Taxonomy (GTDB): domain Bacteria; phylum Actinomycetota; class Coriobacteriia; order Coriobacteriales; family Coriobacteriaceae; genus Collinsella. Next base: position 2,314 of record CAUFMB010000056.1, on the reverse strand, counting down.
AGTTGTCCAGAGTGTCGGGAACGGCGCCGTCGTGCAGATACTTAAACCACAGCTTGGCGTGCTCGGACTCGTTGCCCGCCGTCTCGGCAAAGATATTCGAGATCTGAACGTAGCCGTCCTTCTTGGCCTTGGATGCATAGTAGCGATACTTAGTGTGCGCCTGGGACTCACCGGCAAAAGCGGTCTCGAGGTTCTTCTTGGTCTGAGAGTTCTCAAAATCCATAGGTGTACTTCCCTTCAACACATGCCGCCCGTAGGCTTCGAGCGACCTTGTCTTTAGGATGCCCTCATGTCGAAAATCTAAACCTTACAATCCTGTTCTTCAGATTCGGGTGGACTACACGCTTAGCCAGCGGTCACCCTCCACGCGGCAAAAGCCCTCACGCTCCAGGTCGGCCAAAATGCCTGCGACAAGATCGTGATCGACTGGCTCGCGACCTGCTGCCGCCTCCATTTCGTTGACACTCGCCACGGCCTCGGCGAGTGTGATGCCCGCCGGACGCCCATCGCGCGCAGCCAGCAGCATGCGCACAATATGGGCGCGCTTTTGACGGCGCGAGCCCTCAAACTTGGACTGACGACTATAGCTCGCCGAGCGCCTGGACGGATTGGGCAGCGTCTTCTTAAGATACGCGCCATAATCCAGCAGCGCGTAATACCATGCGCGCGGTGTGTCGGCATCGTCGAGCGGCACGGCAAAGGGAGCGATCTCATCCGCCGTCGCACCGGGAGCCGCCGGACAGGCGGCCTGAATCAACGGCACCAGCTCGCGATCGGGAACGGCCGGCACATCGGGAAAGAAATGATGCAGAAAGACCGTGCGCACGTTGGTCTCCAGATACACACCCGGCAGATCGAACGCAAACGACCGGATGCCCTGCGCCGTCGCCGGGCCAATACCAGGCAGGGCGACCAAGTCGCGCGTCTCACGTGGAAACTCCCCACCCCAGTCTTCCATAACGCACTGAGCGGCTCTGTGAAGCGCCAGGGCACGCCGGTTGTAGCCCATCCCCTGCCAGGCATCCAAAACGTCGGAAGGAGCGGCCTGAGCGAGCGCATGTACGGTCGGAAAGCGGTCGAGCCACGCGGGCATACGCGTCTGTACACGCGGCACCTGCGTTTGCTGCAGCATAACCTCGGAAAGCCAAATAATGTACGGGTCGCGCGTGCGGCGCCACGGAAGGTCGCGATAACGCAGGACCCCTTCCGAACGAATCATCGAACGAAAGGGGTCCTGAATCATGGCTATGCTCCTTATGCGGCGCTATTCCTCCCGGCAAGCGCACGCACAGGTGGCGTACTCGGGAAACGCGTTGCGGTCGGCGAACTTGGAATCGACGGCCGGGAACTGGCGGTGAGCGACGATATCGCCCAGCGAAACGGAATCGAGGTAGTCGCGCATCAGCGCTTGAGCTCCGGCCCACAGGGGATGATAACAGCACGTGCCCATGCGTGCACAGTCGCCATCGGGCGCGGTGCAATCGTTCATGACCATGGGGCCCTGAACGGCCTCAACGACCTGGCGGATGGTGACATCGTCGGGGCTGACCTTAAGACGCATGCCGCCATGGACGCCACGCAGGCTCTCCACAATACCGGCCTGAACCAAACCATGCTGAATCGAACGGGCAAACGAATACGGGACATTGACCTCTTCGGCGGCGGTGCGAACAGAAAGCAGACGCTCCGGGTCCTCGGCAAGCATCGCGAGCATGCGAAGGGCGTAATCAGTCTTCCTCGATATGTCCATTTTTCCCCTTTCAAGGAATAGGAACAGCTCGAACGAGCTCCGGAGCCGAGCTTACGTCGAGACGCCAATGACCGTATGGACGCCCATATAGCAAAACGGGTGCCCACTGAATGCCGTGTTTGAAGCCTCTTGCATCAAAAACGGCCCATAGTGCAATTTAGTATAACCTAACCCCCTGCTTCGTTGAACAGGTGTTGCGCAACAAACGCTTTGTTTGAACACATGTCTCAAACGGAGCTTGTCCGGGAATTGGAAGGATTTTGTTTTGGGTGAAAGGGGCCGATGGGATCAAGGTCCTATCAAACGCAAAAAGCCACGTCCGAAGACGTGGCTTTAATTGCGTTGGCGGGAAGTACGGGGCTCGAACCCGCGACCTCCGACGTGACAGGCCGGCGCTCTAACCAAACTGAGCTAACTCCCCAGGCAGTCGTTCGCGTTTGTTTCCGCTCGCGTGCGCTGCGGGGATTAGTATACACAGAAGTCTGTCCGGTGCGCAACAACTTTTTTGAAAATATTTTTTGGGCCCCTCCGGGAGGGTCTCCGGGGCTGGGGGCGGGGGTTAAG
>CAUFMB010000055.1 GCA_959026535.1 uncultured Collinsella sp. | reverse complement strand
AATCGTCAATATCGGCCGGAGGGGTGGCTTTGTAAAGCCGTTTGTCTCCACCCGCATAGCGGGTGGTTTAAAGCTGGCCGCTGCGCGCCCAGCAGACTAAAGTCTTGAATAAAAAGCCCGCCGGTCAAATAATCGGCGGGCTAAAGAAAGGAGGACCTAGTTAATAAATGTTAGACAATGGCATGTTTCCAGCTAGAAAACGTCCTTGGCAAGTACCTTTGAGTCATTGGGAACCTGACGGATTTCGATAACCACGCCATCGTTCACAAGCTCTTGGATATGCTCGGCATCGGTTTCGGTCGCAAAGATCGCGGGGGTCGGATGAAGCGTGGTCTCGGGAGACTTTCGAGTTCCGCCCAGATTGATCTCCTTGATGTCTTTGCAACCCTTAGCAAGGCGATAGGCATCCTCGATCGTCTCGACAATGATAAACAGCGAATACTTGTCGGTGACGCCGCTGTTGAGCGCCTCGATAGCAGCGTTTACGTCTTTTATGACGAGCTTCACGCCGTTGGGACGAGCTAGCCTCAATGCGGCTTTTCTCATGTCGTCTTTTGCCACGGCGTCGCTGGCACACAGGATGCAATCGACATCCAGCGCATGTGTCCAAGACATGGCGACCTGGCCGTGAATCAATCGGTAATCAACTCTCGTAAGCTTAATCATCGTAATCATCTCCGCACGTAATAAAGGTAATGACAGGTGTGGCCCTTAGCTAGGGCTCGAACCAGAACTAACTAGAACTCTTCTTCTTCGACATCGGCAAGCATGTCCGCCGCCTCACAAAGCATGATAAACGAACGTGATCCCTCGACCGCAGCTTTGGCCTTGTCCGCATCCAGGGAGTCCAGCTGTGTAGCCATTTCCACCAGCAGCGGCAAGTTCATTCCGGTGATCAACGTAAACGATCCGGCGGTCTGCCTCTGAATGAATTCGTTGTTTACAGAGCCGCCAAAGATGTCAGTCACGACAAACCAAGAGTCGGCAGGGTCCTTCGACTCCATCCAAGCATCGATAAGCGCTGCGACATCCCTCGTGTCGTCATCGACATAGGCGCACAGACACTCGATTCGGTCGTTGGCGCCCATCAGGATCTCGAGAGAGCTCTTCATACCTTGGGCGAGATAACCATGACTCGCTAGCAATATCTTATTCATAGTTCTCCAATATCAATAAGACGTACTATATTGTCATAACAAAGTATATTAGCAATCTACCCTACGCGGTGTGTCTATTTTCCAAATCCGCGAACGGTAGCAATTGGTCGGTAAATTGACCAATCTATCTCTAATTTACAAATAGAACTTCAGTCGCTCGGTGCAGTACACCTGACGAGAGATGAAGAGCGGCTCGCCGCTTGGAGCATAACGTCTATCGACAAACAGAAGCAGCGGAGAGTCCAGCCCCACGTTAAGGTATGCCGCCTCGAGCTCGCTCGCATAGCAGACCTCGAGCGTACGCGTGTTGGGGCCCATCTTGATCCCCTGGCGATCGAGTACCGCCATCAGCGAATCCTCGAGGGATTCATGCTCCAAAAAAGAAAGCGCAGCAGAATAGCTATTGGTTTCCAGCATCGTAGGCTTGTCATCCACAAGGCGCAGACGACGACTACGCAATACCTTTTGGGTATCGTCTACGCCCAGGAACTTCGCGTCTCGCAGGCTTGGGAAGTCCCAGCCCATTGCGAGAACCCTGGTAGACGCCTGTTTTCCCGCAAGCTGGCACGAATGGGTAAAGCTCTCACGGTCGTCCGCGGCATACATCTGTGTGTCCGACGAAACGAACGTGCCCTTGCCGCGGGCCCTCTCAACAAGCCCAGCATCTTCCATTTCTTTAATTGCGGAGCGAACCGTTATTCGGCTCACGCCAAATTGCTCGATGAGCTCCGCCTCGGTCGGAAGCTTATCTCCCGGGCGGTACGTGCCGTTGGCGATCGAATCAGAGAGCGCACGGACAATCTGTTTGTACAGGGGGATAACGCTATTTGCTTCAACCATATCAACCATACCTTTGCAAGGAATCAGCAGCTTATAGATAGATGACTTATATTGTATTAGAACTTTTTAGGAGCCCATATATTTCCTAAATGATTCGGTAAACGGGGTGTTATTTCACTTTAGCGGGGTGCAGCGGCTACCAGCGGCATTCGTTATCAACCTAGCTAGGCTAGTCCACCCACATCGTCTTCAGTTCGCCGCAGAGCCGCGGCCCCATATGGGTATACTCTCGAGGATTCGACTCGATTCGCCCCTGCTGGGGCGTCAAAGGAGACTGCATATGCCCACCACCTCAACCGACCCGCGCGCCGCTGCTGCCGCGCTGCTGGTGCCCGGCACCACCTGCCATGGCTTTGCCGTCGAGCGCTGCGAGACCGTGCCCGAGCTCGACTCGGACGCCTACGTGCTGCGCCACACTGCCTCGGGCGCTCGCCTGCTGTACCTGGCGTGCGACGACGAAAACAAGGCTTTTGCCATTGGCTTTAAGACGCCGCCGGCCGATTCCACCGGCGTGTTCCATGTTCTTGAGCACTCGGTGCTGTGCGGATCGGCCAAGTTCCCCGTCAAGGAGCCGTTCGTGGACCTGATCAAGAGCTCCATGCAGACGTTCCTCAACGCCATGACCTACCCCGACAAGACCATCTACCCCGTTGCCACCACCAACGAGCAGGATCTGTACAACCTGATGGACGTGTACCTGGACGCGGTGTTCAACCCGGCCATCTATACCAAGCCCACCATTTTTGAGCAGGAGGGCTGGCACTACGAGCTGGACCTGCCGGAGGGCGCCGAGAGCGAGGGCGACGACAGCTCCGCGAGCCTGCGCAAGGGCACACTGCGCTATAACGGCGTAGTGTTCAACGAGATGAAGGGCGCGCTGTCCGACCCCATGAGTGTGCTGGACGACGCCGTCAACGCCGCGCTCTATCCCGACACCGCCTATGCGCACGAGAGCGGTGGCGACCCGCGCGCGATTCCCGCGCTCACCTACGAGCAGTTCCTGGACACGCACGCGCGCCACTACAATCCTTCCAACTCCTACATCACGCTCTACGGCGACCTGGACGTGGACCGCGCGCTGGCCTTTTTGGACGAGCGCTACCTGTCGCAGCCGAGCGCCGCGAGCCGCCGCATGGACGCTGCCGTTGCCGCCGGCGAGGACCCGTCTACGCTGGCGCCCAATCCGCTGGACGTGCAGGAGCCTGTGACCTGCGAGTATAAGCGCGTCGAGATGGCCACTACGCCCGAGAACGCCCTGGTTGGCCTGGGCCTGGTGCTGGGCAGCGCGCTCGACCGCAAGCGCACGATCGCGGCGGACATCCTGTTCGAGGCACTGCTGGGCTCCAACGAAGCGCCGGTTAAGAAGGCCATTCTGGCCGCCGGCCTGGGCGGCAACGTGGTGAGCTACACCGCGGCCGAGAGTCTGCAGCCCTACGAGCTCATCATGCTGCAAAATGCGCAGCCCGGCGTGGCGCGCGAGCTGCGTCGCGTATTCCAGGACGCCTGCCGCGACCTGTGCGAGCACGGCGTTCCGCGCGAGCGCCTGGAAGCTATCATCAGCAGCAACGAATACGACCTGCGCCAGCGCGACTATGGCATCGCCGATGGCGTGGCCATTGCGTGCGACGCGCTGAGCACTTGGCTCTACGATGACGACGCCGCGACGCTGGCGCTCAAGTACGGCCCGGTGTACGAGGAGCTGCGTGGCGAGCTGGACGGCAGCTACTTTGAGGACCTTCTGCGCGAGCTCGTGCTCCAGAACGATCACATGGCGCTGGTCGAGTTGGTTCCGGTAGACGCTGCCGAGGGTGCGGAGAGCGCCGAAGCTGCCGAGCTGGCTACCAAGCGCGACGCCATGACCGATGCCGAGCTGGCGGACGTGGTCGAGCGCACGGCCGCGCTGCGTGCCGCGCAGGAGGCCGAGGACACGCCCGAGGACAAGGCCACGCTGCCGCGCCTGCGTGTATCCGACATTGGCGAGGCGCGTCCCGAGCCGCCGCTGGTTGTGGACACGACTGCGCCTATCCCCTGCCTGCGCCACGGCATCCCCACCAACCGTCTGGCCTACGCCATGCAGTATTTCGACCTGAGCTGCGTCGCATTTGAGGACCTGCCCTACGTAACGCTGCTCTCCCGCCTGCTCAAGCAGCTGCCTACGCGCGAGCATTCGGCCGAGGAACTCGACAACCTGCTCGCCGGCAAGCTGGGCTTCTTGAGCTTTACGACCGAGGTCATGACCCAGCCCGACGTGGACGGCGCGCGTCCCTACCTGCTGGTGAGCGCCGGCGCCCTGTCCGAGAAGATCGACGCGCTGGCGAGCCTGCCGCGCGAGGTGTGGTCGAGCACGCTATTGCTCGACGCCGACTCAGACCGCGTGCGCGACGTGCTCACGCAGATTCGCATTGGGCTCGAGCAGGGCTTTATCAACAACGGTCACTCGGCGGCACTCGGTCGCGCGATGAGCTACAGCTCGCCTTCGGCCGTGGTTCGCGAGCAGCTTTCGGGCGTGGACTTCTACCTGTTCCTGCGCGATCTGCTCGACCACTTTGACGAGCGACTGGACGACCTGCGCGCTAAGCTTGCCGAGCTGGCAGGCCGCATCTTTGTGGCCGACGGCTGCCTGGCGAGCTTTACCGGCAGCGATGAGGACTTTAACGCGTACTGGGCCGCCGCGGGCGACCTGGGGCTGGGCGCTGGCGACGGCGCCGATGCCGGCCGCGACGCTCTCGTGGTGCCGGCGCCGTGCGACCGCCACGAGGCCTTTGTCATCCCCAGCGACATCTGCTTTGCGGCAAGCGCGTGCGACCCGCGTCGCTTGGGGCTCGACGTGACGGGCGCCTGGGCGGTTGCCGCCAACGCGCTCTCCTACGACTACCTGTGGAACGAGATCCGCGTGAAGGGCGGTGCGTACGGCTGCGGATTCCGCGCGGCCGGTGAGCGTCAGACGGCGTTCTACACCTACCGCGACCCGGCGGTCGATCCTTCGATTGAGCGCGTGGAACGCGCCGGTGCATGGCTCGGCAGCTTTGAACCCGACGAGGCCGCCTTCGAGGGCTTTATCGTAAGCTGCGTGAGCGGCATGGACGCGCCAGTGAAGCCGTACGCGCTCACCAAGCGCCGCAACACGACCTACCTGGCCGGGCTCGATCCGCACGCACGCGAGGAGCGCCGCGCCCAGATGCTCGCCGCCACGCCCGGTGAGCTTCGCTCGCTCGGCGCCGATGTGACGCGCATCGCAGCCGCGTCGCCCACCTGCGTCTTTGGCGGCCGAGACGTCATCGCCAAGAGCAATGCCGGCTTTAGCGTCGTCGACCTGATGGGCTAACGCACAGCAAAGGTAGATTTTTGGGACATGCCTGAAAATCTACCTTTTCTTTTGCCGCTGCTTGGGCGGGGCAGCTCACCCCGTCCCACCAGTTTGTCTCGATCTGTAACATCTAGGCGGCAATATTGGCTCCAGATGTTACAGATCGAGACGTTTCCGAATGGCGCCGACCCTTTGTCTCGATCTGTAACATCTGGGTCCGATTTTGCCGAGTTACTGTTACAGATCGAGACAAACCGCCGCGAACACCTGCTCTTCGTCAAAACCACCACGAAGGTGTCCATGAACTGCCCCCTTTGCAATGGTTTGTGTGGTGGTTTGGGTGTTTGCCCAGATAAAACCTGCCAAAATAAACCTGTCCCTTTTTGGCAGGTTTGCTAGAGGAGGCTGGGATGGATAAGGTTGAGCTGCGACGGGCGGCGATTGCTCGGCGCGATGCGATTGATTTGGATGTGCGGGCGGCGAAGTCTGCTGATATCTGTGCGCGGCTGGTTGAGCTGCTGGGCCGCTTGGATGCCGCGGCGCCGCGCACCGTTGCCGTCTATGCCGCGATGGGTTCCGAGGCAGACCCTGCCGCGTTTGCCGCTGCGGCCGCCGTGCGCGGCTGGCGCGTAGCCTATCCGTGCATGCTCTCGGCAATTGATGCCGCAGCTTGTGGCCAGCGCATGTGTATGCGGGCAGTTGCCGCCGACGATGCGTCCGCGGCTCCGTTTATCGCCCACCCTACGCGGGCCTTTGCGGCCACGGACATCGACAGCAACCACTTCCCTATCGTGCCTGCCGAAGCTCTCGACATGATCGTCGTGCCGCTCGTGGCCTTCGACCAAACCGGCGCGCGCCTGGGCTACGGCGGCGGTTGCTACGACCGCTACCTGCCCATGCTCTCGCCCGAATGCCAAATCATCGGCATCGCCTTTGACGAGCAGCGTGTCGACCGCGTTCCCACCGACGCTCACGACCTGCCGCTACCCCACATCATCAGCACCTAATCGCCGCCATATCAGCCACGGCTACAGCAGTACCATCGCAGCCTAGTGCTCCTCGCCGGCGCGGGCTAGGTCGTAGGGCGTGGTCTGGTAGACGTAGTAGTTGAGCCAGTTGGTGTAGAGCAACTGAGCCTGGCTGCGCCAGACGTTGCGCGGCTCGGCGGTGGGGTCGTCACCCGGGAAGTAATGCGCCGGCACCTCCGGGTTGAGTCCGCGCTTCACGTCGCGCTCGTACTCCAGGCGCAACGTGTCGGTATCGTACTCGGGATGGCCAAAGACAAAGAAGCGACGGCTGTCGGTCGACTTGACGATGTACAGGCCCACCTCGTCGGACACGGCCACGACCTCAAGCTGCGGCTCGGCCTCCACGTCCTCGCGGCGCACGTCGGTGTTGCGCGAATGTACGGCATAGAAGCGGTCGTCAAAGCCGCGGACCAGCGGGCTTTGCGGCTTCACCAGATAATGCTCGAACACGCCGCTCGCCTTTGCCGGCAGGTCGTACTTCTGGATGCCGTAATGATGGTACAGGCCGGCCTGCGCGCCCCAACAAATGTGCAGCGTAGAGTGCACGTGCGTGGTGGACCAATCCATGATCTGGCAGAGCTCGGGCCAGTAGTCGACCTCCTCGAACGGCATCTGCTCCACCGGCGCGCCCGTGATGATCAGGCCGTCGTAGTGGATGTCGCGGATGTCGTCGAACGTGCGGTAGAACGTCTCCAGGTGGCCGGCGCTCACGTGCGTGGCCTCGTGCGTTTTCGTGCGCAGCAGGTCCACCTCCACCTGCAGCGGCGTGTTGGAGAGCTTGCGCATGATCTGCGTCTCGGTAGCGATTTTGGTGGGCATGAGGTTGAGGATGAGCACGCGCAGCGGACGGATGTCCTGGTGCAGCGCGCGGTACTCGGTCATGACAAAGATGTTCTCGCTCTCGAGCTGCGCAGCGGCAGGGAGGGCGTCGGGGATGCGAATGGGCATGGATGCTCCTTACGAGTCAGTTGCAGCTATGGTACAACGACCAGCGCCATCCGCGCGAGCACATCGCCCGGCGATGCCGTCAGCGGCCCAAATCACTCCAAAAGTAGAGATTAAGGTATGTCCCAAAAATCTACAGCGCTTTAGCCTAGCAAAGTGGCAGCAGGACGCTACAATGGTTCGACGCGAATAACTCGGCCGAAAGGATACGTATATGTACCAGACGCGTAAGATCGGTGTGGTCGGCCAGGGCCACGTAGGAGCACATGTCGCCAACAGCCTGCTCATGCAGGGCATTGCCGATGAGCTGTACCTGTGCGATATCAACGAGGCCAAGGTGACGTCCGAGGTCCAGGACCTGCGCGACTCCCTTTCGTTTGTCCCGTACAACACCAAGATCGTCAACTGCTACGACCACTACGAGGAGCTTGCCTGCTGCGACGTCATCGTCAACGCCGCCGGCAAGGTCGCGCTGGCCGCCGGCAACCGCGACGGCGAGCTGTTCTTTACCACCGACGCCGCCCGCACCTTTGCCAAGCGCATCGTCGAAGCCGGCTTTGATGGCATCTTCGTGAGCATCTCCAACCCCTGCGACGTCGTGTGCACCGAGCTGTGGCACCTGACCGGCTACGATCCCAAGAAGATCATCGGCTCGGGCTGCGGCCTGGACTCCGCCCGCCTGCGCACCGAGATCTCCAAGAAGGTCGGCGTGAGCCCCAAGTCCATCGACGCCTACATGATCGGCGAGCACGGCTTTAGCCAGCTGGCCGCCTTTAAGGCCGCAACCATCGCCGGCAAGAGCCTTAACGAGCTTCAGGCCGAGAACCCCGACAAGTACGCCTTTGACCACATGGAGGTCGAGGAGCTCGCACGCAAGGGCGGCTACGTAACCTACCAGGGCAAACAGTGCACCGAGTACGCCGTCGCCAACTCCGCCGCGCGCGTTTGCGCCGCCGTACTGCACAACGAGCATGCCGTGCTTTCGGCATCCACGCTCATGACCGGCCAGTATGGCGAGGAGGGTATCTTTACCTCCCTGCCGTGCGTGATCGGCGCCGAGGGCGTCGAGGAGGTCTACACGCTCGACCTGTCCGAGCACGAGCTCGAGGGCTTCCACAAGAGCTGTCAGCACATCCGCGACAACATCGCCCAGCTCGACTGGTGGGATGCCGAGGGCGTTGTCGGCAAGTAGGCCGTCAATCGCCGCAACCTTGCGAATCTAAGCGCGATACCAAGCGGGCCGCGCCGGAAATCCCCGGCACGGCCCGCTTTTTGACTCACACGACACGCTTGCGAATCGAAGGTGAATGCTTTCCCCGTTACCTAGTACTGCTCGATGCCCATGTAGCGACGAATCTCGGGGCTGTGGTCGAACACCTTGCCGCGGGCGGCACGCAGTTCGCAGCTCATCGCGTAGAAGAAGATCGGCTCCAGGTACGAACGCACGCTGGCAGGCACTTCACCCACGCCGTACTCGAGCGCATCGAGCACCATGACGGTATCGGTGTGCGTGTTGAGGAACGCCAGCGCGCGCTCCTCCATGGGGCGGCACTCGCCCGATCCGAGTTGCACAAAGTAGAACACGCCGGGCTCGGTGGCTTCGAACGGGCCGTGGAAGTACTCGCCGGAGTGGATATAGCAGCAGTGCTGCCACTGCATCTCCATGAGCGAGCAGATGGCCATGGCGTAGGTCTGGCTAAAGTTGGGGCCGGAACCCAGGATATAGAAGAACTTGTGCTGCTGGCAGAGCTCGGCAAAGCGGGCGCCCAGCTCGGCGTTGACCTTCTCACGGGCGGCGGGCAGCAGCGCATCCATCTGCTTGAGGCCCTCATACATGTCGGCGAGTGACTCGTAGCCTTCCTGCTGGTCGAGCAACTCGGCGGCGATCAGAGCGCCAATGCCCTGCGGTACCTCGGCCTGCGACACGCCCTCACCCCACGGATAGACCCAGGTGGTCCACTTGCCGTTATCGATCTTGGAGCCCTCGCAGTCGGTGAGGGCAACGACTTCGGCACCGGCGGCCAGCGCCATCTCGCAGCCGTCGACAACCTCTTGCGTGTTGCCGCTGTGGCTGCAGGCAATAACGAGCGACTTCTCGCCAAGGCTCTTGGGGGCCATCAGGCAAAACTCGCGCGCCGTGTAGACCGTCGAGGTAAACGTGGTGGCCTCGCGCTTGAGCAGTTCGTTGGCCGGCATCAGGTCGATCATCGAACCGCCACAAGCGATCCAAAAGACATTCTCGATCTTGCCCTTGCGCTCGATGATTTCCTGAACCAGATCATGTGCGTTCATGCTGATGCTCCTCCTTGTGGGGCGGCTTTGAACGACGACAGCTCGTACCTGCTGTCGTTCTATGTTGTCCTATTTATAGCACGTGTAACAACGCCCGTGAAGTCATCTCTGCAAATTTGTTCTATGTTGTTCTATCTGTGGACGTTAGATGTCGAAGACGTAGCGCGAGCCCACGATCTTTTGGCGGCCGAGCAGTAGAGGGCGCCCGCCGGCGTCGGTAAAGTAGGCCTCCATATAGAAGAGAGGCTCGCCGACCGGCACCTCCAGCAGCGGGGCCGTCTGAGTATCGGCAAGCGCAATCTCCACGGTGCAGGGGTCGGACTTGAGCGGCGCGCGACCCGAATGCTCGGCAACGAGCGCAAAGATTGAGTTATCGGTGAGGTCCTCGTCGACCAGCGTCTGCAGGTAGGGATGGTCGGCGAGCACAAAGGCGTTGTTCTCGAGCATGACGGGGATGCCGTCGGCCGTGCGCACGCGCTCGACCACGATAAGCTCGCAGCCGGGCTCCACGCCAAAGAACGCCGCATCCTCGTGCGTCGCCGCGACCACCGTGCGCGACACCAGACGCGCACCCGGCACCATGTCGTTGGCAGCACAACCCTCAGTAAAGCTCTGGACGTCACCCTTCTGGCGAATCTTGCGCTTGAGCTTGGGGGCGCACACAAAGGTGCCCCTCCCCTGCTGGCGGTTGAGATACCCCGCACGCGACAGCTCCTCGATGGCACGGCGCACGGTGATGCGCCCCACGCCGTAGGACTTCGCGAGCTCCATCTCGGCAGGGATGCGCGAGCCGGCAGGGTACACGCCGCGCGCGATCTCGCCCTTTAGGTCGTCCATGACCTGCTGGTACAGCGGCACGGCGGGCACCTCGGCGCGCTCGGAACGTTCGGTCTTGCTATCGGCTACCATCGTTACGCTCCATCCCGCGCACGCTCGGACTCAAACTCTTCAATCGCCGCCATAAACTGCTCGCCAAAGGCGTCGGCCTTTTTCTCGCCAATGCCGTTGACCTGGATCAGCTCGTCGCGTGTCTGTGGGCGCAGGCGGCACAGGCCGCGCAGGGCCTTGTCGGAAAAGACCATGTACGGCGCCATCTCCAGCTCGGTCGAAATCTCCTTGCGCAGGGCACGCAGGCGCTCGAACAGCTCGGCATCGTCGCCCACGCGCGGGCGATGATCCAGCTCGGCCTCCTCGCGCAGCAGATCGACGGCGCGGCGGGCGCGGGCCGAGGCCTTGCGCTTGGATGCACGACGCTTAACGGTAAAGGCGAACGCCTCGTCCTCAACCTCGGTGGCACGCGGGCCCAGCCCCACGACCGGGTACTGCCCCTGCGAGGTGGCAAGGTAGCCACGGCCGCACAGCTGGCCGATGATGTCCTTGATGCGCCCGACCGATTCGCTCGACAGCTCACCGTAGCCGCAGTCCTCGTCCAGATGCATCTGGCGAATGCGCTCGGTGTTGCCGCCGTGAAGCACATCGGCGATCAGCGACTTGCCAAAGCGCATGGGACGCGTGGCCACATAGCGCACAGCGGCGCGGGCCATATCGGTGACGTCCTCGACCTCGAACTGCGTGAGACAGTTGCTGCAGTTGCCGCAGCCCTCGGCGTCGTCTGCGGTGCCGCCCGCAGCAGCCGCAACCGCATGCTCGGCCGCGGCCTCGTCGCCAAAGTAGCGCAGCATGTATTCGCGCAGGCAGCCGGTGGTATTGCAGTAGCCCTCCATCTGGCTGAGCAGGCGATAACGGTTCTGGAGCGCCCACGCGCGCTGCTCGTCGTCAAGCGCCTCGTCGGCCGCATCGCCGCGGTCGATCAAAAAGCGGCGCATGCGAAAATCGTTACCGTTCCACAGCAAGTGACAGCTGGCCGGATCGCCATCGCGGCCAGCGCGGCCTGCCTCTTGGTAGTACGCCTCGATGCTCTCGGGCACGTTGTTGTGAATCACATAGCGCACGTTGGGCTTGTCGATACCCATGCCAAAGGCGTTGGTGGCAACCATCACCTGAATGTCGTCGTCGATAAAGGCACGCTGACTCTGGCGGCGGGCATCGTTGCCCATGCCGGCATGGTAGCGGCCCACGCGAATGCCGCTGGGGCCCAGTGCCTCGGCAAGCTCGCCTGCCAGCGCGTCGACCGTCTTGCGGGTCGAGCAATACACGATGCCGCTCTCACTCGAATGCGCGATCACATAGTCGCGCACCCACGCGGTCTTGGCCTTGTCGCCCATCTCTTCGCAACCGAAGTAGAGGTTCTTGCGGTCGAAGCCCGTCACCACGGTCGCCGGGTTTTGCAGGCCGAGCATTTGCTGGATATCGGCGCGTACACGCTCGGTCGCCGTGGCGGTAAAGGCCGCCACGATGGGGCGCCGCGGCAGCGAATCGATAAACTCACGAATCTGCAGGTAAGCGGGACGGAAATCCTGGCCCCACTGGCTCACGCAGTGAGCCTCGTCAATGGCCACGAGTGGCACGCCTATGCCGCCGTCGGCCGCGGCCTCCTGCGCAAAGGCTAAAAAGCGCGGTTCGAGCAGGCGCTCGGGCGCCACATACATAAGCTGATAACGGCCCTCGCGCGCCCGCTTGAGCACGGTATTTTGCTGGGCCGGGGTAAGGCTGGAGTTGAGATAACTGGGGCGCGCACCCGCCGCGAGCAGTGCGCGGGTCTGGTCCTCCATAAGCGACAGCAACGGGCTCACCACAAAGGTGATGCCGGGCAGCATAAGCGCAGGCACCTGGTAGCAAATGGACTTGCCGGCGCCCGTGGGCATAACGCCGAGCGCATCGCGGCCGGCAAGAATCGCATCCACCATGCGGTCCTGCCCCGGGCGAAACGAGGTGTAGCCAAAATAGGCGCCGAGCGTGTCGAGCGCCATCTGCTGCATGCTATCGGTCATGATTTCCTAACGTCCAAGTCATCTGCCGCCGATTATACGCCGCCACGCGGACCAGCGTCGCCCGGCTGTCAGCCACGCTCATTCTGCGGGTAGTCATTGGGAACGTTCTTGAATGACTAGTCGTTTAAGAACGTCCCCAACGACTAAGGAGTGTCCCCCGCTGTCGGCATAGACGATATGAGCAGGACATAAAAACATTGAGAGCC
>CAUFMB010000054.1 GCA_959026535.1 uncultured Collinsella sp. | reverse complement strand
GGCCCGTGGGTTATACCCTAAGAGCAAACCACCCTTTTTAAGGGTGGTTCTGATTATCAAGGGACCGTCTTTCGGCGTGGTCCACAGCTTCTCAAACAATATCTCGATCTGTAACATCTAGACCCGATTTGGGCGGCTAGGTGTTACAGATCAAGATATACCGGTGGGTTGGGTCCCGTTTGTCTAAATCTGTAACACGAGGGACGGATTCTGCCGAGCAGCTGTTACAGATTGAGATTTTCTAGCAGGCGGGTTTGGTTTGTTTCGATCTGTAACGCCTAGGGCCGGTTTTGGTCGATAGATGTTACAGATCGAGACGTTTTGTTGGGATGGTTTCTATTGTCTCGATCTGTAACAGGTAGGGGCCAAAAGTGGGCCTAGATGTCGCAGATTGAGACAATTAGAAATTAGACTGATGCCTCTTCGAGAAGCTGGCCTCGCCTTTCCAGGATTGTGGAGCATGTGCTCAGGTACGCTGGTATGCTGTTTTTGAGCTCATTCATATGGGGGCATCTCAGACTTCCGATACCCGCGAGATCGCGGATGCAATCTCGGGATATGTGCTCATTTTCGAAGAATGGCTGGAGCTTCTCCCTCTCAATCCATTTGGCGATATCGATGTTTTCATCGGCGGCACGATGATTTGCAAGATCATATTTACCGAATAGCCAGTCCAAGAAACTAGGCATGTAGTCATACATTTTCCCGCGTTTGCTGTTCCACGATCGGTCGAGTAGGATCATAACGTTCGCCCTGGTCTGGCCGAGTTCAAAAAGCCTCTCGAGGGCTGCTGTGGCTTCGTTGTCGCGTGGTAGAAATTCATCGATATGATCGTTGAACTCCTGTAAGAAGGGCGCGTGGCGCTTTATCATGAAGTCTCTGGGTTGTTTATCGCCATACACATCAGTCGCGTACTGCCGTCCTGCAGCAACTGCGTCGCTATTCAAGCCACACTCGTATTTGGGATTCTCCTTAGGACATTTGACTCCATACTCGAACTCACGCCACCACACCCATCGCTCGTTGGGAGCACTGTTGAGGGTGGCTCGAAGCGGGACCCATAGGGAAAAGATGAGATCGGCGTTCAGGACCAAGTCATTGGGGACACGGCGATCTCGGGACGCGATAATACAGTCCAAATCGTTTCTCTTCCTCCAATCATCGTAGCCGCCCGGTTCTAGGCACGGGTCCGGTTCGCACCAATAGCTCAGCATTTTCCGAATTGCATCGTAGTCGCACATGGGCTTTCCTCTCTTTTTTCGGGAATGGTAGGGAATGCGGACGGTGCTTTGGACTGTCCGCATTCCCTTATCGGGCTGTTTATTGGGGCCGCTGCTCCCAGTTGACATCGTATCCGCTGTACTTTTGCTGGTAGAAGCGTTGAACCTCTGCCGGCATATCGATCGTGCTGGCGGTTTTTCTGTCGATGGCGACAATGAGAAAGTTCCCGAACACGATATCGATGAGCTTGCCATTAGCCCAACGAATGGCTCGATTGGGCGCAGAGCCATCAAATTTTCCCGCATCGTTCACATACAGGAGGACCTCGACGTCATCGTCCCACGTCTCATCGAAAGCGCATGCAAACATTTCGCACCGCAGGGTTTTGTTGATGTTGTTCACCACAACCGGTTGCGGACGGCCCCCGATGGGAACGAGCAGCATCTCCTTACCGCGCTTTCCGTCTTTATACGTCATTAGACACTCCTTAAAAATATCGTCTACTATCGAATCTACTTCAGTGTAAGATTCAATTGATAATAAATCAATAGATAGCTTAAATAAATCTCGTCTAAAACTGGATTACCATCGAGTATAATTGACTTAAACGTTGCGAAAGGACATGGGCATGCATACAAAATGGCTTCCAACCAAGGAGAATATAGAGACCGTCGTGAGTAAAATTAGCCCTGGAAAGCTCTATACACGTCAGCAGGCTATTGATGAGCTCGAGATCGCCGGATCTATTTTTGACAGAAATATCCGCTTAAATTCAATGTGGCTTGCCTACGGCAAGCCGGTAATGGCTGGTCGCATGACCCTCTATCCAGGCGAAGAGTTGGTTCATCAATTCCGACGTCTTGAAGATCCAGCGGTGGCACTTCATCTCTTCAATCTCTACTACCGCTCGAGTGAGGAGGAGTTCCAGCAAGAAATTGGTGTGCCTCGCGATGAGGTATTTGCGGAGGGCACCTATCTAACTATAGGCGGATGGAAGGGCATTAACTACTAACGGCTGCGAGCGGACGGGAGTGCGTGGCCTATGGCAACATCCAACCAAAAGACACTTGTTGTTGGAGATATGCATCTTAAAGAGGAGCTCATACTGGGACGCGTTGACGCGGCAGTTTCTCAAATGGACATTGAGCGCGTGGTCTTTTGTGGCGACTATACCGACGAGTGGCACAGCAACCGACTCACAACGCTGGATGCCCTCGACATGCTCGTCGCTTGGGTCAGACGGAGGCGTAGACAGGGAATGGAGATTGACCTCGTGCTCGGAAACCACGATATGCAGTATCTCCGTCGTGCGCCAGGGCCCGGTACGCATGTCGATTTGTACGATGAGGTCGCGAATGCCCTCGCCACACTGGGCGTGCAGGTGGCAACAATAGCAGGTAATTGTCTGGTAACGCACGCGGGCGTTACGCGTGCGTGGGCAGATCGGCATCTGGAACTCAATGATACATATGATGTGTGCGACGTGTGCCAGGTCCTCAATGCGATGTGGGGGCGAGGTGGTGAAGACGATTTCGCTGCTCTTGAGTCTGCGGGACCCGGAAGGGGTGGATTTGAGATTCCCGGTCCGCTTTGGGCGGATCAATCAGAGCTGTACCAGGATCCGCTTCCCGGTATCCATCAGATAGTCGGACACAGTCCGGTCGAATCAATTGATCTATGGCAAATTCCCTCAGAAGATGGCTGTCACACGGCGGCGAAGCTGGTGTTTTGCGACACGTTCGGTCTCACCCGCGACCTAACACCCATTGGGGATGGCAGTATGCTCTTCGTCGAGGGAAAGTCCGTAGAGCCGGTGACTTCTGATTCGCTGGGGCTTGATCCGTGGTCCGTTGCATCATGGGAATGGATGTCAACATGCGTGCTTCCTTTTTTGTAGTCGAGAGACATGGGTAAGGGGACTACTTCGGATGCAGCCGGTATGTGTATAGTGGGCTAATTGGTTGCAATCGCAGGTTCTGTTTATGTCTCATCCGTTCATCTCAATTTGTAACATCTGGACCCGATTTGGGCGGCTAGATGTTACGGATCGAGATGTTTCGGCAGGACGTTCTCCGTTTGTCTCAATCTGTAACACGAGGGGCGGATTTTGCCGAGTTGTTGTTACAGATTGAGATTTTCTAGCAGGCGGGCTTGGTTTGTCTCGATCTGTAACAGGTAGGGGTCAAAAGTGGGTCTAGATGTTACAGATTGAGATGTTTGGTCGGACCGAATTTGTTCGTCTCGATTTGTAACATCTAGGGTCGTTTTTGGTCTGTAGGTGTTACAGATAGAGATTTTCCGACGGAACGCTCCCGTTTGTCTCGATCTGTAACAGTAAGACCCGGTTTTGCCGAGTAACTGTTACAGATCGAGACAAACCGACGGGCCGCCCCGCCCCATCCACCTGCCGCCACCTGATATTCGCCGATTTTCGTTGTGCTGCTGTGCCCCCATGCCATATCCTCTAGACAACTACGCGGCATCATCGCCGCCGCGCCTACAAGAGAGGAATGTCCATGACCGCACCTGCATCCAAGCTGCTCCAGCCCATTACGGTTGGCCCCCTTGAGCTCAAAAACCGCATTATGTTCCCGCCGCTGACCACCGGCTACGAGGAGCGCGACGGCTCCATTGGCGAGCGCAGCCTGGCTTTTTACGAGCGCTTGGCCCGTGGCGGCGTGAGCTACATCGTCATCGGCGACGTCGCTCCCGTCATGACCGCAAGCCCCACGCCCAAGCTGGCAACCGACGCCCAGATCCCTACGTTTAAGGCGCTGGCCGACGCCGTCCACAAGCACGGTGCCAAGGTTGCGCTGCAGCTGTTCCACCCCGAGTACGACGTGCCCGGTGTCGGCCGCATGGTCATGGGCTCCATGGTCGCCGCCAAGGCCGCGCAGGAGGCCAAGGCCGCCGGCGACGAGGAGACCTTTGCCGCCAAGATGGCCGAGTCCAACGAGATTCGCAAGCAGGCATACGCCAAGCTGCACCACGATATGCAGCACTTTGTGAACGAGGCCAGCGTAGAGCAGCTCACCCAGATCAAGGAGGCCATTGCTGCCTCGGCCGCCCGCGCACAGCAGGCCGGCATCGATGCCATCGAGGTCCATGGCGACCGCCTGGTGGGTTCGCTGTGCTCGGCCATCCTCAACCAGCGTACCGACGAGTACGGCGGCTCGTTCGAGAACCGCGTCCGCTACGCGCTGGAGGTCGTCGCCGCCATTAAGGAGGCCGCGCCGCAGCTGATGGTGGAGTACAAGCTCCCCGTGATCATGGAGAACCCCGACGGCACGCCGCGCGGCAAGGGCGGCCTGCAGCCCGACGAGGCCTGCGAGTTTGCCAAGCTGCTCGAGGGCGCGGGCATCGACATGATCCAGGTCGCGCAGGCCAACCACACCGGCAACATGGGCGACACCATTCCGCCCATGGGCGCCATGCCCTACAACTGGACGCTGCCGGTGGCCGAGCGCGTCAAAGCCCTGGTTTCCGTGCCGGTGGCCACCGTCGGCCGCGTTGTCTCGGTCAAGGCCGGCGAGAAGATCCTGGAAGACGGCGCGGCCGACATCATCGCCTATGGCCGCTCGCTCATGTGCGACCCCGACATTGCGCTGAAGGCTGCCACGGGTGAGCCCATCCGCGAGTGCCTCAACTGCAACAAGGGCTGCGTCGACGCGATTCAAAACCGCAAGTACATCTCGTGCGTTCTCAATGCCGAGAACGGCGACGAGGCGACCATCGCCATCAAACCGGGCGAGGGCGACAAGAAGATTGCCGTGGTGGGCGGCGGCATCGCCGGCCTGGAGGCCGCGCGCGTGGCGGCCAAGCGCGGCTACGATGTGACCGTCTACGAGGCGAGCGATCACCTGGGCGGCCAGATCGTGCTGGCGGCCGCGCCTCCGCGCAAGGACGAGATCATGCGCTCCGTCGAGTATTACGAGAAGATTCTGCCCGGCCTGGGCGTGAAGGTTGAGCTCAACCATGCCGCTACCGCCGAGGACCTCAACGCCGCCGACGCCGCGATTGTGGCCGTGGGCGCGCACGACGTGGTCATCCCCGTTCCGGGTGCCGACTCGGACAAGGTCGTTTCGAGCTGGGACGTGCTGGCCGGCAAGGTGGAGATTGCGGGCCGCGTCGCCGTCATTGGCGGTGGCCTGGTGGGCACCGAGACTGCCGAGTACCTGCTGCAGCACGGCTGCGAGGTGGCGATCGTGGAGATGCTCGACAAGATTGCCGCGGGCGAGTCCGAGACCATTCTGCCGCTGATTATGAGCGACTTTGCCGAGCACAACGTGGAGCAGCACGTGAAGACCCGCCTGACCGCCATTACCGACGAGGGCGTGGAGGCCATTCGCACCACTGAGGACGGCGCCGAGGAGCCGGTGAAAATCGCCTGCGATTACGTGGTGATGGCCGTGGGCTCCAAGGCCAACGCGTTTGACCTTGATGGCGTGAGGGTGCCCGTGACCTGCGTGGGCGACTGCTCGGGCGAGCGCACCGCCGATATTGCGAGCGCCATTCGCACGGCATATCACGCGGCCAACGAGCTGTAGCTAACATCGCGGCGGGGCGGGGCGGTAGCACGGATTCGCCTCGCCCGGCTGCGTCCCATCGGGTGTCAACCGGGGCGGGGTCTGCAAGCGCAGCAGGTCCCGCCCTTTTTGTTTTGCTCCGGTGGATGGCAATGCGCGCTAATCATGAGGAGTGAGGACGTCTACTGCCTTGCAGACCGCTCAATATTATTAGGGGAGGGGTAATAATTATATCCTCTATACCAAAGGACATAAAGAGATGCCAATTTTGTTGGCAAGCGAATGACGATTGGCTGCGAGCTAGCTACCAGCGTAAATAATCGATAAAGAAATGTCGTAAATTGATGCCAAATGCCCAGATGCCACCGTTGCAATTTTCAGTTAACTGTTACGCGCGAACAGCAAAATGCTACTATCTAACAAGCACGTAAGAAAGCAGATTAACGGTTAAGGCTAAGAAGTGGCAGGTATGTCGGAAGCAACAAGGACTCGCACGCATGCGCCCGAGGTTAGGCAGCGCGCCGTCGAGATCCTCCAAGAGGGGGTCGGTCACCGCGCCCTCGCCGCAAAGCTTGGCATTCCCCAGGCCACGGCTCGTCAGTGGGCCCGCGCATATGCCGTGGGCGGTGCCGACGCCGTGCTCAATGCGGGCGCTTGCCATCACACCTATTCTTACGACGTAAAACTCGCCGTGGTTAAGGACCGTCTGGAAAACGGCCTGACGGTTCGCGAGACCATGATCAAGTATGGGATTCCCAGCGAGTCTTCAGTCAAGGCCTGGTGCCGCCAGTACCGCGAGAGCGGTGAGTCCGCACTGGTCGATAAGCCGCGCGGTCGCAAGCCGCGCGTTAAGCAGGCAGAGTAGCAAGAGGGTGCGCCCACAGGGGCGCATTTTTCTTGCCGCGCCAACTTTTCGGACTGCCGCGAGCCTATCGGGACATCTTCCAACGTGGCCAATAAACCGCGCACAGTGGCCCGCGCGCCTGCCGCTGCGGTAAGGGAGCGTCACCCCTCTACTCCAATGCGGACGGACTCCTTACCCCGTACGCCTAAAACTCCCCAGTTGACCGAAAACCTGCCGCCGCCACTCCTCAATTGAGCTATAACGTTAAACAATTGCAGCGTTTTTGCATGGGGGAGTGATGGTATGACGCTACTGTATTTCCTTACCCTGTTTCCGCTGGTACCGGCGCTGGGTATGCTGTTCGCGCGCGGTGACCGCGCCCGCGATGCGGTGGGGCTCATAGGTTCCGGCATCATTATGGCGGTGACAGTTGTAGTCGCCGTCATGTTTTTTGGCACGGGCCCGCAGAGCTTTGAGGTTGCCCCCGGCACCTCGCATGTGCTCTCGATCATCAGCTCCGTCATCGATGTCATCCTGTGCGCTGTCATCCTGTACAACGCGTATAAATATAGGAACGCGCTCACCACGGTGCTCGGCGTGGTGCAGCTGGTGGGTTCGGTTGCCTTTGCGACCATGACGCTGCCCGCGGCCGAAGCCGTCACGGCGACGCCGCTCTACCTGGACTACATGAGCGTGATCATGGTCCTCGCCGTCGGCATCGTCGGCAGCCTAATCTGCGTGTATGCCCTGGGCTACATGAAGGACTTCCAGGCCCACGACGAGCACGAGGCCGCGCTGCGCGGGCAGACCGCGCCCGACCGTCGCCCGCAGTTCCTGGCGCTTATGTTCCTGTTCCTCTCGGCCATGTTCGTCATCGTGACGAGCGACAACCTTGAGTGGCTGTTCTGCGGCTGGGAGATCACCACCGTGTGCTCGTTCCTCATGATTGGCTACGCGCGCACGCCCGAGGCCATCAAGAACGCCTTCACCCAGATCATTCTCAACATGCTGGGCGGTATCGCGTTTTTGGCCGGACTCATGTACCTGCACGTTAACGGCATGCCGCTGACCATCTCGGGCATGATCGAGCTTTCCGGCGCCGGAACCGCGCAATCCGCGCTGCTGGTGATGCCGGTCATCCTGCTGTCGCTAGCCGCCCTTACCAAGGCCGCGCAGATGCCGTTCCACACTTGGCTGCTCGGCGCCATGGTTGCCCCCACGCCCACGAGTGCCCTGCTGCACTCGTCAACCATGGTCAAAGCCGGCGTGTTCCTGATGGTCAAGCTGAGCCCGCTCTATGCCATCTATCCCGTGACCGGCTTTATGGTTACGAGTGTGGGTGCCATCACGTTTTTGCTCGCTGCTCTCATGGCCATCTCGCAGAGCAACGCCAAACGCGTGCTCGCGTACTCCACCATTTCCAACTTGGGCCTCATCAGTGCCTGCTTGGGTGTCGGCGCGCCCGAGGCCGTGTGGGCCGCCATCTTCCTGATCCTGTTCCACACGGTGGCCAAATCGCTGCTGTTCCTGTGCGTGGGCACCGCCGAGCATCATATCGGCAGCCGCAATATCGAGGACATGGACGGTATGTTCAGCCGCATGCCGCACCTGACGCGCCTGATGATGCTGGGCATCATGGGCATGTTTGTGGCGCCGTTTGGCATGCTCGTGTCCAAGTGGGGCGCCCTGGTGGCGTTTGCCCAGACCGGCAACGTGCTCATGATCATGGTGCTTGCCTTTGGCTCGGCCGCGACGTTTTACTTCTGGGGCAAGTGGCTTGCCAAGCTTTCGGGCGTCGACCCCACGGCTCAAAACGTTGAGGTCAATGTCCATAAGACCGAATGGATGGCCCTCAACACCATCGCCGCGCTGCTGATTCTGTGCTGTGTGGCGTTCCCGGTTATTTCGAGCGGTCTGGTGTCGCCTTACTTGGCCATGGTGTTTGGCCGCGTGCCGTACGTTATCGGCAAGGATGCCATGTATCTGATGGTGGTTATCGTGGCTTTTATCGCCGTGGTGCTGCTGACTTCATTCCGCGTGAGCGACAAACCGCACGTAAACGTATATCTTTCGGGCGTGGGAACCGATAAATATCGCCATTTCCGCGGTTCGATGGGACACGAGGTAAAGGCCGAAAAGCGCAATTGGTACTCGGAGGACGCCCTTGGCGAGAAGCGTATTGGCCCCGCGGGTAGCGTCGTGTGCTGCAGCATTATCTTGTTTGCGCTGCTGTGCTGCGCGTGGATTGGGCCCGAGCGGCTTGCCATGAGCGCGCCCTCGGTGCTGCGCGGTAAGTATTTTGAAGGTTCGGGCGTCGTGGGCATATTTATTGGTACCGTGGCGTTTGCCCTGCTGGCGCCTTTGGTCGGTGGCCTGATCGACGGCCTTGACCGCAAGCTGTCCGCTCGCATGCAGGGCCGCGTGGGCCCGCGCTTGCTGCAGCCCTTCTACGACGTTGCCAAGCTGCTGCGCAAGGCCCCCGCCAGCGTAAACACCATGGACGATACCTATATGGCGTGCGCGCTCATCTTCACCGTCGTGGGCGGCGGCATCTTTGTGTCGGGCTCCAACACGCTGCTGTGCGCTTTTATGGTGACGCTTGCCGCGATTTTTGTGGTGTTGGCGTCCGCCTCGACGCAAAGCCCGTTTGCCCAGGTTGGTGCCGATCGTGAGCTGCTGCAAGTCATGAGTTACGAGCCCGCCGTTCTGCTGATGAGCGTGGGCCTGTATCTTGCCACCGATAGCTTCGATTCCATTGCCGTGACGGGGCAGTCGGCCCCCATCATCGTGTACAGCGCGCCCATTTTCCTCGCACTGCTCGCGGTGCTTACCATCAAGCTGCGCAAGTCGCCGTTTGACCTTTCGTACTCGCATCACGCGCATCAGGAGATCGTCCAGGGCGTCGCCACCGAGATGAGCGGCGGCACGCTGGCCAAGATGACCCTTATGCACTGGTGCGAGACCGTGCTGTTTTTGATGTGGGTGGGCATGTTCTTTGTTTGGGACAACCCGGTGAGCTGGGTTGTAGCCCTGGTCGTGATGGCCGCGACGTATTTTGTCGAGGTTCTGATCGACAACACCTTCGCACGCAGCACCTGGCGCAGCTGCTTTAGGCTCGGATGGGGCGTGGCGCTGGTGTTTGGCCTGCTCAACCTTATGCCCATCCTCGTCGACGTATTTATTTAGGAGGCGGCATCCATGGATCATAAAATGTCGCGCTCGCCGTGGGTTATTCATTACGACGGCTCGAGCTGCAACGGATGCGATATCGAGGTGCTGGCCTCGCTCACGCCACTGTTTGATGCGGAGCGCTTTGGCGTGGTCAACACCGGCAACCCCAAGCATGCGGACATCTTTTTGGTGACGGGGTCGGTCAATGCCCAGAACCTGCCCGTCGTGCGCCAGATTTACAACCAGATGCTCGAGCCCAAGTGCGTGGTGGCGTGCGGCATCTGCGCGTGTTCGGGCGGCGTGTTCCGCGATGCCTACAACGTGATCGGCGGCGTGGACCGCGCGATTCCCGTGGACGTGTACGCGCCCGGGTGCGCCATTCGCCCCGAGACGGTGATCGATGCCATCGTGGAGGCGTGTGGCATCCTGGACCAGAAGGAGGCCGTGATGCGCGCCGGCGGCGACCCGCTTACCGTGGGCGGTGCCGCTACTTGGGACGGTGGCGTTGAGCTGGGCGAGGACGGGTTTGTGGCTGCGGGGGCCGGGGCCGTCGCTGGTGACGCACCTGCCGCTGGTGACGCACCTGCTGAGAAGCCCGCCGCTGCAAAGGAGGCCGAGTAATGCAAAAGGCTATCTATACCACCGTCGGGATCGAGGAGCTCCTGTCGCATGTCCAGGCGCTTAAGGGCGTCGGCGCGCGCTTTGTGCAAATGCACGCCGAGCGCAACGTCGACGACGGCTCGTATCGCTTGGTCTATACGTTTATCAACGTTCGAGCTGCTCAGGAGCATATTGAGCAGGACGGCAGCTATGCGATCGAGAACCTGGTGGTTGAGGGCATCGACCAGTACCAGGAGATTCCGTCCATCAGCTCGTACTATCCGGCGGTATTTCCGTTTGAAAACGAAGCACACGACCTGTTTGGCCTTGCCATCACCGACATGCAGATCGACTTTAAGGGCTTTTTCTACCAGGTCTCGACTGCCGAACCCATGAGCGTTATCACGCCCGAGGTGAAGGTCGCGCGCGAGAAGGCCATGAAGGTCCGTGCCGCCGCCGAGGCCAAGGCGCGCAAGGCCGCGGCCGAGAAGGCCGCCGCGGCTGCGGCTGCTGCAGGGGAGAGCGCTGCGAGCGCCGGCGATGCCGCGGGCTCCGATGCTCAGCACGATGAGGCTGCTGCGAAGGCCGCGCTCAAGGCTGCCGAGATGGAGGCAAAGCTCGCTGCCATGGATCCCGAGAAAGCGGCCAAGGTCCGCGCGGCGCTTGCCGCCAAGGCCGCCCGCGACAAGCAGAAAAAGGAGGCGTAAGGTCCATGGCTCATCGCTCCGTAATTCCGTTTGGCCCGCAGCACCCGGTGCTGCCCGAGCCGCTTCATCTGGACCTGGTGATCGAGGACGACCGCGTCATCGAAGCAATTCCGCAGATCGGCTTTGTGCACCGCGGACTCGAGAAGCTCACCGAAAAGCGCGATATGCATCAGTTTTGCTACATCGCCGAGCGCATCTGCGGCATCTGCGCCGTGGGCCATAGCTGTGGCTACGCCAGCGCCTGCGAGCGCATGCTCGGCATCGAGGTGCCTGGTCGCGTGCAGTATATCCGCACCATTCTGCATGAGCTTTCGCGCATTCACTCGCACCTGCTGTGGCTGGGCCTGCTCGCCGATGCCTTTGGCTTTGAGGCGCTGTTCTATCGTTCGTGGACGCTGCGCGAGCAGATTCTCAAGATCTTTGAGAGCACTTGCGGCGGTCGCGTGATTCTGTCGATTAACGAGATTGGCGGCCTTAAACACGACATTGAGGATTCCGAGCTGGCGGGTATTGTCCAGACGCTCGACGCTATGCGCCCTGACTACGAGGCCGTGGTGCATACGTTTTTGGACGACAACAGCTGCGGCGAGCGCCTGCATGGCGTGGGCGTGATCAGCAAGAAAGACGCGCTGGATCTGTCGATGGTCGGCCCGTTCGGCCGCGCCTCGGGCGTGGATTACGACGTGCGCATGTTCGGCGACGGCGCCTATGCGGATCTGGCCGCGTTTGAGCCCATCGTTGCTACCGATGGCGATTGCTATGCCCGCTGCCAGGTGCGTTGCGCCGAGGTCACGCAGGCCATGGACATTATCAAGGAGCTTGTCGGCAGGATTCCGCACGACGGCATCGGCGGGCGTACCAAGCTCACACCGGCCGACGGCGCGCGCGGCGAGGTTGTGATTGAGCAACCGCGCGGCGAGGCGTATTACTATGTGCGCGGTAACGGCACCAAGAACCTGGACCGTTTCCGCGTGCGCACGCCGACGTCGCAGAACCTGGCGGGTCTGACGCATGCGCTGCAGGGCGTGCTCCTTGCCAACGTGCCCATGATTATCCTGACCATTGACCCCTGCATTAGCTGCACGGAAAGGTAGGCGCGGCATGAGTTTACTGACATTTGCCAAGACGGCCTTGGGTTCTATGGTCAAGCAGCCGGTCACGGTGTGCTATCCGCAGGAGAAGCTCGCGGCACCCGAGCGCCTGCGCGGGCATATCGTTAACGACATGAACGTGTGCATCTGCTGTGGCATGTGCGCGCGCCGCTGCCCGGCGGGCGCACTCGCGGTCGATCGCAAGGGCGGAACGTGGTCGATCGACCCGTATGCCTGTGTGGTGTGCGGCGAGTGCATCGAAAGCTGTCCTAAACACTGCCTGAGCATGGACACCGCCCGCACTCCGGTTGCGGCGGACAAGACTCCCACGGTAGAAACCAAGCCGGAGTAGCGTTTGGATGGGGCCGGTGGGGCAAAAATGCCCCACCGGCCCCGCGCGTGAACGCGCGGCTAAGCCTCCGCGAACAAAACTATGCCGGTTTACTACGATAAATCGCCTACCCTCAACCACACCGCATTTGGCAAAACAAAAACCGACGCTCCTATAAGTTGTCAAGAGGCAGTTTGCGGGAGCGCTCTCTCC
>CAUFMB010000053.1 GCA_959026535.1 uncultured Collinsella sp. | reverse complement strand
AGACGGCGAGTTAGCCGGCAGGTCGGCATGTCAATCCTGGTCTAACAGAGCCTTTCTGAATGCCGGGCCCGATAACGTAATCTCAGCTCCCGTGTGGCTCCGGAGGGGCGGGGCGTAAGGTTTATCGCGAGTTCCGCACGAGCCGAAGGCCACTTAATGTGGCCTTCGTGCGAGCAGGACTGCCCGAGCAGGAAACCTTACGCCCCGCCCCTCCGGAGCCACACGGGAGCCGCGCACAAGTTATCCCCCGGCATTCAGAAAATCTAAGTGCCAAAAAATAAGATTTTTTGACTCCGTGTTGTATAACCCGCCATTCGTGGGTACCATTCAACGCGTACGCAAACGAAGTAGGGAAACCCGCACGGTTCAACCGCGCGGCCCACAAAGGAGGAAACAAGCATGTCGTCTTTGAAGCCGCTTGCAGATCGCGTCCTGGTCAAGCCCGACGAGGCCGAGCAGAAGACCGCTTCTGGTCTGTACATCGCCAGCAACGCTCAGGAGAAGCCGCAGCGCGGCACCATCGTTGCCGTTGGCGCCGGTAAGGTCAACGACAAGGGCGAGCGCATCCCCATGGACGTTCAGGTCGGCGACGTTGTCATCTACGGTAAGTTCGGTGGCAACGAGGTCAAGGTCGACGGCGAGAAGTATCTGCTGATGCGCGCCGACGACATCTACGCCGTCGTCGAGGCCTAGTCTCGTCAGAATCTCTGATTCGTCTTTGAACGCGTCCGCCGCATAGGACTCGGAAGCGGCGACGCGAGTCACATTTCTTTTGGAGGATTACCTACCATGGCAAAGAACATTACGTTCAACACCGATGCCCGCGCCAAGCTCGCCAAGGGCGTCAACACTCTGGCCGACGCCGTTACCGTCACCATGGGCCCCAAGGGCCGTTACGTCGCTCTGCAGCGCACGTTCGGTGCCCCGACCATCACCAACGACGGCGTTTCCGTCGCTAAGGAGATCGAGCTCGAGGACAACATCGAGAACATGGGCGCTCAGCTGGTGAAGGAGGTCGCCACCAAGACCAACGACACCGTGGGTGATGGCACCACCACCGCAACCCTGCTCGCTCAGGCTATCGTCAACGACGGTCTGCGCAACGTCGCCGCCGGCGCCAACCCGCTGGCCATCCGTCGCGGCATCGACAAGGCTGTAAATGCCGCCGTCGCCGAGATGAAGAAGCAGGCCAAGCCGGTCGAGACCAAGGAGCAGATCGCTTCCGTCGGCACCATCTCCGCTGGTGACCCCGAGGTTGGCGAGAAGATCGCCGAGGCCATGGAGGTCGTGGGTAAGGACGGCGTCATCACCGTCGAGGATTCCCAGACGTTCGACATTACCATCGACACCGTCGAGGGCATGCAGTTCGACAAGGGCTATGTCTCCGCTTACTTCGTCACGGACAACGACCGCATGGAGGCCGTGATGAAGGATCCGTACATCCTCATCACCGACCAGAAGATCTCCAGCGTTCAGGACATCATGCCTGTTCTCGAGGCTGTCCAGCGCGCCGGCCGTGGCCTGCTCATCATCGCTGAGGACATCGACGGCGAGGCTCTGCCGACCCTGGTCCTCAACAAGATCCGTGGCGCCCTCAACGTCTGCGCCGTCAAGGCCCCGGGCTACGGCGATCGCCGCAAGCGCATCCTCGAGGACATCGCCGTCCTCACCGGTGGCCAGGCTGCCCTGGACGAGCTGGGCGTGAAGGTCGCTGACATCACCGCCGATATGCTCGGTACCGCTAAGTCCGTCACCATCTCCAAGGACAACACCGTCGTTGTCGGCGGCGCTGGCTCCAAGGAGGCCATCGACGCCCGCATCGCTCAGATCAAGGGCGAGATGGAGAACACCACCTCTGACTTCGACCGCGAGAAGCTTCAGGAGCGCCTGGCCAAGCTCTCCGGTGGCGTTGCCGTCATCAAGGTTGGCGCTGCTACCGAGTCCGAGCTCAAGGAGATCAAGCACCGCGTCGAGGACGCCCTGCAGGCTACCCGCGCTGCTGTCGAGGAGGGCATCGTCGCCGGCGGCGGCGTCGCCTTCATGGACGCCGCTCCTGCGCTCGACGCCGTCGAGATCGACGACCCCGAGGAGAAGATCGGCGTCGACATCGTCAAGAAGGCTCTGACCGCTCCGGTCGCCACCATCGCCAAGAACGCTGGCTTTGAGGGCGCTGTCGTGGTCGACAAGGTTGCCGAGCTGCCCGCCGGCCAGGGTCTCAACTCTGCCAACGGCGAGTGGGGCGACATGATCGAGATGGGCGTCCTCGACCCCGTCAAGGTCAGCCGCGTCACCCTGCAGAACGCTGCTTCTGTCGCCAGCCTGATCCTCATCACCGAGGCCACCGTCTCCGATGTGCCCAAGAACACTCAGCTTGAGGACGCTATCGCTGCTGCTACCGCTGGTCAGCAGGGCGGCGGTATGTACTAAGGCCGACAAGGTCTAGAACTCCCACCGGGAATCCGGGGGCGTGACGGGGGTTTCTCTCCGGAACGTCCTCGGACATGCAAAGAGGCTCCGCATCGCGCTTCGCGCTGCGGAGCCTCTTTGCGTCCTGCGGAATGTTCCGGAGAGAAACCCCCGTCACGCCCCCGGATCCCCTGCATTTACGGCCTTGAGGTCGGCGTGGGCGGAGATCGTGGCTGATGGGGATACGTGTCCCGGTCGCTGTTTCGCGGCTTTGCCGCGAAAGGCGCGTTACTTTGGGATGGGTGGGGAATGTGGTTGTTGCGGCAACTGGTCCCCGCCATAAATTACCCTTGGCATACTTGCGCGAAAACCTGCCCGTGCTACACTTGCAATTGCTGTTTCAGGGCGGGGTGAAATTCCCCACTGGCGGTAAATCGGGCGGTGTCAAAGGGACGCCGTGGTGCAGGTGAGGTGCCTGCGGGCGAGCCGATGAGTCCGCGACCCGTGTGTGCGTTGGTTCGCATGCCGGCTGAACTGGTGAGATCCCAGTACCAACGGTTAGAGTCCGGATGAAAGAGGCAGGTGATCTTATGTCTGAACAGTCGCAGCATATCCATTTTGAGAACACGAATAGGTGGAGCACCAAACAGCTCGTTACCATGGCGTTGATGTGCGCCTTGGGAGCGCTGTTTATGTATGTGCAGCTGCCCATCCTTCCCTCGGCGCCGTTTTTGACGTATGACCCGTCGCTGGTGCCGGCGATGGTGTGCGGATTTGCGTATGGCCCTGGTGCCGGCACTGCCGTTGCCGCTATGGCGATCGTTATCCATGCGCTTACCACGGGCGATTGGGTCGGTGCGCTTATGAACTTGGTTGCCACGCTGGGCTATATTCTGCCCGCGGCTATCGTTTACCAGAAGATGCACACCTATAAGGGTGCCGTGATTGGCCTGGTGCTCGGCGTCATTGCCGCTACAGCGCTGTCTATGGTCGCAAACCTTACCATTGGCGTTTGGTTCTGGTATGGCTCGGTCGATGTGATCGCCCCGCTCATGATTCCTGCCGTGCTGCCGTTCAACCTTATCAAGACCGTGCTTAACTCGGTGTTGACACTGGCGGTGTATAAAGCGGTCTCCAACCTCATCACGCCTAAAAAGGACCAGGTCAAAGGCCGCGCATGATTGAGTGTCGGGGCGTTTCCTTTAGTTATGACGGTGCCGCACCGGCGCTCGACGGCGTCGATCTGAATATCGAGGACGGTGAGTTTTTCTGCATCCTCGGTGGCAATGGGTCGGGCAAGTCGACGTTTGCCAAGCATCTGAATGCGCTGCTGCAGCCCGATGCGGGCACGGTGCGCATTAACGGCATGGATGCGTCCAATCCCGAGCTGGTCTACGACATTCGTTCGACCGCGGGCATGGTATTCCAGAATCCCGATGATCAGCTGGTGGCAACGCTTGTCGAAGATGACGTTGCGTTCGGTCCCGAAAACCTTGGCGTGCCATCGGCGCAAATTGCGCAGCGCGTACGCGAGGCGCTGAAGGGTGTGGGCCTGGTGGGCTTTGAGCGCCACGAGACCCACGCGCTTTCGGGTGGCCAAAAGCAGCGCGTGGCGCTTGCCGGCGTGCTCGCCATGGAGCCGCGCGTTCTCATTTTGGATGAGGCTTCCTCGATGCTTGATCCGCGTGGGCGCAAGGGCCTCATGAAGGCTTGCCGCGCGTTGCACGATCGCGGCATGACCATCGTGATGATTACGCACTTTATGGAAGAGGCCGCCGAGGCCGATCGTGTCGCGGTGTTTCGGGCGGGGCGCGTTGCCATGCTCGGTACGCCCGAGGAAATCTTGACGCGAGCGGACGAACTTGCGCAGCTCAGCCTGGATATGCCGGCGTCGTGCTGCTTAGGTAGGACGCTTCGTGCGAAGGGCGTGCCCGTTTGCGCGCAGGTACGTGAGGCGGATATGGTCGCCGAGATTGCGCAGACTTATGCCGAGCGAAGTGGGGCAGGCACCGCGGGGCAGTCTTCCGCATCCCAGTTGGAAATCGCTGACGGCACTGTTCCGGTAGACAACGAGGGCAACGCGTCGGAGCCCGTCATAGAGCTATCCCATGTTTCGTACAGTTATTCGCTGAGCGCCCGCGAGCGTCGCCGTTGGCACAAGCGCTCGGCCGCCGAGGGTTCATCGAACAAACAGGCTCTCTGGGGAAACGACCCCAGCAGCCCGTGGGCGCTGCGCGATGTATCGCTGACGGTGCGTCGCGGCGAGTTCCTGGGTTTGGCAGGTCATACCGGTTCGGGTAAGTCGACGCTGATCCAGCATCTCAACGGTTTGATTCGTCCCCAGGAGGGAAGCGTTTGCGCGCTGGGGCTCGATCTGTCAAACAAGAAAGACGCCGCCGCGGTTAAGGCCAAGGTCGGCGTGGTGTTTCAATATCCTGAGCGTCAGCTGTTTGCCGAAACCGTGGCGCAGGACGTGGCGTTTGGTCCGCACAACCTTGGCTTGCCGCAAGATGAAGTCGACCGTCGTGTCGAGTCATCGCTCTCACGCGTGGGCCTCGACCTTTCCACGGTCGGCGACAAGAGCCCCTTTGAGCTTTCGGGCGGTCAACAACGGCGCGTGGCATTCGCCGGCGTGCTTGCCATGGAGCCCGAGGTCCTGGTGCTCGATGAACCCATGGCGGGGCTCGATCCGGCTGCGCGCAGGGATTTCCTAGGGCTCATCGATCGACTCCATTGCGAGGGCCTGACCGTTGTCATGGTTTCGCACAGCATGGATGACCTGGCAAATTGTTGTGACCGTATCGTTGTGATGAACGAGGGCGCGGTGTTTGCCGAGGGAACGCCCGTGCAGGTGTTTGCGCATGCCGATGAGCTCAAGTCGATCGGCTTGGGCGTTCCCGCCGCCCAGCGTATGGCGCTGGCGCTTACGGAGGCGGGCGTGCCGCTGCGTCGCGGCGGGCTCTATACGGTTGAGTCGTTGGCCGACGAGTTGGCAAATTTGCTGATCGGTCGCTCAGACGGTTCTTCTAACGTCTCGGACATTGCTAAATCCAAGACGGTCGCGCGAGAGGAGGGCTGCTGATGGAGGCGTTTTCGTTTGGTAGTTACTATCCCGGCGATAGTGCAATCCACCGCCTGGACCCGCGAACCAAGTTGCTCTTGGGCTTTGTGTTTCTGATCACGACGCTCACGGTCAGTGGCTTCCGCGGACTGGCCCCTGTCGCAATTTTCGTCGTGCTGATCTATGCCGTGTCCCGGGTGCCGTTGCGCCGGGTCCTATCATCGATGGCGCCGCTGCTGGCAATCGTCGTCGTGGTCGCGGTGCTCAACTTGTTTACCGATCAGAGTGGGCGCATCTTGTGGCAGCTCGGTTTTCTGCAGATAAGCGAGGGCTCACTGCGTTCTGCCGCCTTTATGGCGTGCCGCCTGACGTTGATGATGGCCGGCATGAGTGCCATTACGCTCACTACGCCGACGCTCGACCTCACCGCGGGCTTTGAGCGTCTGCTCGCACCGTTTGCGCGTGTGGGACTTCCTGCGCACGAGCTCGGCATGATTATGGGTATCGCGTTGCGCTTTATGCCGCAGTTCGCCACCGAGATGAAGCAGACGGCCGATGCGCAGGCGAGCCGCGGTGCACGCGTAACGGGCGGTCCGCTCGGTGGCGTACGCATGCTCGGCAGTGTGGCGATTCCGCTGTTCACCGGCGTGTTCCGTCATGCCGAGACGCTGTCTGCTGCCATGGATGCACGCTGCTATCACGGCGAGCAGGGCCGCACACGTCTGCATGCGCTTGCATTTGGCCGCGGCGATGCGTTGGCTGCGGTGGTGACGGCGCTGCTGCTCATCTGCGTCATCGGCATCAATCTTCAACTTGTTTAGGCGCGATTCGAGCGCAAGAAAGGGGTCCCTATGACCGACAACGACCGCACGGCTCAGCTTGAGCGCGCCTGTTCGTATCTCAGGCGCATTCCGGCGTGGTATCTGGCCACGACCGATGTGGCCGACGGACATCAGCCCCGCGTGAGACCGTTTTCGTTTGCCATGGTCGATGACGGTAAGCTGTGGTTTTGCACATCGCGCGACAAGGATGTGTGGGCCGAGCTCAGCGCGAACCCCAAGTTTGAGGTTTCGGGTTGGAAACCGGGGGAGTGTTGGATTGTGCTGACCGGCGAGGCCGCGCTCGAGGACGACGCGGTCGTGAGCGACCGGGTGCGCCAAACCGGCTTTAAGCACATGGTTGGCATCGGCGAAGACCACGAGGGCGCCAGCGACGGTCGCCTTGCGTTTTTCTCGGTGCGCAATATCGTCGCCCGCTTCTGTGATATCGACGGCAGCGAGGAGCGCCTGGAGCTTTAACCCTCACCAACCAGTATTCCGGGGTAGTTAATTTGGGACGGGGCTATTTTAGCTACCCCCATATGCCAGCTGACAATTATCCTGGTCCAAATAATTCATTGGCAGTTAAGGGGTAGCTAAAATAGCCCCGTCCCAAATTAACTACCCGTTCTGAATTAGCTAGTGCCAGGAGGACACATGGACGGATTGAATACGGTTTTGGAGTATCTGACGTCAGTGCCGGCATGGTATTTGGCGACGAGCGTTGACGGACAGCCGCATGTGCGTCCGTTTTCGTTTGCGCAGATCCAGGACGGCAAGCTGTGGTTTGTAACGGCGCGCACCAAAGATGTGTGGCAGGAGCTGCTGCAAAATCAGCGCTTCGAGGCCACGAGTTGGTGGCCGGGCTATGGCTGGCTCATCTTGCGCGGGCGTGCCGGCTTGGATGACCGGGCTTTAGACGAAATGCGCGAAGCCGGGTGGAAGCATCTAGAGCGCCTGGGCGAGCACTATGAGGGGCCTAACGACCCCACGCTCGTCTTCTTTAGCGTCGAGGATCCCGAGGCTTTTATCTGCAATCACGACGAGTGGGTGCCGGTCGAGCTCTAGCCAGCTGGCTCATCCTAACAACTTGGTTTTCGCATGGGCGGGCCCCGTATTGCCCGGCGCCGTTAGGAGCGCCGGTCAATACGGGGCCCGTTCCATTTGTCAATTCCTTCAAGCGAATGTGTCGGGAATGTTTCAATGCATGAATATGCAAGCCATTTACGTATTCATGCATCTTTTGGTGCTAAAGTTTCAACCCACTTCATAACGACCGCTGCGAAATGCGCATCGGTGCATAAATCGCAGACAAGGAGTCTGATATGTCTTTGAAGGTTGGAATCGTCGGCGCGGCTGGATATGCCGGAGCCGAGCTCATTCGCCTCGTGCTCGGTCATCCCGAGTTTGAACTTGTTGCCATTACGTCCAACGCCGATGCCGGCCAGCCGCTGTCTGCGGTGTATCCGAGCTTTGCTGGCGTGAGCGATCTGGTCTTCACGACGCATGACGCGCCTGAGCTTAAATCCTGCGACGTCGTCTTCTTGGCCGTGCCGCACACGGCTGCCATGGCACAGGTGCCCGCGCTGCTTGCATCGGGCGCCTCCTGCTTTGATCTTTCGGCCGATTACCGTCTGAGCGACGCGTCTGTCTTTGAGACATGGTATGCCGCCGAGCATACGAGCCCCGAGTTGCTCAAGACCCGCGCCTTTGGCCTGCCCGAGCTGTTCTGCCAGGACTTGGAGATCGCCGCATCTGACCATGCCGACGGTAAACCCGTGCTGGTCGCCTGCGCCGGTTGCTATCCCACCGCAACGAGCCTTGCCGCCGCGCCCGCCGTGCGCGCTGGCTGGGTTGCCCAGAGCGGCCCCGTGATCGTCGACGCCATCAGCGGTGTGACGGGTGCCGGTAAGTCCTGCAACGCCCGCACCCATTTTTGTAGCGCGGACGAGAACCTGGAGGCCTATGGCGTGGGCAAGCATCGCCATACGCCCGAAATCGAGCAAATTCTGGGCCTAACCGACCGCGTCGTCTTTACTCCGCACCTGGCACCGCTCAAGCGTGGTCTGCTTTCCACGGTGACGATGCCGCTCGCGCCGCAGGCTCTAAACACGCTGACCCTTGAGGACGTTGTCGACCATTACAGGCAGTTCTACGCCGGTCGCACCTTCGTGCGCGTACTCGATGCCGGCCAACAGCCCAAGACGGCTTCGGTCGTCGGCACCAACGCCGCCCAGATTGGCCTTGCACTCAACAAGCGTGCGGGCGTGCTGGTGGCGACGGGTGCGATCGACAATCTGTGCAAGGGCGCTGCGGGCCAAGCGGTCCAGTGCGCCAACATCGTCTTTGGTTTTGATGAGCGACGAGGCTTGCCCACAGTGGCGTGCCCGGTGTAGCACATTCGATTGTTAACGATTTGGTAGTCGGGCATCGAGTGGGGCGCCACTCTTAAGCTGGTCTCATGATCACGACTGGCATGGCGCACCAACCGATGTCCGCTTTTTTTGTTTGACATAAGGAGTCATAAAGACGATGAATACCGAGCTGTTTGATATCAAGATTCGCGCCGTCGAGGGTGGCGTTACGGCTGCGGCTGGTTTTAAAGCCGCAGGTATCCACGCTGGGTTCCGCAAGAACCCCGAGCGTCTGGATTACGCGCTCGTCGTGCCCGATAAACCCTGTCCCGGTGCCGGCGTGTTTACCACCAATCGCTTTTGCGCGGCGCCCGTGCAGGTGAGCCGTGCCAACCTGGGCGGTGCCGACAAGGGCTACGGTATCATCGCCGGCGTTTCGGTCAACTCTGGCAATGCCAACGCCGCCACGGGTGAGACCGGCCTTGCATGCGCGCGCGAGACGTGCAGCATCGCATCGCAGGTCATCGGCTGCGAGCCCCAGCAGATTCTGGTTGCCTCCACGGGTGTGATTGGCCAGATTCTGCCGATCGACACGTTTGAGACCGCCATTCCTGCTGCCTACGAGGCGCTCTCCGCCCACGGTGGCGCCGATGCCGCTCGCGCCATCATGACGACCGACACGCACTCCAAGGAGTACGCCGTATCCTACGTCAGTGAGGCTGCGGGTCATGCGGGCAATGTCTATACGGTAGGCGGAATGTGCAAGGGCTCGGGCATGATCATGCCCAACATGGCCACCATGATCGCAGTTATCACCACCGATGCCCCCGTCGAGTCTGCGGCACTTCATGCCCTGCTGCTCTCGACCGTCAAGCAGACCTTTAACAAGGTAACGGTCGATTCCGACACCTCGACCAACGACACCTGCATCATGCTTGCCTCCGGCGCCGCTGCCGCAGATGCCGAGCCTATCGTCGAGGGCTCCGATGCCTTTGACGAGTTGGCATTTGCCGTGCACGAGGTGTGCGAGAGTCTGGCGCGCAATATCGCCGCCGATGGTGAGGGCGCATCCAAGCTTGTTACGGTCAACGTTACCGGCGCCGTGAACGACGAGGAGGCCGATATCGCCGCCCGTGCCGTTGCCAACTCGCCGCTCGTTAAGACCTGCATCGCCGGCCACGACTGCAACTGGGGCCGCGTTGCTATGGCGCTTGGCAAGTGCGGCGTGAAGTTTAATCAGGAAGACGTTTCCATCGACATGATGGGCATGCCCGTCTGCCGTGACGGTCTGACTGTTCCCTTTGACGAGGACGAGGCTCTGCGACGTTTTGAGGCGTCCGAGATTGTGATCTCGGCAGACCTGGGCGCGGGCGACGCGGCGACCACCGTGTGGACTTGCGACCTCACGCACGAGTACATCTCCATTAACGGCGACTACCGTTCCTAGATTCCAGGCACGCTGCGCATCTTGCCGCGATTGCGGACAGCGGAGCACGGCGCGATAACGATACGAAAGACGAGGCAGATTATGAAATTCGCACGCGATTGTCGTTCGAGCGAATCCAACGAAGCAACCGCGCAGCTGCTGTTCGAAGCGCTGCCGTGGATTAAGAACCTGACCGGCAAGACGGTTGTTATCAAATATGGCGGAGCCGCCATGGTTGATGAGCAGCTGCGCCGCGACGTGATGAGCGACATCGTGCTGCTCAAGATCATCGGCATGCGCCCTGTTATCGTGCACGGTGGCGGCAAGGCCATCAACGAGGCGCTGAGCCACTACGACATCCCCGTCGAGTTTAAGAACGGCCAGCGCGTGACCACGCCGGCGACCATGGATATCGTGCGCGAGGTGCTGGGCGGTAAGGTCAACCAGGAGCTGGTCGCGGCGCTCAACCATCACGGCAACCTGGCCGTGGGCGTTTCGGGCAGCGATGCCGGTACGCTCATCGCCGAGCCGCTCGACCCCGAACTCGGCCGCGTAGGCAAGGTCACGTACGTCAACACCGACTATATCGAGCGCCTGCTCGATAGCGAATACATCCCCGTCATCGCTACCGTCGCGGCGGGGGAGGACGGCGGTTTCTTCAACATCAACGCCGATACCGCCGCCGGTGCCGTTGCGGCGGCGCTGCATGCGCATAAGGCGATCTTTTTGACCGACGTCGACGGCCTGTACAAGGACTTTAGCGACAAGGATTCACTTATCTCCAATCTGACGCTCGACGAGGTCAATGAGATGCTCTACGGCGGCGAGGTCGATAAGGGCATGATTCCCAAGCTGCGTGCTGCCGTCGATGCGCTTGCCGGAGGCGTATTTCGCGCTCACATCATCAACGGTACTACGCCGCATTCGCTGCTGCTGGAGCTGCTGACCGACGCCGGCGTCGGTACCGTGATCCACTCCACCGAGACGGCTTACGAGTTCGATACGCATCCGCATCCGCTTTCGACGTTTGCTGCGCGTCTGACCGAGAACCTCGACGAGGTCGAGAAGCTTCAGACGGTCTAACTGACCCGCAGCCGCCCCATTCCTGCACCCATAGGCCTGCGCCGTCCGGCGCTCAACGAAAGGCATCCCATGTCACTTGCAGCTCAGCAATCGCTTGAATCCCATTACGTTATGCATACCTTTGGCCGCTCTCCGGTCGAGTTTGTCGAGGGCCACGGCATGAAACTCACCGGCGACGATGGCCGTGAGTACCTCGACTTTCTTGCCGGCATCGGCGTGTGCAGCCTGGGTCATGGCGACCCGGCTGTGCTCTCGGCGCTCGAGGCACAGACCAAAAAGCTCATGCATGTCTCCAATTACTTCTACATTGAGCAGCGCGGACAGGTCGCGGCGCTGCTGTCCAAGCTTGCTAACGACGACGTAGATGGTGCGCGCGTGCTTGCCGATGCCATTGCCGCCGGCGATGAGACCACGGCCGCTGCGCTCGGTGCCCCGGCTGCGGACGAGCAGGTGTGGGAGACGTTCTTTGCCAATTCTGGTGCTGAAGCCAACGAGGGCTCGATGAAGCTCGCGCGTCTGTACGCCAAGCGTGCTGGCAACGGCGGCAACACCATCGTATGCATGCGCGGCGGCTTCCACGGCCGTACGCTCGAGACCATTGCCGCCACCATGCAGGATTGGCTACAGGACAGCTTCCGTCCGCTGCCGGGTGGCTTTGTGGCCTGCACGCCCAACGATGTCGACGAACTGCGTTCGATCTTTAAGCAGCTGGGAAGCGAGGTCTGCGCCGTCATGCTCGAGCCTATTCAGGGCGAGAGCGGTGTGCACCCCATGACCGAGGAGTTTATGGCGGCAGCGCGCGACTTGGCACACGAGGTGGGCGCCGTTCTTATCGCCGACGAGGTCCAGTGTGGCATCTTCCGCTCCGGCAAGCCGTTTGCATTCCAGACCTATGGCGTGGAGCCCGACATCATGAGTCTTGCCAAGGGCATCGCCGACGGCGTTCCCATGGGCGCCGTGGTGGCAAAGAAAGAGATCGCCGACGTGTTTAAGCCGGGTGACCACGGTTCGACCTTTGGCGGTAGCTGCTTGGCTGTCGCGGCGTGCGCCGCGACGCTCTCCGCGCTCGTGCGCGGCGATTATGCCGAGCATGCTGCCAAGGTGGGTGCTTATATGGAGGCAAAACTCACCAAGGTGCCGCAAGTGGTCGAGGTACGCGGTCGCGGCTTAATGCTCGGCTGCGATTTGGATGAGACTGCGGGTGATGCACATGATATTGTTGCCCGCGCGCTGGCCGCCGGCGCCGTGATTAACGCTACTGGTGTCCACACGCTGCGTTTCCTGCCGCCGCTTGTCTGCGAGGAAGCTGACGTGGACAGCCTGATCGAGATTTTGTCGGACGTTTTGGCCTAACACAGCGCAATAACTCAATTTGGACCGGGTTCCGGACTGCGGACGTGCCATATGCGGCATGATTCAGCGGTCTGGAGCCCGTTTTGTTATCGATTTACCATGGCTGGGATAGGCCGTGTGCAAAAAGTGGCAAATATGAGTACGGGCACTAAC
The DNA here is from genome assembly GCA_959026535.1 of uncultured Collinsella sp. Taxonomy (GTDB): domain Bacteria; phylum Actinomycetota; class Coriobacteriia; order Coriobacteriales; family Coriobacteriaceae; genus Collinsella. Next base: position 290 of record CAUFMB010000053.1, on the reverse strand, counting down.
TTCGTAACATATAAATTAGGCGTTTTTAGATGAGTTGGGCCACATATGTCCAGTTTTGTAGTAACTAAATTGGCTTAACTGGACTATCAGTCGTCGTTCTAATGTCGGATTTGCCTTTTATGACTTCGAAAACGCTGCTACCAAAAAGGTAGCAGTACTCATATTTGGCATTTTTTGCACATGGGTATTCGCCAAGGGTCCATTTCGCCGCCCGCTCTCGCTTCGGGCCTTCGGCCCTCGCGTGCTGCGCTGGAAAACGCTTCGCGTTTCCTCAGCTCCGCACCCTTGCG
>CAUFMB010000052.1 GCA_959026535.1 uncultured Collinsella sp. | reverse complement strand
CGATTCGGTCGCACGGAGAGCATTTCCCAGTTGACAAAACTATAGGAACACCCCCAGGCAGATCTTGCCAAGATGGTCGCCACGGTTCGTGCGAATGCCGACGAGTGGCATGTCGATCCCAAGCGCGTGTGCGTTGTGGGCTTTTCTGCGGGCGGTATGATCTGCGCCTCGCTGGCGACACAGTGGAAGACCGGTCCCTTCGCGGGCCTGGCAGGGGCGCGTCCGGACGACATTCGTCCCGATGCCGTGGTGCTGGGCTATCCGCTGCTCGACTTTGCCTATGTGCGCGACATGCAGACGCGCGATCCGCGCATTGACTTGCGTGTGCCCAAGACGGGCGGCAAGACGGGGCGCGATCTGCTCAACGACTACCTGTCGATGGTGACGGGTGGCGAGGCAACTGACGAGCACCTGGCCGATATCTGCCCCTCCACACATGTTTCGCGCCAGATGCCGCCGACCTTTGTGTGGGGCGTGTCCGATGACAAGACGGCGCCGATCGCGCAGGTCTATCCGTTTGCGCAGCGCATGGCCGAGGAGGGCGTCGCATGCGAGATGCATGTCTTTGACCAGGGCGGCCACGGCCTTTCGCTCGGCAACGCCAACACTGCGGTCGACAACGAGGACAAGCAGGCGGCTGTCCGTCCTTGGATTCGCCTAGCCTTCCGCTTCCTGGAGCGCCACGGGTTTTAGTTACGGCGTTTTACCAAACCGCGTAACCACTTGACGCTGCGAGCCCGCCAGGGCGGCAATCTGTTAATTGAACGTCACTATGTGTTCGCGCTATCATGCGTGGTTAAATGGTTAGCCATGGCAAACGGTTAGCCAAGATAAACAAAATGCAACGCCCTGTGGGCGCCGGGGGAGGAACGCGGACGTGAGACTCGATACACTCGAGATTGGAAAGGACGCCGTTGTCGCATCGGTGGCATCGGACGATCAGGCACTCCGACAGCATATTTTGGACATGGGCCTAACGCCGGGCACTGAAGTCACCATGATGAAGTACGCCCCTATGGGCGACCCGCTCGAGATTCGCCTGCGTGGCTACGAGTTGACGCTGCGCAAGGACGATGCCGCTCGCATCGAGCTCGTGGGCATTCACGACACCGATACGGGTCCGCGCGCTAACGCCGCAATCGGCACGACGGAGCATCCGGCCCTGGGCGAGGGGACGTATTCGCCCCGCGCGGCAAAGACGGCCGTGCCCGAGGGCGCACCGCTGCATTTTGCCCTCGCCGGCAACCAAAACTGCGGCAAGACCACGCTGTTCAACCAGCTGACGGGCTCCAACCAGCATGTCGGTAACTTTCCTGGCGTGACGGTCGACCGCAAAGATGGCACCATCCGCAACCACCCCGAGGCAAGCGTTACCGACCTGCCCGGCATTTATTCTCTGTCGCCGTACACGGGCGAGGAGATCGTAAGCCGCCAGTTTATCCTGGATGAGCACCCCGACGCCATCATCGATATCATCGACGCCACCAACATCGAGCGTAACCTTTACCTGACGCTGCAGCTTATGGAGCTCGATCGACCCATGGTCATCGCGCTCAACATGATGGACGAGGTGACGGCCAACGGCGGCGCCGTGGACGTCAACCTGCTCGAGAGCCTGCTGGGCGTGCCTGTTGTTCCCATTAGTGCTGCCCGCAACGAGGGTATTGGCGAGTTGGTGGATCATGCCTTGCACGTGGCGCGGTTCCGCGAGCGTCCCGGTCGCCTGGACTTCTGCGCGCCCGATGGTCCGGACGGCGGCGCGCTGCATCGCTGCATTCACGGCATCGCCAACCTTATCGAGGACCATGCCGCGACGGCGCACATTCCCGTGCGTTTTGCGGCGACCAAGCTGGTTGAGGGCGACGAGCTGGTGACCGAGGCGCTTCACCTGGACCGCAACGAGCTCGACGCCATCGAGCACATCATTAGCCAAATGGAGGGCGAGGCCGGCACCGACCGTCTATCTGCGCTGGCTGACATGCGCTTCGGCTTTATCGGCGACGTGTGCGGGCGTTGCGTCGTCAAGCCGCACGAGAGCCGCGAGCACGTACGCTCCGTCAAGATTGACCGCATCCTGACGGGTCGTTACACGGCCATCCCGGCGTTCCTGGTGATCATGGGTCTCGTCTTTTGGCTGACGTTTGGCGTGATCGGCGCGGCGTTGCAGGGACTTATGGAGGACGGCATCGCTGCCATCATCGCCTCGGCCGATGCGGGTCTCAAGGCGTTCGGCACCAACGACGTAGTGCGCTCGCTGGCTGTCGACGGCGTGCTTACGGGTGTGGGCAGCGTGCTGACCTTCCTGCCGATTATCGTCGTGCTCTTTTTGTTCCTCTCCATTCTGGAGGACTCGGGCTACATGGCGCGTGTTGCCTTTGTCATGGATAAGGTGCTGCGCCGCTTTGGCCTTTCGGGCCGCAGCTTTGTGCCCATGCTCGTCGGGTTTGGCTGCACCGTGCCGGCTATCATGTCGACCCGTACGCTCCCATCCGAGCACGACCGCAAGATGACCGTCATGCTCACGCCGTTCATGAGCTGCTCGGCCAAGCTGCCGGTTTACGGCTTGCTGTGCGGAGCATTCTTCCCGCAGGCGACGGTCCCCGCCATGGTCTCGCTCTATCTGATTGGCATTGCGGTCGGCTGCATTGCCGCTCTGGTGCTCAACCGCACGGCATTTAAGGGCGACCCGGTGCCGTTTATCATGGAGCTTCCCAACTACCGCTTGCCGAGTGTCAAGACGACGGTGATGCTGGCATGGGATAAGGCCAAGGACTTTATTACCAAGGCCTTTACCATTATCTTTGCCGCGACCGTGGTCATCTGGTTCCTTCAGACGTTCGACATCCGCTTTAATGTGGTCGCCGATCAGTCGCAGAGTCTGCTTGCCGGTCTGGGTAGCATTATCGCGCCGGCGCTGGCGCCGCTTGGCTTTGGCGACTGGCGTGCATCCACGGCGCTCGTCACCGGACTTATCGCCAAGGAGAGTGTCATCTCGACCCTCACGGTGCTTTTGGGCGCGACCTCGCCTGCGGTGTTGTCGACCATGTTTTCGCCGTTCACCGCCTACGTGTTTTTGGTCTTCACGCTGCTGTATCCGCCCTGCGTGGCTGCCATCGGCGCCGTCAAGAGCGAGCTGGGCGCGCGCTACGCCGTTGCCGTGTTCGCGTTTCAGGTGGCAGTCGCCTGGATCGTGGCGTTTGTCGTGCATTCGGCGGGCATATTGCTGGGGCTGGCTTAGTTATTTATTGACGGCGCAACCTCTGTGTATCGAATTGTTTTCGGCCCCGCATCTGTTGCTGACAGATGCGGGGCCGTTGCTATATAATCCCCTCCGCTCAAAATGATTGGAGACGTTATATATGAGTCAGGCAAGGCAAGACGGCATCACGCTCAGGCAGTGGCTCCCGCTCGTCGGGCTCACCTGCTGTGCGTTCGTGTTCAACACGTCGGAGTTTATGCCCATCGGCCTTTTGACTGATATCGCCGCGTCGTTCTCGCTCACCGAGGCCCAGGCGGGCATCATGATCTCGGTCTACGCCTGGGGCGTCATGCTGTTGTCGTTACCACTCATGGTGTTTGCCTCGCGTTTCGAGTTTAAGCGGATGCTGCTGGGCGTGCTGGCCGTGTTCTCGCTCGGTCAGTTCCTGTCCGCTGTGGCGCCGACCTATCCCATCCTGGTCTGCGCGCGCCTGGTGGTCGCTTGCGCACATGCCGTGTTCTGGTCAGTCGCCTCGATTATGGCCTCGCGCCTGGTCGACACTCGCCACGGCGCGCTCGCCATCAGCATGATCGCTACGGGCTCGTCCATCGCGCAGATCTTTGGCCTGCCTCTCGGTCGCGCCATTGGCTTGGCCGTGGGCTGGCGCATGACGTTTGCCGTGGTCGGGGGCCTCTCAGCCATCGCGGCCGTCTACCAGGCAGCGGTGTTCCCGGCCATGCCGGCGGGTGAGCGCTTTACCGTCAAACAGCTGCCCGAGCTGCTCAAGAACCCGCTCCTCATCGCGCTCTACGCAGTCACGGTCTTCATGGCGACCGGCTATTACGCAAGCTACAGCTATATCGAGCCCTTCCTGGCGCAGGTCGCGCACGTCGATGCGGACGCCATTACCATGACGCTGACGGCGTTTGGCTGCTCTGGTTTGCTCGGAAGCTGGCTGTTTGGCCGCCTGTTCGATGGGCATCGCTTTCCGTTCTTGGCTATCACGCTCTCTGGCGTGCCGGTGGCTCTGCTGCTTATGGCCCCTGCAGCCTCGGCGCTCGTGTTGGTGCTTGCCGTCTGCGCGCTATGGGGCTGCTGCGCCACGGCCTTCAATGTGGCGTTCCAGGCCGAGCTCATCAAGCACACGCCGGCGGATTCGTCGGCTGTCGCCATGTCGATCTTCTCGGGCCTGTTCAACCTCGGTATCGGCACGGGTACCGCGATTGGCGGAGCCGTGGTTTCGGGTCCCGGTATCGCCTGGATCGGCTGCGCAGGTGGCGCAATCGCCGTCGTGGGCGTCATCCTCGCTATCACGGTGCTATTCCCGGCCATACGCCGCGCAAGGCCCGTCGCCTAATCACGTTCCCTCATCAGTTGCGGTGGAATAGTTCCTGTTTAAGGCCTCTGAAGGCCCAAGCAGGAACTATTCCACCGCAACTTATTTTGGGGAAGAGGATACAAGCCGGGCATACAATGGATGTCGTTGTGTTGAGCTTACCGGGAGGCTGTTATGTGGGCATACGAGACGACGTTCTATCAGATCTATCCACTGGGCTTTTGCGGGGCTCCGCGCGAAAACGCTGCACCCGTTGCCGAGGATGAGCTCGCCCAGGCTGCCAACGCCGCGCCCAACCCCGATGCGCCCATCATGAAAATCGCCCAATGGGCCGACTACCTGCAAGAGCTCGGTATTGGCGCTGTGCTGATCAACCCGCCGCTCGAGTCTGATAGCCACGGCTATGATACGCGCAGCCTGCGCCATATCGACCGCCGCCTGGGTGGGGATGCCGATTTTGCCGCCGTATGCGAGACGCTGCACGCCCATGGCATCCGCGTGGTGCTCGATGCCGTCTTCAACCACGTCGGTCGCGGCTTTTGGGCCTTCCGCGATGTGCAGGAGCGCAAGTGGGACTCGCCCTACAAGGACTGGTTCCACATTAGCTTTGATGGCGACTCCTGCTATGGTGACGGCTTTTGGTACGAGGGTTGGGAAGGCCATCTTGAGCTTGTGAAGCTCAACCTGCAAAATCCCGCTGTGGTCGATTACCTGCTTGAGTCCGTGCGCCGCTGGGCCGAAGTCTTTGGCGTCGACGGTCTGCGCCTGGACGTCGCCTATATGCTCGATCGCGATTTTATGCGCCGCCTGCATACTTTTACCCGTGAGCTCAAGTCCGACTTTGTGCTGATCGGTGAGACGCTCCACGGCGACTACAACCAGATTGTCAACGACGAGATGCTCGACTCCTGCACCAACTACGAGTGCTACAAGGGCCTTTACTCCAGCTTTAATTCGGTCAACATGTTCGAGATTGCCCATTCGTTGCATCGCCAGTTTGGCGGCGATCCGTGGTGCATCTACCGCGGCAAACACCTGCTGTCGTTTGTCGACAACCACGATGTGCCGCGCCTGGCGAGCATCCTTACCGACAAGTCTTGCCTACGCCCCGCCTATGGCATGCTGTTTGGCATGCCAGGCATTCCGTGCGTCTATTACGGTAGCGAGTGGGGAATTGCTGGCGAAAAGGGCGGCCCCGATGGCGACTGGGCGCTGCGACCTGCGCTCGATGAGCCTGCGCCCAATGAGCTGACGGCCTTCATCAAGCAGCTCACGCACCTGCGCTCGGCCGACGACGCGGCGGCCCGTGCTCTCAACTACGGTGCCTATCGCAACGTGGTGATCCAGAACAAGCAGCTGCTGTTCGAGCGCGCCTGCGACGACGCGACGGTGCTTGTGGCGGTCAATGCCGTGAACGAGCCCTATACCTTTGGAGCCGGCGAACTCAACGGCTCCTTCGTCGACCTACTTGCCGACGATGCTCCCACGGTCGAGCTGACGGGTACCCTTGAGCTTGCACCCTACGAGGTGCGCTATCTGCTGAGGGCCTAGCTCGTGGCCGCGCCGGACGAGGGCTATCAACATATTGAGCATGGGTTTGAACCCGTGTTTGACGAGCACTCGCGCGTTTTGGTGCTCGGGTCGTTTCCCTCGGTGCTTTCGCGTGCCAATGCCTTTTATTACGGTAACCCTCAGAATCGCTTTTGGCGCGTGATGGCCGCATGCCTCGGTGTGCCCGTGCCGCCCAACGAGGGCGACCCTTTGGCAAGCGGTGAGCCTGCGACGCTCGACGCCTCGATTGTCGCCAAGCGCTCCATGCTGCTGAACGGCGGCGTGGCCCTGTGGGACGTGATCGAGAGCTGTGACATTAAGGGCTCGAGTGACGCGAGCATTCGCAACGTTGTGCCGGCACATATCGAGCGCATTACCGGCGCAGCTCCCATTGAGCAGGTGATATGCAACGGAGGTACAGCTGGCCGGCTCTACAAGCGCTATCTACAAGAACGCACCGGGCTGCCCGCCATCGTCCTGCCCTCGACGAGTCCCGCCAATGCCGCCTGGCGTCTGGAGCGCCTTGTTGAGTGCTGGCACGAAGCCGTTGACTGGGCCGCTCTCTAATTTAGATATTTGACTGAGCATGGGTGCCCAGACGTTTCAGAACGCCTCGCCAGATCGGCGCGGGCACGGCTGGCTCGGCGCAAACAATGCCGTCGACGTTGACGTTGACGGCATTGCCGCCGCCAAGTCGCTGCGCATGCTCAATGGAGCATCCCATGCGCACAGCGCCCACAAGCTTATCCATCGCTTCCGAAAATGGTCGGCGCAAGAGGCCCATGCGTGGGGAATGGCGAAGCGCCGCAATACCGCTGCCGGCACAGACGACAATGCCGCCACACCACAATTGGTCATGGCGCTCACATGCCTCGTGCAGACGAACGGCGGTCCCGCGCGCCTGCTTAGCGCCCTCTTGCGCGGCTCGAATCGCGGCATAGACGCGCGTTCCCGTACCGCCAAAGCGCTCAAGCGCCTGCTCGATAGCTGTCAACGTCTCATCGTCAGCCACATCTTCAATGGCCAGCACGATGCCATCGACTGCACCGGCATCATCCGCTTCCAAATCGATCGGGCGGGGGAGCGTGGTGCCAGAAAGCTGAGTATAGGCGGCGATGGCATCCTGCAGATCCCAGAGCAAAAATTCAAGATCGGCGCTATCGGGAATGCTGATATACGCAATGGTTCGCAACGTTTTTGGTACATCGCCGCGTGTGGTCGTCTCCATGCCGCCTCCTTTCCGGTTGGTTTCCGTTTAGGTTACACCGTCTGACGGCGCCCCGCCGCGCTATCCTAGTGCAACCCTTACGAAAGGAACGCCATGCGTCTGCCCATGAACACCTCGCTTGCCACGCTCAAGCCCTCCGGCATCCGTCGGATCAATGCGCTCGCCGCCCAGCACCCGGAGTGCATCGCGCTCGCGCTCGGCGAGCCCGATTTTCCCACGCCCGATGTGATTAGCGCCGAGGTGACGGCTTCGCTCGACCGCGGCGACACGCACTATCCGCCTAACAACGGTCGCCCCGCCCTGCGTGAGGCGTTGTCTGCCTACATGGGGGACGCGGGCCTTACGTTTTCTGCCGACGAGATCATCCTGACCGACGGCGCGACCGAGGCCCTGTCGGCAACATTCATGGCTATGCTCAACCCCGGCGACGAGGTCATCATCCCCACGCCGGCCTTTGGCCTGTACGAGAGCATTGTCGTGGCCAACCACGCCAAGGCGGTCTTTTTGGATACGGAGTCTGCGCAATTCCAGATTGACGAGGAGGCGCTTCGTGCCTGTGTGACGCCGGCGACTAAGGCCATCGTCATCTGCTCGCCCAACAATCCTACGGGCTGCATTCTCAACGCGGCGTCGCTCGACGCCGTGGCACACGTGGCAGAGCAGGCGGGCATCTACGTAATCTGCGACGATGTATATAACCGCCTGGTCTACGTGGACGGCTACGAGCGATTTGCCCAGCGTCACCCGGAGCTTCGCAATCAGACAGTAGTTATCGAGAGCTTTTCCAAGCCCTGGGCCATGACCGGCTGGCGCTTGGGCTGGCTAGCAGCGGCAACTCCCGTTATCGCCGAGATCGCAAAGGCCCACCAATACTTAGTATCGAGCGCCGTTTCATTTGAGATGGACGCCGCAGCTCGAGCTCTGACCGTCGACCCCACCCCCATGCTCGAAGTCTACCGAGCTCGTCGCAAACGTGTACTCGCAGCCTTAAACGCCATGGGCCTCGACGTAGTGGAACCGGCGGGAGCCTTCTACGCCTTCCCCAGCATCAAACAATACGGCCTAACGAGCGAAGACTTCTGCATCAAAGCCATCAAAGAAGCCAACGTAGCCCTAGTCCCGGGTGACTGTTTCGGCACCGAAGGCCACATCCGCCTCAGCTACTGCGTAAGCGACGAAAACCTGGACGAAGGCTTAACCCGCCTGTCCACCTTCATTTCAACCCTGTAGCCCTCAGGGATGCAACACATCAGCCCACCGACCCAAGCATTATGAGTGGGGCGCGCCGGCCAACGGAAAACCGGGCTGCCCCATAGTTGACGCAGGCCGCGCCGCCGAAGGCCAGGCGCAAGGTTTTCGTAGATTCCGCACGAGCCGAAGGCCACTTAATGTGCTCTTCGTGCGAGCCAGGACTTGACCGAGCGAAAACCTTGCGCCTGGCCTTCGGCGGCGCGTGCCGGATGGTGGAATTGTGTGCAGCCCGGTTTTCCGTTGACCGGCGCCGGGGTCCCCGCCATAATACTTTCGGTTCACGCACGAATCCGCTGCCAGAGACAGCCGGTGCAAACGGGCATCGCCCGCGAGCTTAATGGGATATCCCGCCAGCCGAGGTGGTCGAGTAGATATGTCTTCTCGCCCCCGTCGCTCATGCAGCGCGGGGGCTTTCTTTTTGGACATGCCCCCGTCACGTCCTTGTGGCGGACCGTGCCCGGAAAGAATTCGAGGAGGTGTAATTCATGCCCCAGCAGTACAAAATCGACAAGGTTGCAGAGATCGAGTCCCGTATCGCCGAGAACGCCGGTCTGTTCGTTGTCAACTACAACGGTCTGACGGTTAAGCAGGCTCAGGAGCTGCGTCATCAGCTTCGCGAGTGCGGCGCCGAGATGAAGGTCTACAAGAACAACCTGGTCAAGATCGCTCTCAAGAACCAGGAGCAGCCCGAGCTCGACGAGATCCTCGCCGGCCCCGTCGCTTATGTGTTCTACGAGACTGAGCCGGTCGAGGCCGCTAAGGCCCTTAAGGACTTCTCTGCTAAGTCCAAGGGCGTCCTTGAGATCAAGGGCGGTATCTCCGACGGCAAGGCCGTTTCCGCTGATGATGTTAAGGCTATCGCCGAGCTGCCCACCAAGGACCAGCTTCTCGGCCAGATCGCCGGTCTCATCTCCGGTTTCGCTCGCGACATCGCTGTCTGCGTCAACGGCGTTTCCTCTGGTCTCGCTCGTTCGATCCAGCAGGTCTCCGAGCAGAAGGCAGCCTAGTCGCTGTTTTCACCCGCGGCGGCAACGCCGCACCCCTGGCGCATTCGCGCCGTGTTTTAACTGATCTCCGTGCATTCGCACGGAAACCGAAAGGACTTAGAAATGGCTAAGCTTACCACCGATGAGATCATCGATGCTCTTAAGGAAATGACCCTTCTCGAGGCTTCCGAGCTCGTCAAGGCTATCGAGGACACCTTCGGCGTTTCCGCCGCTGCTCCTGCCGCTGTTGTCGCCGCTCCTGCTGCTGGCGCTGCTGAGGCCGAGGAGAAGACCGAGTTTGACGTCGTGCTCGAGGGCTTCGGCGACAACAAGATCCAGGTCATCAAGGCCGTCCGTGAGCTCACCAACCTTGGCCTGAAGGAGGCCAAGGAGGTCGTCGAGGGCGCTCCCAAGGCTGTTCTCGAGGGTGCCAAGAAGGAGGACGCCGAGGCTGCCAAGGAGAAGCTCGAGGCTGCTGGCGCTGCTGTCACCCTCAAGTAATCAGGCTCTCTCGCCAGATTTCTTTGCAGACGGGGTTCGCATTGCGAGCCCCGTCTTTTTTTGTTTTTCGGTCCCTCGACATCGGTTGCTCAAACTGCCATGTTCTGTGATTTGCGTCGTATCGGCTGCCTTGCCGTTGGGCAATAAAATTGCACCATTCGAGCAATAATTTGCGTTGACCTGCTGAAGAATTGTCTCTGCCTTGTAGCGACATATAGTTCCAGCGGTAAGATGCTTGGGTATCGCAATTTGGTCTGCGGCTGTGTGCCGCACGCATGGGGCGCTTTTGCGCCTGCGAAAGGATCTTTGAATAACATGAAGGCAATCATCCCCGCCGCCGGTCTTGGCACGCGTTTTCTGCCTGGCACCAAGTGCACGCCCAAAGAGATGCTGCCGGTGCTCGACAAGCCCGTCATTCAGTATGTCGTTGAGGAGGCGCTCGACCCCGAGGAGGTCGACGACGCCATCATCGTTATTTCTCCCGGCAAGCCTGAGCTGCTGAACTACTTCCAGCCCGATCGCTCGCTCGAGAACCTGCTGCGCGAGCGCGGCAAGAACGCCTATGCCGATGCCGTCGCCCACGCTGGCGGTATGCCGGTCGACTTCCGTTATCAGTACGAGCCCAAGGGCCTCGGCCATGCTATCCGCTCTGCTGCCGACGCCGTGGTAGGGGAGAATTTCCTGGTTCTTCTGGGCGACTACGTTGTGCCTAACCGCGACATCTGCGACAAGATGCTCGCCGTTTCCAAGGAGCACGGTGGCGCTTCGGTTATCGCCGTCGCTGCTTGTTCGCCCGAGGAAGTCAGCCGCTACGGCGTTATCGCCGGCGAGCGCGTCGGTTCGCTCGAGGGCGCCGAGGACGTTGCCGATGCCGAGCCGGGCGCTGTCTGGCGTATCGGCGGTCTGGTCGAGAAGCCCGCTCCCGAGGCTGCTCCGTCCAACCTGTACATCGTCGGCCGCTACCTGCTGAGCCCGCTGGTCATGGACCTGCTGGCAGATCAGCAGGCCGGCAAGGGCGGCGAGATCCAGCTCACCGACGCCATGGCCCGTTCGCTCGACCGTGAGGCCATGTATGCAGTCGTCATCGACCCGCTGTCGGGCTACGACACCGGCACTCCCTCTGGCTGGATGGCCACTAACGCCCTCATGGCTGCAAGCGACCCCCGCTTTGCCAGCGCCTTCTGGGACGCCATCGACGAGCGCGGCGGTTTGATGCGCAAGTAAGCCTTCGGGCATCAACATTTACGGGCGCGGACTTCGGTCTGCGCCCGTTTTTTATGCTAGCTACGATTGCGCGTCCGGAAAGCGCGCCCCACTATTTGGTCGAATTCTGGGATGCACTTTCCGATTGGAGCCCCTAGCGGAAACTGCGACCCGGAATATCGGCTCAGAACGGGATGCAGTTTCCCAGACAGGGCTCAATCGGAAACTGCGACCCAGTTTGAGGCCTCAAAACGGGATGCAGTTTCCGGTTGATTAACCCCAGCTTCCATTCCGCGATCAATATGACAAAGGCCGTCCCGTGAGGGGCGGCCCGATTTGGCTGCGGGTTTGCTTGTCAGATGCTATTCGACCGGATGGCCGCACTTGGGGCAGAACTTGGCTTCTGGTACGAGTGGGGTGCCGCAGTGGCGGCAGAATTTCGGGGCAGAAGATGCGACCGGCTGCTGGGAAATGTCTGCGAGGGGCTCCCCTGACGATTGCCATTGTGTATCAAATGCCGAATCAGCAGAAGACTGTTGAGCGACCTGTTCCTGCTGGGCATGCTTCTTGTGGCGGCTGCGTTTGTGTCTCTTTGCTTTGGGTGCGGTGCCAGCGATGCTTGTTTGAGCTGCGGCGCGCTTTTTGCGACGGATGCAAACGACTGTGATGCCGCCGATGATTATCAGGACAGCCGCAATCCCACCGCCAATAACGATTGGCATGTTGTCCTGGGCAAAGAAGATGATTTCTTCGATCGGGCTATAGTGGATATTCGACTTGTAGATGTCGACGTGCAACTTCTTTGAGTCTTTGGGATCGGTATAGTCCACGGCGATCTTTCGGTCGTTATCGACGAATTCGGGGAAGCAATAGCTATCCGATTTAATTTTATTGTCGACCCTCTGGCCTGTCTGGGTGTCAATGAGGCGAATGACGGTTGAACCGTCGTTTGAGATCGAGGCCAGCACGATATTGCCGTCTCTCGAGATGTCGTAATAATCCGTCCAGTCCTCGTCGTCGTTCTTGACTACATAGCGGATTTGCTTCCCGGAATGCGGATCGATGACAATAGTGTCGAAGTTTTCGCCAGTAAGGGCTAGGATATTATTTCCCCAGCCATAGATATTAATTTTATTACCGTCGGCTACTTTATCGATGTTGTTGCCATCGTAATCCGCTATGAAATAAGTTGTATATGGCGAATCGTCATCGTCGCTGGTAGTCAGTATGAGTAGTTTATCGGACCCGTCTGCCGTAGCTACCCCATCACATTGGGCGTTGCCTGGTATCTCTTTAATTGACGTGGAGCCATCGGGAATGTCGATTATCTTGAGCTTTCGATTCGAGCAGACATACAAACGCTTTCCATCCCTTGAGAGGACGGCATTCAAATCGTCTTTTTCGAACTTGTACGTAAATGTTTTCTTATTTGATTGCAGATTGAAAACGCAAAAATCACCGTATTTGCCATTCGAACAATAGGCAGTCAAGCTGTTTCCGTCTTCATTAAGCTCGATGCTGCCGGCCTCTAATTTCTTTGCGTGTATAGAGTGAGCGACCCGTTGTTGATCTTCGACGGAATAGACGATGACCTTGTCGTCTTCCAGCCAATAAAGATACTCGCCGTTCGAAGTGCTCTGAACATCGGATAGGCAGGATTTCGGTATGTCGATGGGAGTGATGTTAGCGCCGGGCGATTTTAGCCGCTAATAGTCAAACTATTTTGACCAATCC
>CAUFMB010000051.1 GCA_959026535.1 uncultured Collinsella sp. | reverse complement strand
AAGGATAATCGGCAGGACGGACTGCTGATAGTTGGCAGCGGCGATCTGAATGCCGTAGACGGAGATGATTCCGCCGCCATCCTGGGTCGCGACACTCACGACGGACGGGGCCATGAGGGCGCCGCCGAGGAGCATGCCCAGAACCGGGGAGGCGCCGAGCTTCTTAGCGGCGGCATAGCCCAGGTAGATGGGGATAAAGGTGAACGTGGCCTCGTACAGGGTGGTGTAGAGGAACGTGTAGGTCGGATCGGTGTCAGAGAGAACGCCGAGCATGGTGGGACCGAGGACCGCAGCGATGGTGCGGAACAGGCCGCCGGCCATGAGCAGCGGGATCAGCTGGGTCATGGAGCCCGACAGATAGTCGAGGATGATGTTCGGCAGGTTCTTGAGCTCGAACTTCTCCTTGGGAGCATCGAGGTTCTCGTCGACCGCGGCACCCTGCTTGACGCCGGACATGGCGACGAACTCGGCGAGCACCTTGGGCACGTTCTGGCCGATGATGACCTGGAGCTGGCTGCCGGCGAACTGGCAACCCAGAACACCCTTGACCTTCTTGATCTTCTCCACGTCGGCCTTGTTGTTGTCCTTGAGCGTCAGACGCAGACGCGTCATGCAGTTGGTGGCGACGGAAACATTCTCCGCACCGCCCACGAGCTCGAGGACATCGGTGGCAATCTGCTTGTTATCTACTGCCATGGGACCCCTCCCCATATCATCGTGTGCCTACTCGTTTGGGCGCAGGCACGCCTTTGGCTCGGCAACTATAACCCCTTACGGCCACCGAACCCTTGGATACGCTGTCGTAAACAATGTGTTTACTGAACGTTTATGGGCTTTAGTTTACACGGAACGTCTAATTTGTGGCAATTTTGCCGTCTGTAGTCCGGTGAACGGTAGGAAATCGGGGGTGAACGTACTTGAACGGTAAGGGATTGTCTATTTGACGCTCTGCTGCTAAATGCCTATTTACGTGGTCTTTTAATTTGGTAAACACCTCTATTCTTTGTTGACCCATCAACAAAAGCCCTGCTAAATGGTGATAAACGAATGTTTAGTAATTTGTTGAGTGTTCATTTTGACCGTTTACCGAGTTCATCTGCCTGTTCTGTAGCTCTGCATTAAACTAAACATGTTTAAGTTGTATTGCCGCTGATGTTTACCACTCGCGGCGCAGAGGAGGCAGCTCATGGAACTCAAATCGTGCACCTACGCAACCGTCACCACGCTGGGAGACTTTGGCCCCTGGATCAGCAAGGTTGTGCTCGACCTGCCGTGCACCGTGCGCGCCAACGACATTGACGCGCACTCCTTCCATATATATGTAGAGCGCCACGAGCGCACGGGCGAGGTCCTGATGCGCAAGGAGCGCGGCGCCGACCACGCCGCGCCTTCCGTTGGCTACATCGATGTGCTCGCCGCCTACCCGTGCGACGAAAACGGCCGCAAGCTCGCCTTTGGCACGCATGTAGCACTCGAGGTCGCCGAGCAACGCCTGACCAAAAAGATCGAGGGCGGCGTGATGGGCTCGCGCATGCTCGACAACCAGCTGCGCATCACGCAGCTCGCAGCCCTTCCCGGCAACGACGGCGACGATCCCACCTGCGGCCTGGTCTTTGACACCTGCCGCGGCGACATCTGTCCCGCGCTCAAGGGCTGGAGCAATGCCACGCAAAAGACCGCCGTCAACGGCATCGCGCTCGAGTACGGCTTCTTTGAGCCCAGCTTTAAGGCCGAGGACTCCGCCTGCTTCAACCCCTTCGCGCCCGAAACGACAGTCGTGCCCCAGAAGGCCCCGCTCGTGGTGTACCTGCACGGCGCTGGCGAGGGCAAGGGCGCTACGCAAGGCGAGGGCGCCACGCGCGCTTATATCGGCAACCGCGTGACGGCCATCAGCCAGGCGCAGATCCAACGCTACTTTGGCGGCTTTGCCTGGGTTCTCGTGCCGCAGTCGCCCACGTTTTGGATGGACAACGGCACTGAGCAGCTCGGCCACTCCAACCAGAGCATCTACTCCCCCGTCATTAAGGCGCTCATCGACGAGTTTGTCGCCGAGCATGCCGACCGCATCGACACCGACCGTATCGTGGTCGCTGGCCTTTCCAACGGCGGCTTTATGACGCTGCGCCTGTGCGCCGACTACCCCGATTTCTTCGCGGCGGGCCTTCCCTGCTGCGCGCCGTGGTACAACGCCACGGACGAGGACGTGACCGCCCTTGCCAAGACGCCGCTGTGGTTTACGCACTCCAAGGGCGATGAGCTCGTGATCCCGCAGGAGACCGTGCTGCCGCTCACGGCTCGCCTGCGCGCTGTCGGCGCCAACGTGCACCTCACGTACTTTAGCCATGTCGAGGACCTGACCGGGCGCTACCGCGAGGCCGACGGCTCGCCCAAGAAGACGTTCAACCATGGCGTGTGGATCCACCAATTCAACGACCTGTGTTATCAAGACTTCGACGGGGGCAACGTACTCATCGACGGCGAGCCGGTGGGCTGCTGGGAGTGGTCGGCCAGGGTCGATAAGTAATCTTTCCCAGCGCGGGGACCGGGGCTTAGTTTTGCAAACGTCCTCGGGCATGCATGGGTCGGCGCTTTGCGCTTCGCGCTGCGCCGACCCATGCCCCCTGTGGAATGTTTGCAAAACTAAGCCCCGGTCCCCGCTGCGTTTCCGTTGCTGTTGACCCTGGGTGAGCGCTTCCGGCGGGCCGCCGGGTTGACGGCGATGGGGACGTGGGTCCCGTCTTGCCTTGCGCGTAACTGGCTGAAATGATTTTGGTTGGAGCTTTCTTATGACTCGCGATTTAACTCGGGTGATTGTTACTACTGATATGGAAGTCGATGATATGAACTCGCTCGTTCATTTGGCTCTGTATCTTAACTTGCTTGATGTGCAGGCTGTGGTGTATACGGCTTCGCAGTATCACTTTCTTGGGGATGGCGTCCATACGCTCGGCGAGGTGAATCCGCATTGGCGGACTAAAGGGCGTCGCTCTTATGAGTGGAATGTTGTGCCCCATGAACCTGATCCCACGGCTGGGGAGCTTCGTGAGTATCGACCGTTTCCTGAGCATTGGATCGAGAGCCTCTGGAGCAATGAGTATGCCCAGGCTTGGCCTCAGCTGCAGGCTAATGCGGCCGCTGCCGGTGAGCCGCCGTTTCCTTCGCCGGCTCAGATGATTGAGCGTACCTTTGTGGGCAACGTTGCCTTTGAGGGCGATGTGCGTGAGGAGACTGAGGGTTCGCGCGTGATTGCTCAGGCAATCTTGGATGATGACCCGCGTACGCTTTGGCTGCTCAGCTGGGGCGGCATGAATACCATTGTTCGCGCCCTGATGAGTATTGCTGAGCGCTATCGTGATACGCCTGAATGGCCTTCTGTGCAGCAGCATGTCTATCAGAAGGTGCGCGTGATGGGCGTTGCCGATGGCGTGGGGCAGGACAATTCTTGGCTCGACCATGGGCGTGAGCTCTTCCCCGATCTCATCTTTTGGTGCGTGCCCTATATGTATGGCGGCTATGTCGATGCCAAGATGGCTCAGCCCGATTCGTTGCCGTTGTTCCAGGCTCCCTGGCCCGAGCAAAATCTCACGCAGGGCAACGGCCCCCTTATGGCGCGCTATATGCTCTATGGCGATGGCAAGGTGTACGAAAACGAGCCCGAGCGCTTTCAGTTTGGCAAGCATGCGCGCTTGGACTGGGGCCTGGAGGGCATGCCTGCGATGCAGTTTGAGCGCGGCGACTTTATGGCCGAAGGCGACTCAATGACCTATATCCCGCTGCTGCCGTTTGGCCTGCGCGGCATCGATAACCGCGACTTTGACACGTTGCTCGGCCGCATGTTCCTCGACGGACATCCCGACTCGGACGCACCTGCCGGCTTTGCAGCCATAGGCACGCCCGTCGATGGCAATCCTAATCCCTATCTGCGCGCCTATCAGGAAGACTTCGCCGCCCGCGCGCAGTGGTGCGCCCACAAGCCCGCGGCCTGCTCGCATCCGGCGTATGTTGCCGAGGTCACGGGCGACATGAGCGCCGCAGCCGGTGAGCGCATTGACCTTGCAGCGACCATCGTCGACCACGATGGTAGGAGCTTCGACGCGCATTGGAATGTCACCATGGGACCAACGAGCTATGCAGGCGCTCAAGATCTGTCGCTGTGGCAGGAATACGCGACGGACGCCACGTTCACCGTGCCCACCGATGCGCAGCCCGGTGACCGCTTCGTGCTCACCCTCAGCGTTAAAACCCGCGCCGAGCGCCCCTGCACCCGCTACGCCCAGGTCGCCATCACCGTCGCGTAGCAAGCGGCGGCACCCACATTCGGCACGGAGTGTCCCCAACCGCCACTCATTTAAGTACGTCCCCAATGAGTGGCCGAAGACTGCCCCCAACGACTAGTCGTTTAAGAACGTCCCCGATGACTACCCAGAAGTTGCGGTGGAATAGTTCCTGTTTGGCCTTCTATGGCCCACATTTAGGAACTATTTCACCGCAAGTTATTTGGGGATGAAAAATGGGCCATGTGTCCCAGTTGTGGAGACCTCTTGAGCCGTCTGGGTATCGTGAAAGATCGCGCGCTCCCCCATCATCAAAAGTGACACACGCTACCTGTTGATGGGAGGCAACCATGGGCTTCTTTGACAAGATGTTCGAGAAGAAAGAGTGCGCGATTTGCGGTACCGAGCTGGGACTTCTAGGTAAGACCAAGATCAACGAAGGCTACCTGTGCAAAGAATGCGTCGGCAAGCTCTCTCCCTTCTTTGGCGGTTATCGCTCTAGCACCGCGGACGACATTCGCGAGCAGCTCGCCTATCGCGAGGCTAACGCCGAGCGCCTGGCATCGTTCAACCCCACGCGCACGCTCTCGGCCGGGCGCACCAATATTATGCTCGACGAGGACGCGGGCCTGCTGATCATTACCTCGCAGACGCGCTGGCGCGACGCCAACCCCGACATCATCGAGTTCTCGCAGGTGCTCGGTTGCGATATGGATATCGACGAGCACCGCACCGAGATCTATCGCGAGACCAAGGACGGCGAGCGTGAGAGTTATGACCCGCCGCGCTACGACCTGGATTACGACTTCAATCTGACCATCCACGTCAACACGCCGTACTTTACCGAGATCGACCTGCGCGTGAACGACTCCACCATCGAGCAGCGCGGATCCATCGAGTACCGCGAGGCCAAGCGTCAGGCAACCGAAGTCCGCGACGCGCTGGTGCAGCTGCGTCAGGAGACGCGCGATAGCGTCGTTGCCGCCAAGGCCCCCAAGACCGCGGTGACCTGCCCCTTCTGCGGCGCCACCACCATTCCCGATGCCAGTGGGCGCTGCGAATACTGCGGCGGCGCCATCGGCGCATAGCCCTCGGCACGGAAAGGACCGATCATGGCCTTCGAAAGCGTTAACTATCAGTGCCCTGCCTGTGGCGGCCCGCTGCATTTTGCCAGCGCCGAGCAAAAGCTCGTCTGCGACTACTGCGACTCGCGCTTTGAAGTCGAAGAGGTCGAGGCTCTCTATCGCGAGCGCCAGGACAAGGCAGATGCCAAAGCCGATGCGGCGGCCGCAGCATCCAAGCCCGCATCCGACGATGCGGTGCAGGAACTGGCCCAAAACGCCGGCTATATCTGCTCGTCGTGTGGCGCCGAGCTGATCTCGGACGGCACCGTCGCCGTCTCCACCTGCCCGTACTGTGGCAACCCCGCCGTGGCACCTGGTCAGCTCTCGGGCGACTTCTCCCCCGACCTGGTGATTCCGTTTAAGCTCGGGCGCGACGATGTCTTGGCCGCGCTCAAGGAGCACTACAAGGGCAAGATCCTGCTGCCCAAGAGCTTTGTCACCGGCAACCACATCGACGAAGTCCAAGGCGTCTACGTGCCGTTTTGGCTCTACGGCGCCCGCGTGGACGGCGAAGTGCACTTTGACGCAACCAACGAGACCGTGACCGAAGAATCCGACCGTACCGTCACGACCACCGACCACTACGATGCCTACCGCAAAGGCAATATCTCGTTTGAGCGCGTGCCCGTCGACGGATCGTCCAAGATGCCCGACGGCCACATGGACGCCATCGAACCGTTTGACTACGACGCGTTGCGCCCGTTCTCGGTCGCCTACATGCCCGGCTACATCGCCAACCGCTACGACGAGGACTGCGAGACTTGCAAGGCCCGTGCCGAGCGCCGCATGGAAGAGAGCACGATCTCGGCCCTGCGCGAGACCGTCATTGACGAGTACGATGATGCCTCGGTCGAGAGCAAGCAACTCGACTACACCTGGGAAGACAGCGACTACGCGCTGTTCCCCGTCTGGATGCTCTCAACCTCATGGAATGGCAAGAGCTATCTGTTTGCCATGAACGGCCAGACCGGCCGCATGGTCGGCGAGCTCCCCTGCTCCAAGCCCAAGCTCATTATCGCCTCGCTGCTGTTCTTTGTGATCGGATTTATCCTCTCCCAGATTCTCTTTATGGGTGGGAATGCCTTCGATCCGGATTACCTCACCTTTGATGTCGAGGGCATCCTCATCAACATCGTCGCGCCGTTGATCATCGTAATCATCGCAGACGTGCTGCTGGTGGGCCAGCTCAGGACGGCCAACGAGGCCACCCACGCCGACGAGCACTGCGGTGAGCTCGACCTGGTCGAGAAGCACGACACCTTCAGCCACACCGAGACCACCGTTGTCATGAAGGGCGACAAGGACGACTAAGTAACCCGATCAACACCACCCGGACTTTGACGAGAAAGGAAGATCACCATGGGACTCTTGAAAGCTGGATTGGGAGCTGCCGGCGGCGTCATGGCCGACCAGTGGAAGGAATTTATCTACTGCGAATCGATGCCCGCTGACGTCTTGGCCTGCAAGGGCGTTAAGCGCACCGGCGGCCGCAGCTCCAACACGCATGGCGAGGACAACGTCATCTCCAACGGCTCCGTCATCGCCGTCAACGACGGCCAGGGCATGCTCGTGGTGCAAAACGGCAAGATCATCGAAGTCGCGCTGGAGCCCGGCGAGTTCGTCTTCGATACCGGCAGCGAGCCGAGCGTCTTTAGCGGCAACCTGGGCGATTCCATCAAGGAGACCTTCGCCAATATCGGCAGCCGCTTCACCTTCGGCGGTGACGCGGGCAAGGACCAGCGCGTCTACTTCATTAACACCAAGGAGATTATCGGCAACAAGTACGGCACCGCCTCGCCCGTGCCCTTCCGCGTGGTCGACAACAATATTGGCCTGGACGTCGACATCTCCGTGCGCTGCAACGGCGAGTATTCGTACCGCATCACCAACCCGTTGCTGTTCTACACCAATGTGTGCGGCAACGTGACCGATAGCTACACGCGCGACAAGATCGATAGCCAGCTTAAGTCCGAGCTGCTCACCGCCCTGCAGCCCGCCTTTGCCAAGATCTCGGAGATGGGCATCCGCTACAGCGCCATCCCCGGCCACACCACCGAGCTCGCCCGCGCGCTCAACGAGGTCCTCTCCGCCGACTGGCGTGACCTGCGCGGCGTCGAGATCGTGAGCTTTGGCGTCAACTCCATCGCCGCTTCGCAAGAAGACGAGCAGATGATCAAGGACCTGCAGAAGGCCGCGGTCATGCGCGATCCCACCATGGCAGCCGCCAACATCGCCAGCGCCCAGAGCGACGCGATGCGCGCGGCGGCGGCCAACCCCAACGGCGCGATGGCCGGCTTTATGGGCATGGGCATGGCAGGCGGCATGGGCGGCATGAACGCCAGTCAGCTGTTTGCCGCCGGCCAGGCACAGCAGCAGGCCGCACCGCAGCCGGCGCCCGCCCCGGCGCCCGCTCCGGCGCCTGCCGCCGCGCCCGCGGCCGGCACGTGGACCTGCAGCTGCGGCGCCACCAACACCGGCAAGTTCTGCCCCGAGTGCGGCAGCCCCGCACCCGCCCCGGCACCGGCCAAGTGGTTCTGCCCCAACTGCGGTAGCGAAAACGGCGGCAAGTTCTGCAGCAACTGCGGAACGCCCAGGCCCTAGTCCCTCTATCTGGTAATTGGCGGGGGATCCGCCGCCCCCGCTCCTGCTTCTATGGGTTTCGTTCGATTAAGGAGGACACCATGAAGACAACGTTCAAAAAGTCCGTGCTCGCATTCCTGACATGCGTCCTGGCGCTCGCCTTTGCCCTGACGGGCTGCAGCGGCGGCGCCAAAGACCCCAAGGCCGACTTCGTCGGCAGCTGGGAACTCTCGGGTGGAACCGTGGATGGCGAAGAGCTGACCGATGAGTACATGAAGATGCTCGAGGATTGGGGTGTCCACTGCGTCCTGATTCTCGATGAGGACGGTACAGGCGCCCTCGACCTGTTCCTTGAGGTTGTCGACCTTAAATGGGAGGCAAAGGACGCCACCACCGTAACGATCACCGCCGAAGACGAGTCGCACGACATGAAGCTCAAGGACGGCAAACTCATCCTCGAAGAGGATGACGGCAATCTTGTCTTCACCAAGTCCGACAAGGATCTGTCCGGCACGGTGAAGAAGGATCGCGAGGCGGCCGAAAAGGAAGAGGAGATCGATGAGGCCGTCGAAGACGACGACGTCCAGCGCGTCGAAATCTCCCCCGCCGTCACCGTCGCCGATGACGATCTGTGCACCATCACCATCACCGAGAAGTTCAAGGACGACTGGGGCGACATCGGCTTTGTCGTCAACATCACCAACAAGAGCGACAAGGACCTGACCTTCTACGCTCCCAGCGGTAAGACCAACGTCAACGGCACCATGAAGGAACCCTGGTTCTCGGCTCACCTGATGCCCGGCACCAACGCCACCGAGGAATTCACGTTCTCGAACGGCGCGCTCGATAGCCTCGACGACCTGGTCAACACGACCATCGGCATCGACGCCTACCTGACCGATTCCTACGAGGACGTCGCCTCCTACAGCGTAACCATCGCGTAACGGCAGACATCGACAGCCGCGGATTGGCGGACACATCCGCGCACACCAGACGGGGCCGCAGGAGTTGATCCTGCGGCCCCGTCGCTTTTATGCCGATGCGTAACGAGCGTTAGCGCTCCATGTTGGGAACAATGCTGCCTTCGGTCACCGCGTGCACGGCCAGGCGCATGATGTTGTCGTAGCCGGTCTTGTTGAGAATCTCCGAGATACGGCGCTTGATCGTGCCCTCGCTCATAAACAACTCGGCCGCAATCTCGCGACGGCTCTTGCCCTCACACGCCAGGCGCAAAATCGACAGCTCAACGTCGTCGAGCGCCGCCGTGCCCGAAAAGATGCTTTCGGGCGGCTTGGGAAACGTGCAGTAACCTGCCAGCGTGGAGCGCATCACCGCAAAAAGCTCATCGATGCCGACGTTCTTGTACACAAAGCTGTCGACGCCCGCCTCGCGCGCCTGATCGACAAACGTAATCTTGGGCATGCCCGTCATGATAACGATGCGGCACTCGGGCAGCCGCTCTTTGATGCGCGCCGCCGCCACGATGCCGTTGGAATCGTGCTCGGTGCACACGTCCATCAAAATCATGTCCGGATGCTCCTTGAGCGCAACGTCCAAGGCATCTGAGGCATCGGCGATGGCGGCAACAACGGTCATGTCGGGCTGGTCACCAACAGAGCGTGCAAGGCTCTCGCGCAGAATGGCCTGGTCTTCGACGATAAGGATACGAATCATGAGCTTCTCCTTTGGACCGTTGCGTTGGAGTTCAGCGGAATGGACACCGCAAGCGTAAAGGGCGGGGCGGCATGGACCTCCAGGCTGCCGCCCAGATTTTGCGCGACATGCCTCATACCAGGGATACCCGTTCCCTCGCGATACGATACGGGGGCAGGCGCTCCGTCGTTTGATACCGTCATGTGTGCAATGGCGCCACCATCCGATACCTCCTGCCACAGGCGCACCTGGACCTGGTGGGCCTGCGCATGCTTGGTGGCATTGGTCGATGCCTCGCGGATAATCTGCAAAAAGGCGGCAGCGACGCATGCATCGTCCGGAAGCGATCCATCTACATCAATCTGCACGCTCACCAGGCCAAAGGCATGAACGATATCGCCCAGTTGCTCCGCAGGCTCGCTAGCGCCACCGCTACGCAGGTCGGCGGCAATCGAGCGCAGCAGCGGGTCAATCTGCTCGAGCGACTCGTCGTCCAGGCGTCCCTCTTCCAGATAGCGATGGAGGATGGACAGGCGCTGTCCGATCACGTCGTGCACGCGGGCACGCATGCGCAGGTAGGCCGCATTGTCGGCAACCTTCTTGACCTCTTCGATCTGAGCCTGAAGTTCTTGACCCGCAAGCTCAAGCAGGTGATTTGCCTGCGCCAGACGGTCGTGGGCATGCGCATACTCCGTCACGTCCAAGCCGATAATGCGCTCAAAGGGGCGGCCCGAAACCATAACCTCATCGCACGCGAACAGACGAATCTCGGAGGGGGAAACCTCGACCACCGCGCGCGCCTCCCCAAAGCGGTCCAGGTCGATTCGAACGCGGTTTTTGCTGCTCTCGGGCATCTCCGCACTGAGTTTTCGAAGGCCGTTCCACGTATCGCTCATGTCGTGCAGGTCGGTGGGCATGTGAAGCTCCACGAGATTCCTGCGCACGCAGCGGTTCATGAGCAACGGGCGGCCCTTCGAATCCAGATACAGAATGCCGACGGGGATCACGTTAATGGTCTCGATCGTCGAAAACGCCGTGGTGTCCTCCTGGCGGTTGCGCACGTCCATCAAAAGCGCCGCGATGGAGCGGAACAGGAAGAACGCGCCCTCCGCGATAAGGACTGCGGGCCACGCCGAACCCATGACGTAAACAACCGGCGGCGTCGCGGCGGCAACAAGCAGCAGCTCAACCATCATGACGGGACGACGATAATGCACCATAAGGACTACGCCATAGGCGGCAATCGCGGCGTTGAGCCATAGCAGCGCGCCCGCCGCCTCGGCGACGACATAGAGCGGCGCCACCAGATACGACCCGCTCGACACGAACAAGATGACGGCCGAGATAATCAAGTGCAGCACAAGGCTCGACTCATAGACGCAAATCACTTTGCGGTTGTAAGACGAACGACGCGATGCGATGAGCGGAACATGGATGGTCTGCAGGCATGCCACCAAGGCAAAGAGCACATCGAGCGCAACGATCTGGGGAAGGATAAGCGGCATCTGCATCATCACTCACCCGCCCGCGGCATCAGCACGATCATACGCAGCTGACCGGCCTCGCCCTCAAGACGATACGCCACGTTACGCCCCTGCAGTGCAACCTCGAGCTCGTGCGCGGCGGGCGTCTGCGACAAGTCCTCCTCGTCGTTGGAAAAGAGCGTGGCACGCAGCTCCACGCTGCACGAATCGTGTTCGCTCAGATGGTACATGAGTGCCGGATAATCGGTGGTGTAGGCGAAAAACGCAAAGTCATACACGCAGTCGTACAGCGCGCTTACCGTACTGGCATGCATCGGACGCTGTATGGCGATGATCGAAGCGCAGTCGACATCGATGGTGCGCAAGTCACTTGCCAGCTCGTTGGCAATGAGTTGGATGCGATCACGGTCAAACCCGCTTTCCCCATGTTGCGCCAACGTGAGCGAGCCCTTGCGTTTGCAATAGGCGACGAGCATCTTGGCACATTGCAGCATGCGATAGCGCTCGTGCGAGGATGCCTCATCGGTTAACGGCGGCAGCGAGCTCAGCAGCCCATACATCTCATCGAGCGCGCGGGCAAGCGCCTGGTCAACATCTTTGATCAGCAAGGCCTCGGCCTCCTGGTCGGCAAGATGCGTCTTAAGATCGTAGTCGGCCGTAAGCAGTTCGTTTTGGCGCTGCAATTCCATGCGCCGGTACGCCAGCTCGCGATTGAGCTCGTTGAGCTCCGATACGTCTTGGGCGAGCAATGCCAATCCGCCCAGCAGTGGAAAGGCGCGGTACATCACATCGGGATCGGACGCCACGGTAAAGGCGTGGGAATGCCCGTGCTCCTGAGCGCGCAGCTCTTCACGCACGCCTGCCGGAATCGGCTTTGATACCGGCGTGGCATAGACTTCCTGCAGGTCGCGCGTTATAACCTTCAGATCGAGCGGCAGGGTGTCGAAAATGTTGGCAATACCGTGGTACGACGGTATAACGCCGCAATCGAGGCAAATCTCGAGCGTCACCACGCACAGCACGCAGTAGACGAGCGAAAAGTTGAGCTTCCATGCCCAAGGCACGCGCAGGGCGTACGAAATGGCAAAGAACGCGCCGCCCAGCAGCACGAGTGCCGCCGTGCTCGAAAAACGTTGGATACGGAAGGACGAGGAGCGCCCCACCAAAATGAAAAAGGCCACGAAGTTAAAGGCCGTCCATATCAGAACGGCAAAATAACCCCAGCCGTACGTGTAGTCGTTGCTCCAGGTGTCGCTTGTGCGGTCAAAGTGGAATACCTGCCGGTGGAAATCGTTGGTGAGCACAAACCCAATGAGCAGGATGGCCGCGATCCACAGGGCCGTGCGGTAGCGGCGACCCGCACGATGATGCTCCAACCCCGCAAGGCGCAGGCCGCACAGCTGGTAGAGGAGCGGAATGAGCGTCATGGGCACATAGTACAGGTACCACAGCACGGTGGCATAAAACGGCGTGAACGACTTGTACTTGAGGATGACCTCGATCATCCACAAGGCGCTGATGGTGGCAACGGCAACGAGGCGCCGGCGCAGGATGTAATCAAGACAGCGCAGGTAAACCAGCACGCCCCAGATTGAGAACGCGACGGCAGCGACAAGCAGCGGAATCGAGCTCGAATGGATAAGCCCGTCCACGACCTCTTTGGACACCTCGCTATAGATGGGCACGGTGTTGGAGAGCTTGGGATCGGAAGCGAATAACGCCGGCAAGACCGCCAAAAACAGAAGAAATAGTGCGGTTATGACGCCGGCAATGACGAAGGCGCGACGACGGTACACCAGGTGCGTTATGCCAACGAGGAATCGCGGCATGGCGAAGAGCCTGCCGCCCCTGGGATCCGCTACCGGCGCGGATCGGGCGGCCGCATGGCCGATATGTCGCTCGCGGGTACCCATAGTGCTTTTAGTGTACCGACAGGCGGGCTCAAAAAACGGGCCGCATGTCCCAAAATCCGCGGACGGCAAAACGCCCGGCAAGCACAAACTGCTCGCCGGGCGCTTTGACTAGGAAGCTATGCAGTTGGGGGGTGTTCCTATAGTTTTGTCAACTGGGAAATGCTCTCCGTGCGACCGA